>CAZTTB010000233.1:0-2922 GCA_964616005.1 uncultured bacterium | reverse complement strand
GCAGCTCGTCGGCAGCCGCCCGGGTGAAGGTGACGCCGGCGATGCGCCGCAGCGGGCGGCCGCCATCGACGAGCTGCAGGTAGCGCAGCACCAGGCTGGTGGTCTTGCCGGTGCCCGCCGACGCGACCCGGACCCTCACGGCGCCTCGCCCTCCCGGCACACGTCGAGGATGGGGCAGGTGCGGCAGTGGAAGCCCGGTCGGGGTCCCACGGCGCCCCGTCCGAAGCGCTCCAGGGCCGCCGCGACGCGCCGCTCGCGCGTGTCGATCTGCCGCCAGCGGTAGCGGATGCCGCCCTCGTAGACGTCGATGGGGTCGCCCAGGATGGGCCACACCTGTACGTCGACGCGCTTGAAGCGGCCGCGGTAGCCCTCCAGCAGGTGGCCGGCCGCCCACAGCTCGGTCCAGCGCTCCTTGATGACGTGCTCGGCTTCGGCGGCGTCCGCCACGGCGTCGGGCGCCACGAAGCGCACCAGCGTGGCGCGCGCGCCCTCGCGCACGGCGGCGTCGAGACGAGCGTGGACGACCGCGCCGTCCGTCGCGCTCCCCGCCTGCGGGAGCAGCACGCCGTAGGTGAGGGCCGACAGCGCGTCGCCACGACGCTCCAGCCACTCCGCGGCCTCCGGGTAGGCCGCCGCCAGGGCGGTGCGACGCTCGGGCGTGAGCGTCCGCTCGCGGCACAGGTCGCGGCGCAGCGCCTCCCACCAGGGTCGGTCCGCCCGGTTGCGCTCCTCCAGGCGGCGCTCGCCCCAGTAGCGCAGGCTGCAGGTGTCGAAGCGGCGCAGCACCTCGACGCTGGCCTCGCCCAGCTCCACCGCGCCGAGCTCGGCGCGGTAACGGGCCTCGGCGGGGAGCTCGAGCAAGCTCCCGGCGGGCACCGGCGGCAACGGCTCGGCCAGGCCGCCCGTCAGCGCCGGCTCGGCCACCAGCGGTCCGCCCTGGTCGGCCTCGGGAGCGGTCACCACCAGCACGTCGGCGCGCGCCAGCAGCTCCTCGAGCGCCTCGGCGTCACGCCCCTGGAAGCGCCGGGGCAACCCCAGTCGCGCGTTGCTCGCCTCCGGCGCGGCGCGATCGTCCTCGGGGATGAAGTAGTCCTCGCGCTCGCCGGCGCCGTAAGCGCCCTCGACCGCCCCCAGCAGGTAGGCCTTGCGGAAGTGGCGGCCGCTGGCGAGCGTCGGCGTGAGCAACGCCACCCCGCCGGGCAGCTCCCGGGGCAGCCGCCCCTGGCGCAGCAGCGCCGCCCACCAGGCCCGGAAGCCCGCGCCCGCGGCGAGCTGGGAGGCCTCCTGCGCCGCGCGCAGCGCGGCGTCGCGGAAGGCCTCCGGCATCCCGTCCGCCGCCGCCGGCGCCCGCACCAGCAGCGACGGCAACACCTCGTCGAGCACTCTTCTCGCCCACGCCAGGGGCTCGCTCCCCACCTCGAGCGCGGCCAGCCAGGACCGGTAGCGCTCGCGCACGCCGAGCCGCTCCGCCAGCGCCAGGATGGCATCGGCGCCCGCCACGCCGGCGTCGAGGGCGGCATCGGCGAGCTCCGCGAGCTCGGGCACCGCCAGCAGGGCCGAGGGCGTGGGGTGATCGGGGAGCTCGAGCAGCTCCACCAGCACCCGCCCCGCCGGCGACTCGGCCAGCGAGCGCGGGCTCTCGTCGATCAGGGGAACGCCGTACTCGTCGGCGAGCGCGTCGAGCGCCCGTACGCGCTCGGGCGGCGCGACGAGCGCCAGGTCGAGCGGGTCGTAGCCGCCCGTGGCGAGATCGCGCTTGAGCGAGCGCAGCACCCAGCGCGCCTCGGCGACGGGATTCGGAGCGCGGTAGCGCTCGACGCTGCGCGGCGGGGCGCCGGCGCTGCGCCTGACGTCCGGCCACGCCAGCCCCTCGGGCACCGCCGGCAGCGTGAGGTGCACCTCACGCCCCCGCCCCAGCGCCCGGAACAGCCGCAACTCCAGCGGACCCAGCTCGCGGAAGCCGTCGACGATGACGACGTCCGCCTCGCAGGCCTCGGGCGCGGTCTCGGCCAGCCGCCGGGCGGCCGCCCGGAAGTCGTCGTAGTCCCAGGCGTCGTCGGCGGCCCGCTTGCGGCGCTCGTAGGCGGAGAACACGCGTGCCAGGCGCCGGCGCTCGGGGTCGGCGCGACCGTCCGGTCCGGTGGCGTCCGGTCCGGTGCCGTCCGCGCCGACGCCGTCCGGCCCCACCGCGTAACGCTTGGCCTCGGCGATGGCCTGTGCGAACAGCCGCGCCTCACCCGGCGCCGGCACGGCGCCGGCGACCTCCGCCAGCGCCTCGCCGACCAGCACCAGGCGGCCGCTGCCGATGACCAGCGGGTGGAGCTCGCGGGCGCGCGCCAGCATGCGGTAGTAGACCTGTTGCAGGGTCAGGAACTCGAGGCCGAGGAGCGCGGTACCGATCGTGACAGCCGTGCCGGGAGCCGTGGCGGCGCCGGGAGCGGTCGGATCGGCGGGGACGCCGCCCTCCAGGGTCGCCCGCCGTACCACGCTGCTCCGCTGCGCCGGCAGGCCCACCCACCACACGCGACGCCCCGCCGCGCAGGCCTCGCGGGCGCGCGCCAGCATGACGTGGGTGCGACCGGAGCCGGGCGGCCCGACCATCAGCGACAGTGCCACCCGGTCATGCTACCAGCGCTTCGGGAGCCTCCCTCGTCGGCCCGAGCGGGCCTCAGCGGGCCTCTACACCCTCGAAGAAGACATCCTCGATCAGTGCCACCACCGCGGGCACCCGCTCCGGGCTGGCCGACAGCCCGGAGTAGGCCATGCCCAGCAACAGCCAGGTCGTCTGGGCGGGGTCGAGCGGGCGGAGCTCGCCGCCGGCGACGCCCTGCTCGAGGATCGCCTCGATGGGGCCAAGGAAACGCTCTCGGTAGGCCCGGTGCATCTGGTCCCGCGACGCGGGGTGGAGGCTGACGGCGTCCT
>CAZTTB010000232.1:0-2928 GCA_964616005.1 uncultured bacterium | reverse complement strand
TGCCGGTCCTGGTCTTCCTCCACGGCGGCGCCTTCGTGCACGGCGCTTCCGGCCAGAGGCTCTACCCGGGCGGGCCCGCGCTCTACGACGGCGCCCGGCTGGCGGCGGGCCAGGACGTCGTGGTCGTCACGCTCAACTACCGTATCGGGGTACTGGGCTTCTTGGCAGGCGCCCCGGGCGTGACGCCCAACCTGGGGCTGCTCGACCAGCAACTGGCGCTGCGCTGGGTGCAGCGGTCCATCGCCGCGTTCGGGGGTGACCCGTCGCGCGTCACGCTGGCCGGGGAGAGCGCCGGCGCCATGTCGGCCGGGCTCCAGCTCCTCTCCATCCCGAGCAGCGCCGGGCTGTTCCGCGCCGTGATCCTGGAGAGCGACCCCTTGGGCCTGCCCTACCGGACGGAGGCGCAGGCGCGCCTCGGCGCCGACCTGTTCCTGCTCCACGTCGGCTGCAAGCTGGCCAGCGACACGCTGGCCTGTCTGCAGCGCCTGCCGCTGAAGACGATCCTGCGAGCGCAGGACCACAGCGGGCAGACGAGCGCCGTGATCCAGCAGGGGCTCCCCGCCTTCCTCCCCTGGGCGCCGGTGGTGGACGGGCGTCTGGTGGTGCGCGAGCCGCTTCGCGCCGCCCTCGACGGCGGCGTCACCAAGCCACTGTTGCTCGGCACCAACGGCAGCGAGGGCACGGTGTTCTTCGCCGGCGACGCTCCCATCGGCGTGCTCGGCTACGACGCGCTGGCGAAGCTCATCGTGGGACCCGAGCGGACCGCCGCGCTCGCCTGGCGCTACCCGCCGTCGCTCTTCGGCGACAACACGCAGCAGGTGATCGATGCCGCCAGCGACGGTCTCTTCGTGTGCCCGACGCGGGCCGTGGCGCGCGCGGCGCGCGCCCCGACCTACCTCTACAGCTTCGACCACGTGTCGTCGTTCAACCTCTGGTCCGACATCGGGCAGTGCAGCCGGCGCTCCTGCCACGGCGCCGAGTTGCCCTTCGTGTTCGGGACCGCCGGCGGGAAGATGGCCTTCACCCCGGCCGAGCGCCGTCTGTCCGACGCCATGATGGCGGCCTGGGGGGCGTTCGTGCGCAGCGGCGACCCCGCGGCGGGGCGTTCGACGATCGCCTGGCCGGACTTCGGGAGCAGCGGGAAGGCGTGGACGCTGGCGAGCGTGCCGTCCCTGGCGCCGCCCCGCGCGGCCGCTTGCGGCTTCTGGAACGGGACCTACTAGCGAGGTCGCGCGGCGAAAGGGCGTCGGCGGGCGGTCAGCCGCCCGCCGACGCCAGGCGCTGCCGCACCGCCCCCAGGTGGTAGGCGGAGTGGGCCAGGATGGCCATGGCCGCACCGATCGCGTGATCGTCCCAGCGGGTGCGGTCCTCGAACACGCGGATGACGCGTTCCGAGGTCTCGGCGAACGATGCCCGGAGGGCGTCCCACGCCACCGGGGTGACCTCGCGGACCGTCCAGCTCGTCTCCCAATCCACCTGTTCCGGGTGCCCGTCGGCATAGCGCAACAGCACCTCCAGGTAGAAGCGCGCGTGCTCGACATGCCCGGCGATGGTGGTGCCGCCGGGTTGCGCGGCCCGGGACGCCGCCTCCGCGGAGAGCGAGGCCAGCGTCGGCTCCCAGCCGGTCTGTCGGTCGAGGAAGGCGTTGCCGCCGGGCCGCGCCGGCGATGCGAAGGCCTCCTCGAGCAGGAAGGCGAGGTTCCGGCGGAAAGTGTCGAGAAGGGGATCGGCAGCCATCGGGTACCTCCGGAGGCGCGGGCGCCGGCGGAACGCGACGCCGCATCCCTCCGATGATAGCCGCCGTCGGCCGGTCACCCTCCTCCCCCGGTGGGTCCGCGTCCCGTAGCCTGGCTTGCACCCCGGTATCGCTTCCATCCGGTACTATCATCCCCCTGGCGCGCCACGCCAAGGGGGTGCCACGGGGGTGAAGCGGGTCATGGCAAGGATGAACAGAACGACGAACACCACACGAACATCCGGTGGGGGCAGGGATCATCCCGACCGCTACAAGTGGATCGCGCTGTCCAACACCACGCTCGGCATCCTGATGGCGACGATCAACTCCTCGATCGTGCTGATCTCCATGCCGGCGATCTTCCGCGGCATCGCCATCGACCCGTTGCAGCCGCAGAACGTCAGCTACCTGCTGTGGCTGCTGATGGGCTACATGGTGGTGACCGCCGTCCTGGTGGTGAGCTTCGGGCGGGTCGGGGACATGGTCGGGCGCGTGCGCATGTACAACCTGGGGTTCCTGGTGTTCACCGTCGGCTCGATCCTGCTGTCGCTGGTGTTCTGGACTGGGCCCTCGGCCGCGCTGACGCTCATCGGGCTGCGCGTGCTGCAGGGCGTGGGCGGTGCGCTGCTGATGGCCAACAGCGCCGCCATCCTCACCGACGCCTTCCCGGTCCACCAGCGCGGGATGGCGCTCGGCATCAACAGCGTGGCGGCCATCGGCGGCTCCTTCCTGGGGCTGCTGCTCGGTGGCCTGCTGTCGACGCTCGACTGGCACCTGGTGTTCCTGGTGTCGGTGCCGGTCGGCATCGCCGGCACCCTGTGGGCGTACTTCCGGCTGCGCGAGATCGGCGTGGTCAAGCGCGCGCGCATCGACTGGTGGGGCAACCTGACCTTCGGCCTAGGGCTGGTGGCCATCCTGGTGGGCATCACCTACGGCATCCAGCCCTACGGCGGCCACGCCACCGGCTGGACCGACCCCTTCGTGCTGGCCGCGCTGCTGGGTGGGCTGCTGGTGCTGGGGTTGTTCGCGTGGATCGAGACGCGCGTGTCCGACCCGATGTTCCGGCTGGGGCTGTTCCGGGTGCGCGCCTTCACGGCCGGCAACCTGGCGGCGCTGCTGGCGGCCATCGGTCGCGGCGGGTTGATGTTCATGCTGATCATCTGGCTGCAGGGCATCTGGCTGCCGCTGCACGG
>CAZTTB010000231.1:0-2937 GCA_964616005.1 uncultured bacterium | reverse complement strand
GACCAGGCCGGGGAGGTCTTCCACATCGCCAGCGGGCGCGAGACGACCATCGCCGCTCTCGCCGCTGCCGTGACCGAGGTGCTGGCCGACGCCGGCATCCGCGACGTGCGCATAGGCAGCGCGGGGGCGCTGGCCGGCGAGATCCGGCGCAACTTCTCGACCGCCTCCAAGGCTCGTGAGAGGCTCGGCTGGCACGCTGCGGTGCCGCTCGAGACGGGCCTCGCGCGCACCGTCCAGTGGTTCCTCGACGCCGCCGGCAGGGCGGCGTAGACGACCTGGAGCCAGCCGCATTGCACGTCCTCAACTGCCTTCATCGAAGCTATCCCGGCGGTGCGCACTGGCGCGTCGCCTGGGTGGGGGCGCGCCTGCGCGAGCGCGACATCCGCACGACGGTGCTCCTGCCCAGCGGCGGCAGCGACCTGTTCGAGCGTGAGCTGAACGCGCTGGGCATCCCGCTGGAGCGGACCTTCATGCCGGTGATCAAGCGGAGCCTGCTCGCCAATGCGTTCTTCGTCGCCAGCCTGCCCGTCGTGGTGTTGCAGCTCGTGCGGCTCATGCGCCGCCTGGCGCCGGACCTGGTCCACGTGAACGGGGTCACCAACCTTCAACCCGTCCTGGCCGCGAGGCTGTGCGGCGTCCCGGTGGCCTGGCATCTCAACGACATGCAGACGCCGTCCTGGTACGTGCGCAGCGTGATGCCGCTGATGCGCGCGCCCTCGGTGCGGCTGCTCGTGGCCACCGAGGAGATCGTGAGGCACTACGGGCTCGCCGGCCAGCGCGGCGTCGACTGGCACCGGATGCCGGCTCCGGCGCCGGGCCAGGGGACGCGATCCTCGAACGGCGTGTCGCGGGGTGCCATCGGGGTGCCGGACGAGGCAGCGGTTCTCGGATTCGTCGGGATCCTCGCTCCCATCAAGGGCTGCCGTGACTTCCTCGACGCCGCCTTGCCCGTCATGGAGGCGCATGCGGACGTCCACGCCGTGATCGTCGGCCCTGCCGTGCCGGGACAGGAGGCGTATGCGCAGAGCCTGCGCGCGCGCGCCGGCGCCTCCGGCGTGTCCGAGCGCATCCATTTCGCGGGCTACCGGACGGACGTCGCGTCGTGGCTGTCGCTCTTCGACGTCTTCGTGTTCCCCTCCTACTCCGAGGCATGCCCGATCGCGGTCCTGGAAGCCATGCAGGCCGGCGTTCCCCTCGTGGCCACGACGGTGGGAGAGGTACCCAGGATGCTCCGCGGCATCGGCATGCCGACGGTGTCGCCCGGAGACGTGGATCGCCTGAGAGCCGGCATCGAGACGACGCTCGGGCTCGACGGTCCGGCGCGCCGGCGCCTCGAGGCGCAGCTCCGCGAGCGTGTCGAGCAGGAGTACTCGCTCGACGTGGTGGTCGACCTGCACGAGCGCGTCTACCGGGAGGCGATCGCCGGAGGCGGCCCCGCCCGCAGCTAGCGGCTCTGGGCGCCGTCCCGCCCAGCGCCCGGCGCCGATGACGGCGCCGCCACGCCTCCGGAGCGCGCGAGCTCGACCAGGGTCCGCTCGAACGCCTGCAGGATCGGCGTCTTGGCCAGCCGGCGCTCCGCATAGGCCCTGCCCCGCAGACCCATCGCTGCCCGCCTGTCGCGGCTCGACGCCAGCTCGCTCACGGCCCTGGCGAGCGCGCCTGCATCGCCGGGGGGCGTGGCGACACCGGCCCCGCTCTCCCGGGCCAGGGCACCCAACGCGGTATCCGGGTCACAGGTGGCAACGAAGGGCCTGCCGGCCGCCAGGATGTTGCCGACCTTGGAGGGCATCAGCAGGTCCGCCGCTTCGCTCCGCTGAGGAACCAGGTGGATGTCGCCCGCCGCGAGCAGCTCCGGCACCTCGGCCCAGGACACCAGCGGGAACACGCGGACGCGGTCCAGCTTCCGGCGACGCACCTCGCGAACGAGGTCGTCCTTCGCGGCGCCGTCGCCCCACAGCCCGAAGGCGATGCCAGGCTGGCCCGCCACCGCCTCCGCCGCATCCAGCACCAGCCCGAGACCCTGCTTGGCCCCCATGTTCCCAGCGTACTGGACGAGAACGTCGGTCTCGCTCAACCCCAGCTCCGCCCGGAAGCGGTTCGCGGCTGGGAGTGGGCGAATCGCCTCGGTGTCGGCCCAGTTCGGGAAGACGGCGACTCTCGAGGGGTCGATGCCCTTCGCCACGATCCGCTCGCACATCTTGCCCGTCACGCTGGTGACGAGCGACGCCCTGCGCAGGAGCGCCGCCTCCACGCCGTAGAGCAGGCGCGACAGGAACGGGTAGCGCCGGAAGAACCCGAGGCGCATGGCGGCGTCCACCTGCAGGTCCTGGACGTGGATGATGAGGGGTGTGGATCTCGAGAGCGCGTACGCCGCCGGCCACAGCGCGGACTGGAGTGGCGGAATGACCGCCACCACCACGTCGAACCGCTCACGCGCGAGCCCGAGCCGCGCCCACGTCAGGCCCGACGCCCCCGTGAAGGACGTCTCCGCAGCGAGCCTGGCCCGCGTGGCCACGCGCCCGGACCGGCTCAGGTAGAGCGGTGCCCGGTGAACGCGCACGCCATCGAGGACCTCCTCGGTGAAGCCCCTGCCTCGATAGCCCTCGTAGATCCTCCACTGCGGATAGTAGGGCGGAGCAGCGACGACGTCCACCTCGTGCCCGCGTTCTGCCAGCCACCGCGCCATCTCGGCCGAGTACTTGCCGATGCCGGTCGGCTCGGGTTGGTAGTTGAGGCTGTTGAGCAGGATCCGTAGCCGCGTCACGTGGCACCGCGGCCGTCTGCAAGGCGATATCCAAAGGGGTCGGGCAACACCGGCCAGTATACTTTGGGGCATGTGCCCTGCAGCCGACGCGCCCTCGGGTAGCCCCGCAAGGCCGGCATCCGGGAAGCGCGCTCTGATCACCGGCATCACCGGCCAGGACGGAAGCTACCTCA
>CAZTTB010000230.1:0-2958 GCA_964616005.1 uncultured bacterium | reverse complement strand
CGCTGTTCCAGCGCGTGTGGGACGCCATCGTCCCGGTGCGCGCCGAGCTTCGCCTGGAGTTCCTCGGCAGGGTCGGCTGCCGGCTGAACGGCAAGGAGGTGGCGTTGGCGCCGCGGCTCGCCGAGATCGCCCTGGCGCTGGCGCTCCACCCCGACGGGCTGACGCGGCAACGGCTCAACGACTTCCTCGCGCCAGACACCGGGGTCGGCTTGTCGGCCAGCGGCATGCGCGCCACGCTCACGCGCCTCCGAGGCCTGCTGCCGGTGAGCGAGGCGCCCTACAGGTTCACGGTGGGCTACACCGCCGACATCCTCGACGCGCGGAACCACCTGCTGGACAAGCGGGTGCGCGAGGCCATCACCCTGTTGCGCGGCCCGCTGCTGCCGGGGAGCGAGGCCTACGGGGTGGAGGAGCAGCGCTGGATCCTGGAGGAGGAGCTGCGCCAGGCCGCTCTCGCGGCTGCCGATCCCGACGCGCTGTTCGACCTGGCGGACCGGCTGGGCGACGACCCCGAGCTGTGGAGCGCCACCGTCGAGGCGCTGCCGCCAGGCGACCCGCGGCGGGCGCTCGCGCGCGCCCGGCTGCGCCGCTCGGGCGGTGACGTCGACCCCTACCGAGCCAACTCCGCGCGCGCCTGAGCCGTGTGCGCGCCGACGGGGCGACGTTTCGGGACGCGATGCCGACCCGGGCGCGCCGAGGCGGTAGACTACCGGCCAGGCGAAAAAGTCGCCGGTCGGCCCGCTGGCAAGCGGGCGGCGAGCCGCTTTCGGAGGTGAGATGAGAAAGTCACTCGTACTCGTCGCAGTCGGGGTGTTGCTGGCGTTCGGCTCCGCGTTCGCCGCCAGCGGCACCGTGGGCATCGCCATGTCGGGCGACGCCATCACGCTCAACCCAGGCGACACCAACGGGAATCTCGACTTCAGTATCGAACGACCGATCTACGAGGGCCTGGTGGGCTTCAACAAGGACGGCAAGCTCGTTCCCGAGCTGGCCACCTCGTGGACGGCCAGCCCCGACGCCACCGAGTTCACCTTCGACCTGCGCAAGGGCGTGACGTTCCAGGACGGCACGCCGTTCAACGCGCAGGCGGTGAAGACCTACTTCGACTGGGTCATCGACCCGGCCAACCACTTCAAGCGCGAGAGCCTCTACAACGTCATCAAGAGCATCGACGCGGTCTCCGAGTACCAGGTCAAGTTCACGCTGAGCAAGCCCTTCGGCGCGATGCTCTACACCTTCGCCCACCCGGCCGGCCGCATCGTCAGCCCGGCCGCCATCAAGAAGTACGGCAAGGACGTGGCCAAGCACCCGGTCGGCACCGGGCCGTTCGAGTTCGTCAGCTGGACGCCCGGTCAGAAGATCGTGGAGAAGGCCAACCCCAACTACTGGGGCAGCGCGCCCAAGGTCGGTGAGCTCGACTTCCTGTTCGTGCCCAATGCCGCCACCCGGGTCGCCATGCTCCAGAGCGGTGAGGCACAGTGGATCGAGGACCTTCCGCCGCAGCTCGTCGACCCCATCAAGTCGAACAGCAAGCTGAGCGTGACGGCCAATCCGAGCATCTACGTGCGCTACATGGCGATGAACACGCAGGCCAAGCCGTTCAGCGATCAGCGCGTGCGCCAGGCGCTCAACTACGCGGTCGACAAGAAGACCATCGTCAGCGTCATCGCCAAGGGGTACGGCACCGAGCTGACCGCGCCCATCGCCAAGCAGGTCACCGGCTACTCGGCGCAACAGCCCTACGCCTACGACCCCGAGAAGGCCAAGCAGCTGCTCGCCGAGGCCGGCTACCCGAAGGGCTTCACCTTCACCATCGACTCGCTCAACAGCACCACCTACCAGCAGATCGACCAGGTGCTGCAGCAGATGTTCGCCAAGGTCGGGGTGACCGCCAAGATCAACCCCATGGAGAGCGGCACCTTCTCCAGTACGGTGTTCGCGCCGTTCGAGAAGACCACGCTGCAGGCGGTCGTGATCGGCTGGTCGCCGTCCACCGGTGACGCCGACTGGGGCCTGCGGCCGCTGTTCGACAAGGCGAGCTGGCCGCCAGACCTCTACAACCTGGCGTTCTACAACAACCCCAACGTCAACAAGCTGATCGCGGACGGCCTCAGCACGGCCAACCAGGACATCCGCAACCAGGCCTACGCGGCGGCGGAGAAGACCATCTGGAACGACGCTCCCTGGGTCTTCCTCTATAGCCCCTACAACATCTCCGGCCAGTCGGCCAGCCTGTCGGGCGTCTTCTACATGCCCGACGGCACCGTCGACGCTCGCGCGGCGGCCCTGCAGTAAGGCATCTCGGTTCGGGCGGAGCCGGCTCCAGCTCGCGGGCCGGCTCCGCGCCGCGCCGCTCCTTCCGGTTCATGTGGCGCTATCTCATCCGTCGGTTGCTCGAGCTCATCCCGACGCTGTTCGGGGTGTCGATCGCGGTGTTCCTGTTCATCCACGCCATCCCCGGCGACCCCGCTCGCCTGGCGGCCGGTCAGGACGCCACCCTCGCCGACGTCGAGGCGATGCGCGTGCGCCTCGGGCTCAACCACGGCCTGCCGGTGCAGTACCTGTATTTTCTCAAGAATGCGGTCCATGGCGATTTCGGGTTGTCCTACCGGCAGCAGGTGCCGGTGCTCGTCGTGGTCCGGCAGCACTTCATGCCCACGCTGCTTCTGTCGCTCTCCGCCATCGCTCTCGCCTTCGGCTTCGGCCTGCTGTCGGGCGTGATGGCAGCCACCCGGCGGAACTCCTGGCTCGACCTCACGGTCACGGCCGCGTCCGCGACCGGGATCAGCGTGCCGTCATTCTTCCTGGGGATCCTGCTGATCTACCTGTTCGCGGTGACGTTGCACTGGTTCCCGGTCACCGGTAGTACCAGCGTTCGCGGGCTGGTGCTACCGGCGGTGAGTCTGGCGCTGGCACCGCTGGCCACCATCGCACGCTTCGTGCGCTCGAGCTTCCTGG
>CAZTTB010000229.1:0-2961 GCA_964616005.1 uncultured bacterium | reverse complement strand
CGCGTCCGAAGGCGCGGCGAAGCCCACGACGACGCCGAGCGCCACGGCCGACTAGCCCCTTTCTCCAGCGGCTGTCGAAGCGGCGTGGCGTGAGCCACGCTGGTTTCGGTTGTCGTCGCGTGCGGCAACGCTGCCGCGGCCTCAGCCTCCGGACGGGGCCGTGAAGCGCACCACGAACATCTTCGGCCACAGCTTGCCGGTGACGAAGAACCGCTGCCGGGCGGCGTCGAAGGCGATTCCGTTGAGCACGGCGTCGGGGTTGGCGAGGCCGGGCATGCGCCGACGCAGCCCCGAGGCGTCGACGACGCCGGTCACCCGGCCGCTGGCCTTGTCGATGCGCAGGATCTGGTCCGTGAGCCAGACGTTGGCGTAGATGCTGTCCCCCACACACTCCAGCTCGTTGATGTTCTTCACAGGCTCGCCGCTCCGCCGTACCGTGAGTGTGCCCTGCAGGGCGAACGTGTCCGGGTCGCGCCGGTAGATCGTGGCGCTGCCGTCGGACTGGTAGAGCGAGGTCCCATCGAAGCACAGGCCCCACCCCTCGGTGTCGAAGTGGAACCGACCGAGCGGGTTGAAGGTCGAGCGGTCCCACACGAACGCGACGTGCGAACGCCAGGTGAGCTGGATCAGTCGCTGGCCGACCAGGGCGAGGCCCTCACCGAAGTAGGGAGCGGGGAGATCGCGTTGGCGGATGACGGCGCCGGTGTCGGGGTCGACCTCGCGCAGGCTCGAGCTTCCCACCAGACCGGTGCTCTCGTACAGGAGGCCGTCGGCGTAGAGCAGGCCCTCGGTGAAGGCGCCGGGGTCGTGGGGGTAGCTCGCCAGGACGTCGACGGTGAGCTGCTGGGGTGCTGGAGCGCAGGCACCGAGGCCCAGCAGGATGGCCGTGCTCAGGGCCAGGGCGGCGCTGCGCCGGAACCGCGAGAGGGGACGCACGGGGGCCATTGTAGGCCGCAGCTCCGAGGGGCGCCGGAAGATGGGGCCTCAGGCAGCTCCCAAGCGCTCGGTCGCCGCCTTCCAAACGGCGTCGGCGACGGCTTCGGGGGCCGCGCCGGCGTCGACCACGAGCCAGCTCGGATCGGCCTCGGCCTGGGCCAGGAAGCCCTCGCGCACGCGTTGGTGGAAGGCCAGAGCCTCGCGCTCGAGCCGGTCCTCCGCCCCCCGCCCGGCGACCCGCTGTAGGCCCACCTCCGGGTCCAGATCGAGCAGGACCGTCAGATCGGGGTGCAGCCCGCCGGTGGCGCGACGGTTGAGGTCGTTGACGAAGGCGAGGTCGAGGCCGCGTCCATACCCCTGGTAGGCGACGCTGGCGCCGGCATAGCGGTCGCTCAGCACCACCTCGCCGCGCCCGAGTGCGGGGCGGATCACCTCGAGCACGTGCTGGGCACGGCTGGCGCTGTAGAGGAGGAACTCGACCAGGGGATCGATCGCCACGTCGGCGTGGAGGACCAGCTCGCGGATGGCGTCGCCGGTGGGCGTGCCGCCCGGCTCGCGGGTGACGGTCAGCGGCACGCCGGCGCGACGCAGCCGCTCGGCGAAGAGCGACACCTGCGTCGATTTGCCGGCGCCCTCCGGGCCCTCGAACACGACCAGACAGGGCCCGGTCACTACAGCCCCGTCGGCAGCAGGATGAACTCGGCGTCGAGCCCGAGGCTCTCGCGCAGGCGCTCGCCCAGCAGGTTCACGCCGACCGTCTCGGTCATGTAGTGACCCGCGTAGAGCGCGTTGATGCCGCGCTCGAACACCTCGTGGAAGACGTCGTGCTTCGGCTCGCCGGTGAGGAAGGCGTCGAGGCCCTGCTCGTGAGCGGTCACGACGTCCCAGGCGGCCGCACCGCTGACGATGCCGAGGGACCGCACGGTCATGGAGCCGCCGGCATGGACCAGCACCGACTCGCCGAGCGCCTTCTCGATGCGGTCGGCCAGATCGTGGAGGTCGACGGCGTGCGGGAAGCGGCCCTTGCAACCGATAGGCATGCCCTGGAACGACGCGAAGTCCTCGAGGTCCTCGAGCTGCAGGATGCGTGCCAGCCCCCAGTTGTTCCCCAGCTCCCTGTGAGCGTCGAGCGGGATGTGGGCCGCATAGAGGCTCATGTCGCGGCCCAACAGGGCGGCGACACGTTGCTTGTGGGGTCCGGTCACAGGCTTCGCGGGTCCCCAGAACAGGCCGTGGTGGACGATGAGCATGTCCGCGCCGAGCTCGGCCGCCTGGGTGATGGCGTTGAGGCTGGCGTCGACCGCCAGCGCCACCTTGGTCACGGTGTCGGCGCCCTCGACCTGCAGGCCGTTGAGCGACGGATCGGGGTAGGCGTGGATGTCGAGGAGGTCATCGAGCCACGTCACCAGGTCGTCGAGCTTCATGCGTTCCAGCGTACCGCGTCGTGGAGCCCGGTCGTGGCGCCGGGTCGTGGCGCCGGGTCGCGGAACCCGGTCGGCGGCTCCGGGTGCCCGCTCGATCCCGCTCGATCGCGCGCCTCGGGGCGGCCTGCGGGCGGGACACCGCGCTCCCGGAGGCGTTGCCGAGGGCATTGCACGGGCGCGCTCCGGCGATCGGCTGGGTCCGCTCCCCGGCCCCGCTTGACACCGTCTGCGGCCTACGTGTATGTTGGCCCTTGCGCTTGCGGAGCCCCCTTCGAGGGGCGGCAGGCCGAGAACCTTGACAATCCGGTTGCAATTGACCTGTCGATTCCGGAATCCAACGGGATTCCTGGGGCGCGTCGGCGGTCCTCGCCCGGCCTCGTCCAACGAGGCTGAGTCTCGGACCGAGCTTGACAAACCCTGGCGATCCGGGCATAATAGGAATTCGCGCTGAACGCGCGAGAACCTTGACAATCCGGATGCAAGGAACCTGTTGATTCCAATACTCCAATGAGCTTTAGGCCTGTTGGAGCCTTTAAATCCAGCACTTTGTCTTGGAGAGTTTGATCCTGGCTCAGGATGAACGCTGGCGGCGTGCCTTAGA
>CAZTTB010000228.1:0-2969 GCA_964616005.1 uncultured bacterium | reverse complement strand
CGGCCGGCACCCACAGCCGGCACTCACTGCCAGCGCTCACTTCCCTCGAGCCTCTCGTGGAGTGCCAGGGCGCGAACCTCACCCACCAGGAAGAGGCTGCCCGCCACCACCACGGTACCGTCCGGCCCTGCCCAGCCCATTGCGAGCCGGAGCGCCTCCGCCGGGTCAGCGGCCACGGCGTCGGCCCGGACGAGCCGTGCCAGCACCTCGGGCGCCATGGCCCGTGGGCTCGAGCTCGCGCGCGTCGCGATGGTCCGCTCGGCCACGCCGGTCAGCGCCGAGCCCACGCCCGCGACGTCCTTGTCGGCCGAGACGCCAAGCACCAACACCGGCACCCGCCCCTCGAGGGTCGTCAGGGCGTTCGCCAGGGCGGCCGCCGCTTCAGGGTTGTGGGCACCGTCGAGAACCAGCCAACCATCGCCGTAGCGCAGGCGCTCGAGCCGGCCCGGCCAGCGAGCCTCCGCGGCACCGCGCCCCGCCACGTCCAGCGGTACCCCCAGCTCGGCCGCACCCATCAGGGCCAGCGCCACGTTGCGAGCCTGGTGGCGTCCGACCAGCGCGGTGACGGCCTCGAGCGATCCGAACGGCGTGCCGAAATGGAGCTCCAGGCCCTGCCATCCACGCTCGACCACCGACATCTCGACCTCGCGCCCCAACGCCCGCAACGCCACGCCCTGCTTCGCAGCGTTCGCCTGCAACCATCCCAGAGCCTCACCGGAAGCGCCCGTCCAGGCCGGGACGCCGGCGCGCAGGATCCCCGCCTTCTCATGGGCGATCTCCTCCAAGGTTCCGCCCAGCACAGCCACATGGTCGAGCGCCACCCCCGTGATCAGCGACAGAGCCGGGTCGACGACGTTGCTGGCGTCGAAGCGCCCGCCCAACCCGACCTCCAGCACCGCGGTGTCGACCCCGGCTTCGGCGAACAGCAGCAGGGCGGCGGCCGTGACGATCTCGAAGAAGGTGGCGCTCACGCGTTCCGCGGCGGGGCGCACGGTGGCCAGCACGTCGATCAGGGCGTCCTCGTGGACGGGTGTGCCGTCGACCACGAAGCGCTCCGAGAAGCGCACGAGGTGGGGGCTGGTGGTGAGCCCCACGCGCTCGCCGGCGGCCCCCAGGGCCGCCGCCAGCACGGCGGCCGTGCTCCCCTTGCCGTTGGTCCCTCCCACCAGAGCCGACCGGTACGCCCGCTCGGGGCGGCCGAGCGCCTCGAGCAGCTGACGCATCCGTTCCAACCCCAGGTGGACGCCGAAGCGCTGACGCCCCAGCGCCCAGCCCAGGAGGTCGCCGCTGTCAGGTCTCGTCATCGATGCGCCGCAACAGCTCGGCCTCTCCGCCGGCAACGTGGTGGCCGGCGACGAGCCGGGCGACCCCTTCGCTGCCGCCGGCGGCGCGGATCATCGCGGCGCCGTAGTCATGGTGGTGTTGCTTCATCTGGAGGGCCCCGGCCAGGCCCGGCAAGCGCGGCTCGGACGGCAGCTGCCGTTCCGGCAACAGGTGCACCAGGATGCGTTCGAGCACGCGGTAGCGGCGCCCCGACTTGCCCACATCGTGGAGCAACGCCGCCCGCACGAGTTCGTCCGTAACGCCGGGGTGGCGGTCCAGCAGCGCCCTGGCGACCTCGCAGGCATGGTGCCGATCGCGCGGGTCCATCGCCTGGTAGAGGCCGAACTCCGCTGCGGGTAGGCGTGACCGCGCGAAGGCGTCGTCGGGCGGCGCCAGCCAGGGGGCCACTGCCCGCACCGTCCGCCGCGCCGCGTTGAGGTACCACACCTTGGGCCGAGCCATCGCGGAGAAGAGTCTACCGCTTCCCGCCCGGCCCCGAGGCGGTCACGCCGCCGCCGGCGGTTCGGCCCGCCGCCCGGTCTGGGGTATGCTTGCTGGCGCGATCCGGCGGGCGCGCAGCGCGCCCCCGATGGAGCCCTGCCGATGCACCAGCGCCGTTCATCCCCTGCCCTCCTCGTCCTGATGGTCGTCGCGGCCCTGCTCGTCGGCGCCGCCGGCGCTCAGGGCACGGCCGCCGGGCAAGACACCGTGGCCGGCACGCCAGCTGCCGCCAGCGGCACGCCAGCTGCCGGCACCGTCACGAAAGCTGCCGGCACCGTCACGGCCGCGCCCGCGTCGGGCGGTGGAGTGGCGTCGGAAACGACGTCCGCGCTCGGCATGACGGGCAGCGACCCCGCCGCACTGGCCGACCTCGCCGTACAGACCTGGCTCAAGCGCAGCCCTGTCACCTTGGAGCAGCTCTCCGCCCTCGACACGCGCCAGCTGTGCCAGGCTCTGCCCGGCATGATCACGCATCCGGCCCCCCAAGCGGGCACGCAGGTCCACCTCAACGACCGCCAGGAACAGCCCACCCAGGACCCGAACCGCAAACGCTTCACCTACAGCGCCGTGCGCCCCGGGAACCAGCTCGACGTGGTGGAAGTCGATCTCAGCCGCAAGGGCGATACCTGGACCGTCGACGACGTCGGCTACCGCACCACCGTGCAGCCTGGCGGCGTGCGCACCTGGCTTCAGGGGAGCACGGCTTCATGGTTGTTCATCGCCTTCAGCCTCCTGATCCTGCTCGGCCTGCTGCGCCCGAGCCCACTGCGTCGCTGGCTGCACGAAGGCTGGGGCTACATCCGGGAGCACCGCCGCCTGGTCATCGGCACCTTCGTGTTCCTCTACGCCATGTTCGCGCTGGGCGCACTGGTCGGCTCCGGCCTCCCCAAGGAGTGCGAGACCGCCATCGTGAGCGTCGTCAAGACGGCGGTCACCAGCGTCGGGGCCACCCAGGCGTACGGCAGCGGCGACATCGTCCGCGCGGCCGTCACCACCTACTACCAGAACTTCGTGGTCGTCACGCTGTCGGTCACCTTCACGCTGGCGCTGCTGTTCGGCGTGCCCGCCTACCTGCTGAGCGCCGCATCGTACTTCGTGCAGGGCATCCCGTTCGGCCTGATCGGCACGGCTTCGGTGGGCCAGCT
>CAZTTB010000227.1:0-2985 GCA_964616005.1 uncultured bacterium | reverse complement strand
TCAAGAAGTTCATCGACGGCTTCCACCACGACGCCCACCCGATGGGCATGCTGGTGAGCACGCTCGGCGCGCTGTCCACGTTCTACCCGGACGCCAAGGACCTGTTCGACGCCGGGCAACGCCACACGCAGATCGTCCGGCTCATCGCCAAGATGCCGACGCTGGCGGCGTTCGCCTACCGTCATGCGGTGGGCATGCCGATCGCCTACCCCGACAACGACCTGACCTACCCCGGCAACTTCCTCAACATGATGTGGAAGGCAACCGAGCTGAAGTACGAGCCCAATCCGGTGTTCGAGCACGCCCTGGACGTCCTGTTCATCCTCCACGCCGACCACGAACAGAACTGCTCGGCCAGCACCATGCGCGTCGTGGGAAGCGCGCAGGCCGATCCCTACTCGGCCGCCGCTGCGGCCTCGGCCGCTCTGTACGGGCCGCTCCATGGCGGAGCCAACGAGCAGGTCCTGAGGATGCTGAACGAGATCGGCTCGGTCGAGAACGTGCCCGCCTACATCGAGCGCGTGAAGCAGGGCGAGTTCCGACTGATGGGGTTCGGGCACCGCGTCTACAAGAACTTCGACCCGCGCGCCAAGATCATCAAGAGTGTCGCCGACGAGGTCTTCGAGGTGACCGGTCGCAACCCGCTGCTCGACGTGGCGCTGGAGCTCGAACGCATCGCCCTCGAGGACGAATACTTCGTCTCGCACAAGCTCTACCCCAACGTCGACTTCTACTCCGGCATCATCTACCAGACGATGGGCTTCCCGGTGGAGATGTTCCCCGTCCTGTTCGCCATCGGACGCATGCCCGGGTGGCTGGCCCAGTGGCAGGAAGGCCTGCTCGACGGCGAGCAGCGCATCTCGCGTCCGCGTCAGCTCTACGTCGGCGAAGGGGAGCGGCACGTGGAGGTCGGTCGGGCGTCGTCCTTCGACTGAGGCCCGTACATCGCAACGCCACGATCGCAACGGTACGACCACGGCGACCGGAGTTCCGGTCGCCGTGGTCGTACCCTATCGCGGCGCTGCACCGACCGCCCTCATGGCGCCAGTCATTCCGCACCTGACGCGGCGCCGCATCCACGCACGGAGGCGCAGTACGCGGAGCGCGGCCGCGGCCCCGTGCCGACGGCCGTCCGAACACTCGCGAAGCGTCGCCGACGCTATCCTCGAGCCAGCCTGCGGGGCGGCGCATCACGTCGCTGGGCCCGAACGCTGTCACGGGCATCCGGAGCGGCGGGGGACCGAACCGGTCCCACCGGAAGAGGTGAGCCATGGCACACGCTGTCCGCTTCAACGAATACGGAGGGATCGACGTCTTGCAGGTGGTGGAGGTGGAGCGCCGGCCGCCGCCCCCGGGCAGGGTGCTGGTGCGTGTGAGGGCGGCCGGCATCAACCCCGGTGAGGCCGCCATCCGCCAGGGCCGCATGGCGCACCGTTTCCCGGCGACCTTCCCGTCCGGCGAGGGGAGCGACCTCGCGGGCGTCGTCGAGGAGGTCGGCGAGGGTGTCGACGCCTTCGCGGTGGGCGACGAGGTCCTCGGCTTCAGCCACGATCGCTCGAGCCACGCCGAGTTGGTGGCCGCCGAGGCCGAGAAGCTCGTGCCCAAACCGCCCGAGGTGTCCTGGGAGGCCGCCGGGGCGCTCTTCGTGGCGGGCACGACCGCCTACGCGGCCGTCCGCGCCGTGGACCTGCACCCCGGCGACACCGTTGTCGTATCGGCCGCCGCCGGCGGGGTCGGCACGCTCGCCGTCCAACTCGCACGCCAGGCCGGCGCGAAGGTGATCGCGCTGGCCAGCCCGCCCCATCACGCATGGCTGGCCGAGCACGGCGCGCTGCCGGTGACCTACGGCGACGGCGTGGCGAACCGCATCCGTGAGGTGGCCGGCGGCCGGGTCGATGCCTTCATCGACGCCTTCGGGGCGGACTACGTGGACCTCGCCCTCGAACTCGGCGTGGCGCCGGAACGCATCGACACCATCGCCAACTTCGCGGCCGGGGAGAAGTACGGCGTCAAGACCGAGGGCACGGCGCGCGCCGCCAGCGCCGAGGTGCTCGCCGAGCTGGTCGCCATGATCGCCGCGGGCGACCTCGAGGTGCCGATCGCGCGGATCTACCCCCTCGACGAGGTCCGCGATGCCTACCGCGAGCTGGAGCACCGTCACACGCTGGGCAAGATCGTCCTGCGGCCCTGAGGCCGGGCACACCCGGGCGGGCCTGCGCGATCGAGTGCGCGCACCGGCCTCAGCGCCGCCGCCGCCGCGATCCCGCGAAGATGCCGCCCGTGAACCCACCGATGCCGAGCATGAATCCGAAGTCGTACCAGCGGCCGACGTTCGGGTAGGCGTAGATGCGCACGCCGTCTACGAACAGGCTCACCACGAAGGTGATCGGCGCGATGATGCCTTGCCACAACCCCAGCCAGAAGCCGGGCATTCCGGGGCCAACCGCAGGCGCAGGCTGCGAGGCGGCGCACCCCGCCAGGACCAGCGCCAGCAGCACCGGCGCCACGAGCAGCAACGCTCTTCGCGTCACCCGGACCCTGCCGATCCCCTCGTGCATCGTTCCCGCCCCTCTGGGCCCGTCGCCAGGGTCTCGTTGCTGCCGCTCGCGGTACCGGCCCGGACCGATGGTAGGGAGTGACGGGCGCTCGGGCAAGAGCAGAAGGTCCCCCGCAGGCTCCGCCCCTCATGCGACCACCGGAATCCTGCCCGGAATCCTGCCCTGGATCCACGCGCCGGCACCTCACCTGATCGCGACCACCACCAACCGACGGTCCTCGGAGGCGAGCGGACGCCCCTCGCGACCGAGAAGCTCCACCCGGGCGAACCCGGCCTCGTGCAGCCATGTGCGCAGCTCGGCCGGCATGAACATCCGGATCGAGTAGCCGAACTCCCGGACCGTGCCGTTGCGCACCACCGCGCGGCGGGTCTTCATCTCGCTGGACGCGGCGTGCCAGGTGTGCTCGTCGAGCATCACGTCGGCCCCG
>CAZTTB010000226.1:0-2987 GCA_964616005.1 uncultured bacterium | reverse complement strand
TCCCACCACGCGAGAGGATAGCATCTTCGGCGATGGCGTTCAACTCGAGGGTCGAGACGCCCGGCCGGACGGCCGCAGCCACCGCTTCCAGCGCCTCGCGGTTGATGACCCCGGCTTCCGCCATGATGTCGATCTCGCCGCTGCGCTTGAGGATCATGGCAGCACCTCGTCGATGCGTTCGGCGACCTCGTCCACCGAACCCATGCCGTCGACACGGTGCAGCTTGCCCCGCTCCGCGTAGTAGTCCAACAGCGGCTGCGTCTGGCTCCGGTACACCTTCATGCGATTGCGAATGGTCACCTCGTTGTCATCCGAACGGCCCTCTTCGGCGGCGCGGCTGGCGAGGCGACGAACGAGCTCGTCCTCGTCGACCTGCAACGCGATTGCCGCAGTGAGCGAGGTCCCGTCTCTGGTGAGCAAGGTGTCGAGCGCGGCCGCCTGTCCCGGCGTGCGGGGAAAGCCGTCGAGGAGCACGCGGACGGGCCGCATGGGATCGATCTCGGAGGCCACCATGGCGATGATCAGATCGTCGGGGACCAGCTCGCCGGCGTCCATGATGCCCTTCGCCTCGAGGCCGAGCTCGGTACCGCGCGCCACCTGTGAGCGCAGCATGTCCCCGGTGGCGAGCTTGCGAAGGTCTCGCGCCTCGGCCAATCTAGCCGCCTGCGTGCCCTTCCCCGCACCGGGGGGACCCATCAGCAGGACGACCTCGGCTCTGGACGCTTCGGCGGACACCTAGAAGCGCCTCCCACGGCCACGGATACGGCCCTTGCTCACGAAGCCCTCGTAGTGTCGCATCATCAGCTGCGACTCGAGCTGCCGGAGCGTGTCGAGCGCGACGCCGACCATGATCAGCAGACCGGTGCCGGAGAACACGAACGACAGCTGACCCGTTCCCGTTAGCCACGCGAAGACCTGGGGCAAGGCGTTGACCGCACCCAGGAAGAGTGCGCCCCACAGCGTGATCCGGTTGGTGATCCGGGTGAGGTGATCCGTGGTCGGCTGGCCCGGCCGCACGCCCGGCACGAAGCCGCCGTACTCGCGCAGGTTGTCGCTGATGCGCCTCGGATCGAAGGTGATCTGCGTGTAGAAGTAGGTGAACCCGACGATCAGCAAGGTGCTCAACGTGAGGCCCTGCCAGTGCGACGGGTTGAACCAGGAGCCGATGGCCTGCAGCCAGACGGTGTTGGGGAACGCCCCGATGACGGTCTGGGGAAGGATCAGGATGGCCACGGCGAAGATGATGGGGATCACGCCCGCGGCGTTCAGCCGGAGCGGGATGTAGGTGGTCTGGCCGCCCATCACCTTCCGGCCCACCACCTTGCGCGCGTACTGCACCGGGATGCGTCTCTCCGCCTGCTGCACCAGCACCATGCCCGCGATGGCCACGATGAGGAGCGCCAGGTAGAAGATGAGCCCGAACACGTTCGCCTGCCCCTTGCCGATGAGCGCGAACTCCTGCGCCAGGGCGTTGGGGAACGCCGCCACGATGCCGGCGTAGATGATGAGTGAGATCCCGTTGCCGACGCCGTACTCGGTGATCTTCTCGCCCAGCCACATCACCACCGAGATACCGGCCACCTGCGTCACCAGAACCACGAACCAGAAGAACGGCCCGTTGGCCCAGCCGATCCGCAGCGCACCGCTCGGTCCGAGCAGCGCGATGGCCAGGAACAGCGCCTGCACTGCGCCCAGCGCGGTGGCGCCGTAGCGCGTGTACTGCGTGATCTTGCGACGGCCTTCCTCACCCTCCTTGCTCAGCTTCTCGAGCGGCGGGTAGGTCGACTGGAGCAACTGGATGATGATGCTCGCCGTGATGTAGGGGATGACCCCGAGCGCGGCGATCGAGAACACCTTGAAGTTGCCGCCCGAGATGAAGTTGAGCAGGCCGAAGATCGACCCCTGGCCGAACCCGCCGGCCTTGAGCCTGGCGATGTCGATCCCCGGCGTGGGGATGAACACGAGCAGCCGGTACACCGTGAGCAGCCCGATGGTAACGAGCAGCTTGGCGCGCAGGTCCGCAATGACCATCGCATTGCGAAAGGCCTGGAGCATCCTTAGCTCTCCTCGACCGCGTCCGCGGCAGCTTCACGCGCCGTGACGCTACCACCGGCGGCGGTCACCGCCTGGGCCGCGGCCCGCGACACCGCGTCGACCTCCACGGTCAGCTTCTTCACGTCGAGCTCGCCATCCCCGAGGAGCTTGATGGGGCGATCGGCCTTGCGCACCAACCCGCGCGCCATGAGGCTCTCGACATCGACCTTGTCCCCTTCGGCGAAGCCGTTGAGATCGGACAGGTTGACGATCTGGAAGAGCTCCCGCTCGCGCGTGAAGCCGCGCTTGGGCAGCCGCATGATGAGGCGAGACCGACCGCCTTCCCAACCGGCGCCGCCGCTGAACCCGCTGCGGCTCTTCTGGCCCTTCTGTCCGCGCCCCGCGGTCTTGCCGCGACCGCTCCCAAGGCCCCGCCCAACGCGACGGCGTTGCTTCTTGGAGCCCCGCGCGGGCTTGAGTTCGTTGAGCTTCACTTGTGCTCCCGCCCTTCGATGTCGAGCAAGTAGGCGATCTTGTCGACCATGCCGCGCACGCTGGCGTTGTCCACGACGTCGCGGCTGTCACCGACCTTGCGCAGGCCGAGCGCACGCACCGTCGCCCGCTGATCCTTGGGCACGCCGATGAGGCTGCGTCTCAGCCGGAGTTTCATTCCGCGGCCTCCCGCTCGGCTTTCGCCTCGCTGTAGGTCTTGAGCTGCTTGAGCCCCTCGATCACCGCGTACGCGACGTTGGTCTGGTTGCGCGAGCCGAGCTCCTTGGTGAGCAGGTTGCTGTACCCGGCCAGCTCCACGATGGCGCGCGGCACACTGCCCGCGATGACGCCCGTGCCCGCACCGGCCGGCTTCAGCATGACGCGGCTGGTGCCGTGCTCGCCGAGCACCTCGTGCGGGATGGTGCCGGGCTCTTCGATGGGCACGTCCACCAGGTTCCGCC
>CAZTTB010000225.1:0-3001 GCA_964616005.1 uncultured bacterium | reverse complement strand
GCGCAGATCGGCACCGTGTACACCAGCGATCCCGAGCTGCAGAACCTCGTCACCAGCGCCGTCACCTCATCGAGCCTGCCGCCCGACGTGGTCGACTACGTCGTCAACGCCTACGGCGATCCCAACGGCGTGAAGGACACGCAGATCCCCGCGTTGGTGGACCAGGCGGTGCAGAAGGCGCCGGTCGACCGCCAGCGCGAGGTGCGGCTGCTCTTGCAGCGCTACCTCGTGGCCACGTCGGTGCCCGACTCCAAGCTCACCGAGGCCGCCCGCGACGCCGCGGCAGCGGCCGTCCAGCCGGTCATGCAATCGCTCCGTGCCGGCCAGGTGATCGTGCGCGAGGGGCAGACGCTGACCGAGGACAACTTGCGGGTGCTGGAAGCGTTGGGCCTGTACAGCGCGCGCACGGCGCAGCTCAAAGGCACTTTCTGGATCCTGCTGGGTTCGCTGTTGCTGGCGCTACTACTGAGCGCTCCCTTGCTCTACGCCCGGCGCAGCCTGGCCCCCGGCCTGTCGGTGTCGCAGCTCACCTTCCTGGTGGTGCTCACGCTGGCGGTGGTGGCGGTCCAGCGGCTGGCGTTGCTGGTGTCGGGCAACTTCCTGTTCGGTCTGCTGGTACCCCTGGTGGTTGCGGTGCTGATCTCCGAGGCCGCCGGGCTGATGTGGGCCGTGTGGATGGCGCTGGCCGTGGGTCTGATGGCACCGCTGGCGCCGATGTTCGCGCTGGGCACCACGTTGATCGGTTCGGTGGTGGCCTGCGTGCTGGTGCTCACGGTGCGTAGCCGGGTGGCGCTGCTGCTGGCGGGTGCCGTGGGCGGCCTCGCCAGTGGTGCCACGCTGGTCGTGCTGGTGTTGATCGGGGGCGGCATGACCGCGGGCGGCACGGCGCTGGGAGCGCTGTTCTTGGTGGGCGCCGGGGTGCTCGCCGGGATCACCGCCCTGGGGCTGCTGCCGCTGGCCGAGAGCGGATTCGGGTTCTTGACCGACTACCGGCTGCTCGAGCTCTCCAGTCCCACCAGCCCGCTACTTCAACGCCTGCTCATCGAGGCGCCAGGCACCTACCAGCACAGCCTGATCATCAGCAACCTGGTCGAGCAGGCGGTGCAGCACATCGGGGGCAATGCCCTGCTGGCACGGGTGGGCGCGCTCTACCACGACGTCGGGAAGATGCGCCGACCCCACTTCTTCGTCGAGAACCAGTTCAGCGGCGACAACCCGCACGATCACGTGAGTCCGCACCTGAGTTACCTCATCATCACGAGCCATGTCCGCGACGGGCTGGAGTTGCTGCGGGAGTTCAAGTTGCCGCGCGAGCTTGCGCCCTACGTCGCGGAGCATCACGGCACCACCGTGCTGAGCTACTTCTACAAGCGTGCGCTCGAGGACGCATCGAACATCGACGAGCTGAACTTCCGCTATCCCGGGCCGAAGCCGCACACCAAGGAGACGGCCGTCCTGATGCTGGCGGACACCGTCGAGTCGGCCTCGCGCACGCTGACCGAGCCGACCCAGTCGAGCATCCGTGCGATGATCGATCGGCTGTTCGACCAGCGGCTGCAGGACGAGCAGCTCTCGGAGAGCCCTCTGAACTTCCACGATATGGAGATCATCGCCAACACCTTCGAGCGCATGCTCACGGCGATCCTCCACCGCCGTATCAGCTATCCTTCCCCGGAGGAGGTCAGATCGCTTCGCCGTGGCAGTGGAGATCCTCGACGAGACGCAGCGCTACCGACCGCTTGAACGTCTGGAGCACGCCCTGAGCGCGCTGCTGGCGGAGCTCGGATCGGAGGGACAGGACCTGACCGTGGTCCTGATCGGTGACGTGGCCATGCACGAGCGCAACGCGCGCGATCGCGGTGTCGATGCGCCCACGGACGTGCTGTCCTACCCGACGGCCGAGCCGGACGACGTGGGGTTCCCCTCGATCGGCCATCTCGGCGACATCTTCATCAGCCTCGACACGGCCGCACGCCAGGCCCATGAGCGTGGCATCGCGCTGGAACGCGAGGTGATGGTGCTGGCCGCGCACGGGCTCACCCACCTGCGCGGCTTCGATCACACCAGCGAGGCCGCGTGGGAGCCTTTCCGAGCCGCCGAGCGCCGCATCCTGTCGTTGGCCGGGGCCGGACCGGTGCCGGAGGACGAGCCGTGAGGCGGTCGAGCTCCAGCCTGCCGATCGCCTTCTGGCACGCCGGACGCGGCGTATGGTACGCGCTCCGGCGCGAGGCGAACTTGCGCGTCGAGCTGATCATCGGGCTGTTGGCGTTGGCGTTGGCGTGGTGGTTGGGGGCGCCCCTGGTACCGGTGCTGCTGGCCGCCGGCCTGGTGTTCTCGGCGGAGCTGTTCAACAGCGCCCTGGAGAGCGTGGTCGACCTCGCCTCGCCCGACTTCGCCGAGCTGGCGCGGGCGGCCAAGGACATGGCGGCCGGCGCGGTGCTGATCGCGGCGGCCTGTGCTCTGCTGGTGGGGCTGGCGGTGCTGGGGCCGCCACTGATGGTCCGGCTGGGGATGCTGCATTGAGCACGCCACCGGAGGATCTGCTGGCCGCGGCGCGACAGGCGCACGCCAACGCGTACGCCCCCTACTCGGGCTTCCACGTCGGCGCGGCGCTGCGCTCCGATGACGGTGCGATCGTCGCCGGGTCCAACGTGGAGAACGCCAGTCTGGGCCTGTCGCGCTGCGCCGAGCAGTCCGCGGTCCAGGCGCTGGCGACCCGCGGCGGCCGCCACTTCCGGGAGCTGGTGGTGTACACCGAGGCCGATCCGCCTGCCAGCCCCTGCGGGGCGTGCCGCCAGGTGCTGTTCGAGTTCGCGCCGGACGCGACGGTCTATCTGGTGAATGGCGTCGGCGCGGTGGTGGTGACGACGGTGGACGATCTCCTGCCCCTCGGGTTCCGCCTGAGGGCCGGTGACGGCGCCACTTAGGCTTCTCACCCCCTCGATGGTATCCTCCCCCCTGATGATCAGGTCCCTACGCTTCCTCCTGCCGCTCGTCGTGG
>CAZTTB010000224.1:0-3004 GCA_964616005.1 uncultured bacterium | reverse complement strand
ACCTCGAGTTCGTCCGCGAGCTCGGCGATCGCCTTGCCGCGGGCGTGCCGCTCGGCCATCGGCCTACGCACGAGCCCGATCAAGCCTTGGATGATCCTCATGCCACAACCATCCCACGGCGAAGCCGGAGACACCGCAAGCCGGGATGCGGGCCGCGGGGTCCTGCGGTGGCCGGCTACATTCGCGGGGCGACCAGCTCTTCGCTGCGCTCCCAGAGTCGACGTGCGACGCCACCGTCGTCGTCCTTGAACCTGACGGCCATCGGCTTGCTCTTGTCGTAGACCTCGCCCGCCTGCCAGTCGACACCGGGCCTACCCTCGGCCAGCGCCGTGAGCCTGCGCCCGCTGGCCTCGGAGCTGATCATCAGATACTTCGCAGGCGAGTGATACGCGAACCGCATGAGCTGGGGGCCGTCGCTCGCGAAGTTGCTGCGCACGACGCCAGGGTGGAAAGCCACGGCGGCGATCCCGTCCGCCTGATGCCGTCGATGGAGCTCGCGGGTGAACAGGATGTTCGCGAGCTTGGCGTTCCCGTAGGCGAGTTGCGGCTGGTAGGCACGCTCGTTGTTGAGATCGGCGACGTCGAACTTGCCCCCGAACGTGTTGGCAGCAGCGCTCGTTGTCTGAATGACTTTCGCGCGGCCCGCGATGAGGCGCTTCAGCAACAGCTTGGTCAGCAGGAACGGTGCGAGGTGGTTGACTTGGAAGGTCATCTCGAAGCCGTCCTCCGTCACCTGGCGCTTACCCATGATCCCACCGGCATTGTTGGCCAGTACATCGATGCGGTCGTAGCGCTCGAGCTCCGAAGCAAGCCGGCGGACCTCGCTCAAGCTGGCGTAGTCGGCCACATGAAACGGTGCAGCGAGTTCACGGGCGAGAGCCTCCGTCTTGGTTCGCGAACGCCCGACGAGGACGACCTGATGCCCCTTGGCCGTCAGCTCGCGCGCGCTTGCCGCACCGATGCCGTCGCTGGCCCCTGTGATGACGATGGTATCCACGTTCGTCCTTTCCCCTCCCCGGTTACGGATCGCTCGCCCATGCGTTGCTTCGCGCATGACCCTCACGGCTGCGACGGCACGTCGTCGATACTCCGCTGAAGTCTACGTCCTCCGTTCCATGCCTTCCGAAGCCGAGAAAACGCGCTCGGCGAGTCCATCACGGCGAACCCCCCAGGCTGCCACGGCACCGGATATGAGCCCGACCGAGCCCGACCGAGCTCGAGCAGCTCTGCGTGAGCGCGTCGAACCTCCCCCTCTACGTCGCGTCGGTCAGCTACGGTCGTGTCCTGACGTTCTCGCTCAAGTCCACCGCCAGCAAGCAACGCATCCAGGCGGCGCTCGACTTCGCCTACGACGGGGTGGTGGCGAGCGGAAGCGCGTACACCGATGTCGAGCCGCGGCAGACGCTGAGCCAGTCCCAGATCAAGATGGTGGCCATCGGCGGCCCCAACACCGGCGTGGAGCAGCTCACTCGCTGACCGGCATCGATGCCTACGTGGCGAGCTACCTGACGCCGGACCCCAACTCCGAGTACCTGTTCGGCACCACCGGAGCGTTCACCGTGTCCGCCTGGGTGAACCCGCGCATGACCTCGGGCTACGGCACCATCGTGGCCGAGATCGGTCCCTCCGCGTGCGCAGCCCGGACAGCCCGACCTCCGCCCACCGGATGGATCGCTCGCGGCCGCGAGACCGCCTTTCAGGCCCCGGGCAGCCGCGACGGACAGCGCCCGGAGGATCGGTCCTGTCATGCCTTGCCGCCAGCGGGACAAAACACACTGGTGTCGGAACGCCGGTCTCACGACGATGTGCTGGAGATTCGAGGGTGACGTAGAAGGGGGCCGTATGCGATCGGACGGAGTTCTCTCACCAAGTCCTGTGGGGGTGCGCGGTTGGCGGGGCGTTGCGCGGCGTGCACCGTTGACGGCGTTCTTCGGTCTCGCGTTCGGTCTCACCTGGGTCTATCACCTGGTGGTGTTGGGCCTTCTGCACGCGGCCGTGATCCCCTGGGCCATCCCCGGCACGTTCGGGCCCGCAGTTGCGGGATTCCTCATGGTGTGGGCGACCGACGGCCGCGAAGGCGTCCGTGACCTGAGACGGAGACTGCGCAAGTACGATGTCGGCGTCCGCTGGTACCTGCTCGGCGGCGTGGGCCTCCCGGTGCTGGTGGTGGCCTGCGGGCTCTTCCTGCCCGGGGGGTTGGACGCCTTCGCGAAGCCGGCGGGGGTCATCGTCGTGACCTACCTCGTCCAGCTGGTCGTCATCTTCCTCGGCGGCGGCGGTCTCAACGAGGAGCCAGGCTGGCGCGGCTTCGCGCTTCCGCGATTGCAGCGGATCGCCGGGCCGCTCAAGGGATCGCTCGTCCTGGGGGTGCTCTGGGGGATCTGGCACGTGTCCCTGTACGTGTACACGCCGAACTACAACGGTGCGGGCTCGACCTTCGCGAGCGCAGCGCCCATGTTCCTGGCGTTCCTGGTGTGCACGACGGCCCTCTCGGTACTGTTCACGTGGCTCTACAACAGCACCGGAGGGAGTGTCTTCTACACGGCCTTCGCCCACGCCTCGTTCAACGCGGGGTCGATGTGGGCCCCCGCGACGAGCCGCTACATGCTGATCGTCTTCGGCATGACGGTCGTGGTCGCGCTCGCGGTCGTCCTCGGGACGCGCGGCCGGCTGGGTTGGAGATCGGACGTCGGCGCCGCGCGCGCCGTCACGGCCGGAGCCGGAGGCGCGCGCACCGCGGCCTAGCGCGGTGATGATCGGCCGGACCACGGTCGTGCTCTCGCTGCACTATGGCCTGCTCGCGTTCTTCGGCGTCCGGTCGACCTCACCCGCAGGGAGCGCGACGAGGTCGCGTGCGACGGACGCGACCGCGAGGTGGCGATGAGCGCGCCGTTCGCTGCCTTCTCGGCGACGTTCGGACGCGCTCTCGAGGCGGTACAACCGGGCAACGGCCGCTCGCGGCCGGGGAGGAAGGTTTCCCATGATCACCGTTGCCAATCGCATC
>CAZTTB010000223.1:0-3005 GCA_964616005.1 uncultured bacterium | reverse complement strand
GCGCATCCGCACCCAGCAGAGCGAGGTCGTCCTGGACATGATGAAGGCGCTCGGCGCGGAGCCCGTGCCGATGGCCTTCGGCGAGGTGTACAGCGCGCTGCAGACCGGCGTCATCGACGGCGCCGAGAACAACTTCCCCTCCTACGGCCCGCAGGGTGTCCGCCACTACGAGGTGGCCCCCTACTTCACGCTCGACGGTCACGCCCGCGTGCCCGAGGTCGTGATGATCAGCAAGTCCACCTGGGACAAGCTCAGCGCCGCGGACCAGAGCCTGGTGCGCGAGGCCGCCCTGGCCAGCGTGCCCGTGGAGATGGCGCTGTGGGCGCAGCTCTCCAATACCAGCCGCGACGAGGTCGTGAAGGCCGGCAGCGAGATCATCACGGTCGACACGTCCGCGTTCCAGGCCGCCATGAAGCCGGTCTACGACAAGTACGGCTCGCAGTACGGCGACCTGATCCAGCGCATCGTCGACACCAAGTAGAGGAGTCGCGATCCCGTGACCCAGCACGCCGGCGCGGAGGGGGGAGCCCCCCCTCCGCGCCATCTCTACCAGCGCATCGAGGACTTCGTCGTGGCCATCGTGCGGGCGGCGGTGGTGGCGCTCCTCGTCGGCATCGTGTTCGCCATCTCCTGGCAGGTGCTCACCCGCTACGTCCCGGGCCTGCCGGTGCCGCGCTGGACCGAAGAGGTCAGCCTCATCCTGATGGTGTGGCTCGCCATGGTCGGCAGCGCCCTGGCGGTGCGCACCGGCGAGCACCTGGCCATGGACATCCTCCATCGTCAGGTCGACCCGCGCCTGCGGGTCCCGCTGGTGCGGCTGGTGTGGCTGCTCGCCGCCGCCTTCGGCGCCTACCTGGTCTGGTACGGCTGGGAGCTGTCGATGCGCACCATGATGCAGACCTTCTCGGCCACCAAGTGGCCGATCGGTTGGATGTACCTCGGCATCCCGGTCGGCGGCGTGCTGATGCTGTTCTTCTCGGCGAAGAACATCCTGTTGCCACCGCGGTCGTCCTACGACGAGGCGGAGGAACGTACCACGGGCCGCAACCCGTTCGTCCGGCTGGTGTTCCTCGTCATCGTGGCGGCACTGGTGGTCGGCGTGGTCGCGCTGTTCGGCTTCGACAGGCTCTTCGGCCCCATCGGGGCGCTGCTCGGCACCTTCGGCGTGCTGCTGGTGCTGGGCGTGCCGATCGCCTTCGGGCTGGGGATCGCCAGCCTGGTGACGGTGCTGTTGCTCGGCATCCCGCCGCTGATCGTCGCGCAACGCATGGCGAACGGCGTCAACTCGACGCCGTTGTTGGCCATCCCCTTCTTCATCATGGCGGGACAGCTCATGGCCGAGGGCGGCATCGCCGCCCGGCTCGTCGACTTCGCGCGGGTCCTGGTGGGGCCTATCCGGGGCGGGCTGGCGATGGTCAACGTGGTCGCGTCGATGCTGTTCGGCGGGGCCTCCGGTTCGGCGGTGGGGGACGTCAGCGCCAACGGCTCGATCCTCATCCCTATGATGAAACAGAAGGGCTACGACACCGACTTCTCCGTCGGCATCACGGTCGCCAGCTCCACCCAGGGCCTCATCATCCCGCCCAGCCACAATGCCGTGATCTACTCGCTGGCCGCCGGCGGCGTGTCGATCGGCGCGCTCTTCCTGGGCGGCTACATCCCGGGCATCATGATCGGCCTGGGGCTGATGGTGGCCAGCTATCTGATCGCTCTGCGGCGCGGCTACCCGTCCGAGCCGAGGCCGCCGCTGAGGCAGAGCGTGCGCATCTCGCTCGAGGCCATCCCCGCCCTCGGCGTGGGCTTCATCATCGTCGGAGGCATCGCCTTCGGTTTCTTCACCGCCACCGAGGCCGCCGCGATCGGCACCGTCACCGCCTTCCTGGTGGGCGCCTTCGTGTACCGCGAGCTCACCCCCGGCAAGCTGTGGGGTGCGCTGCTGCAGTCGGTGCGGACCATCTCGATCGTCATCTTCCTGATCGCCACCGCCAGCGCCTTCGCCTGGCTCATGGCCTACCTGCGCATCCCCTCGCTGCTGGCGTCCGGGCTGCTGTCGCTGACGCACGACCGGATCCTGCTGCTGCTGTTCATCAACATCCTGCTACTGCTGCTGGGCGCGATCATGGACATGGCGCCGCTCATCCTGATCCTCACGCCGGTGCTGCTACCCATCGTCACCGCGCCGCCCATCAACATGAACCCCGTGCACTTCGGCATCGTGCTGCTCATGAACCTGGGCCTCGGGCTCACCACCCCACCGGTCGGCACCGCGCTGTTCGTGGGTTGCGCCATCGGCAACATCCGCATCGAGCGGGCGAGCCGCGCCATGCTCACCCTGTGGCCGGCGATGGTGGTGGTGCTGCTGCTGGTGACGTACGTGCCCTGGTTCGTCAACTTCCTGCCGAACCTGCTGCACGTTATCCAGTGACGCCGCCGTGCGAGCCACGGTCCGAAGCGAAGTCGGCACGCGCTGTGTACCATCCGCGCGGGCCGACGGCGCGTTCGGTGCCGTGGACCTCGCCCCCCAGACGGGGTAGACTCGACTCCTGGACAAGCGGCCAGCGTGAGCGTCGTCGGCGGAGGCGCCCGAGCCGTGCACCTCGGGGCCGTCCGAAGGTAGACGAGGCCAGGTGCTGGTCGAGCCGGCGGGTTTGGCTGGGGGCGCCGTCGGTGATGTCGGCGCCGGGCGCTAGCCGCCCTCGTCGGGCGCCTGTCGGGCGGAGGTCGGCGATGCCGCCCTCACAAGGAGCGTCGGACAGAGCCATGACGAACGGGTGCTAGCGTGCCAACCGGTTGCACGACCTAAGGAAAGGGGCACACATGAAGCGACTGATCATCCTCTTCTCTCTCGCCCTTCTGCTTGCCGGCACGGCCATGGCGCAGACGAAGCTCGACTTCTTCGAGGGGCTGAGCAATCCCGACATGATCCAGTGGATGAAGGATCGTGCGTCGGAGTGGAACGCGCAGAACCCGAAGTACCAGGTCGTCGTTACGACCAAGCCGAGCTA
>CAZTTB010000222.1:0-3006 GCA_964616005.1 uncultured bacterium | reverse complement strand
GCGCGCCAGCATGGCAGGCGTCATGTCCACGCCGAGCACGCGGCCCGTGGGCCCGGCGGCGCTCACGCGCCCGCCGTGCAGCAGCTGGCGCCGGCCCCCGCCGGGACGGGCCGGCCGGCCGAACATGCCGTGTCCCGGCCGACGGACGCGAGCCGCACCTTCCGGGCCGACGCCGCATCCGCGCGGCGCTCCTGCAACGCGCGGCGCACCGCGGCGCGCCCCTCGCCCTGGCGGCGCAGCGCGTCCAGATGCTGATGGAGCAGGTGGCTCAGGTACAGGTCGTTCATGGCGCTCTCCCTTTTCGCAGGCGGCCGACGTCAGGCCGGAACCGGGGGCGCGAGCCGCAGCCGGTCCAGCTCGTCGGCCAGCCGGCCGACGGCCTCGGAATCGAGCTCGTAGTACACCCAGCGGCCGCGCTTCTCGGCACGCACCAGCCCCGCCGACACCAGCACCTTCATGTGGTGGCTCACCGTCGGTTGCGACAGGCCGAGCACGCCCTCCATGTCACAGCCGCAGACGCCGTCGCTGCGGCTGCAGCAGTCGGCCTGCGGGGCACGGAGGAACTCGATGATGGCGAGGCGCGTGGGATCGGCCAGGGCCTTGAGGCGGTCGGCAAGGGCCTGCATGGATCGATAGTAGTCGATGTATCGACGCTTGTCAATCCATATGCGGACGACCCGCAGCTGCCGACCCGCAGCTGCCGACCGCAGCCCCTACCGCCTGCCGGCCCGTCCGGCGCCCGCCCGCCAGCCTTCGGGCCGGACGGCCGCCGACCGCACCGCCTCCGGCGCCGACCGGTAGGCCCGCCGCACCTCCGGCACGAACGCCAGCAGCACGACCACCAGGCCGAGGCCGGCGATGAACGCCTGCAGGAGGTTGGTGGCGCCGAGCATCAGCACCTGCACGGCGATCCACACCATCATCGCCAGGCCCGCGCCGATGCCGACGCTCCAGGCCCAGTGCCGACCGGTGGCGCGCTCGAGCCGGGCCATCGCCCGCCACTCCGGCCGCCACCACAGCAGCAGCACCGCCACCAGCGGGTACACGCCCAGCACCAGGGTGAGCAGCAGGCCGGGCACCAGGAAGCTGTCGAAGGGCGTGCCCGCCAGCACCGACGTCGACATCCCCAACGGCGCGCCGAACGGATCGCGCAGCATCGGGATACCGCCGAAGAGTGCCGCGCTCGCCTCCAACACCAGCACCAGGCTGAGCACGAAGAGGCTGACAGGACGAAGGCGCCTACGTTCCACCTGCATGAGGACCTCCCCTGGTGTCGACCGCCCACGCGATCGCACCCGCACGGCCCATGTCCGGACCGCGGCGCCGCCCGTTCCCCCGGCGCACACCGGGTCAACGTCGCGACGGTCCCACGTCGTGCCTCGCCTCGATTCTAGAGCCGCCGGGGGCAGTCAGGTGTCCCTTGGCAGGCGCCCTCGGGCGGGGATACGGTGGCCCGTTCGTTCCGTTCACGATCGACGGACCTCCATCCACGCACGCGCCTGCCTGCATGGACCGTGCGCGATACCAGGCGCCGCCGGCCGCTCGAGCGCGTGGCGCCCGCCCCGGGCGTTGTCGGGACCCCTGTCCCGCCGCCGCCGATGCATACTGGGGTCGCGGAAGCCGTCCAGGAGGAAGGAAATCCGAGTATCGCAGTCGGGGATGGCGGAGGGCCACGAGTACGCCGTGCGGGCGCGTCGAGCACGCTCCAGGGGCGTCCGGGCCGATGCGCAATCCCGAGCCCTGTCCTTGGATTTGAAATCGGAATGATTCCGAGTTAGTATCCTGCCATGACCTCGTCCGCCCAACGCCTGCTGGAGGAGATGCACGCCGAGCGCGCCGCGCTCCGGGTCAACATCGTCCTCACGGCGCTGACGGCCGGCGGCCTGCTGGCCGGCGTCATCGCGGCCTTCGCCCACGCGCCCACGCCGCTGGCGTACGGCCTGTTCGCGGTCGCCTACCTGGCCGGCGGCGTGCCCGCGGGCTGGGAGGCCCTCAAAGCGCTACGGCGGGGCCACCTCGACATCGATCTGCTGATGGTGCTGGCCGCCCTGGCGGCGGCCGCCGTCGGCGCGGTGCGCGACGGCGCCATCCTGCTGTTCCTGTTCAGCCTCGCCGGCACCCTCGAGGATTACGCCCTGGGCAACACCAAGCGTGCCGTGGTGTCGCTCATGAAGCTCCGCCCCGACACCGCCAACGTGCTGCGCGACGACGGCACCCTCGAGAAGGTCGAGGTGAGCGCGGTCCGCGTGGGCGCGCGCGTGGTGGTGAAGCCGGGCGAGCGCATGCCGGTGGACGGCCGCGTGCTGCAGGGCGGCAGCGCCGTCGACCAGTCCCCCATCACCGGCGAGTCGGTGCCCGTCGACAAGGTCGTGGGCGACGACGTCTTCGCCGGCTCCATGAACGGCCACGGCGCCCTCGAGATCACCGTGACCAGGGAGGCGAGCCAGTCCACCCTGACCCGCATGATCGAGCTGGTCACCGAGGCGCAATCGCAGCGCTCCCCCAGCGAGCGCTTCAGCACCTGGTTCGGTCAGCGCTACACCATCTTCGTGCTGCTCGGCTCCGCCGCGGCGCTGGGCATCTTCCTGCTCATCGGGCTGCCGCGCTGGGAGGCCTTCTACAAGGCGGCCACCCTGCTGGTGGTGGCGAGCCCCTGCGCCATCGTGATCAGCGTGCCGGCCGCGGTGCTGTCGGCGCTGGCCGCGGCGGCGCGCATGGGCGTGCTGTTCAAGGGGGGCGGGGCGCTGGAGGACTTCGGCTCGACCGGCGTCATCGCCTTCGACAAGACGGGCACCCTCACCGAAGGCAAGATGCATGTCACCGACGTGGTCGGCATCACCGTCGGCGAGCTCGACGTGCTGGCCGCGGCCGCCGCCGTCGAGCAGACCTCCGAGCACCCGCTGGCGCGCAGCATCCTCGAGGAAGCGCAGGAGGAGAACCTGCCGGTGCGCCCGGTCAGCGACACCCTGGCGCTGCCCGGCAAGGGGATCCGCGTGACGCTGGCCG
>CAZTTB010000221.1:0-3006 GCA_964616005.1 uncultured bacterium | reverse complement strand
CGCTGCCCTTCATCTGGCAGCGGAAGCCGACGCCCTGGATCTCCAGGTTCTTCTGGAAGCCGCCCACCACTCCGGCGACGGCGTTGGCCACCAGGCTCCGCGCCAGCCCGTGCTGGGCGCGGTCGTTGCGGTGATCGGTCGGTCGCTCCATGGTGACGACGCCGTCGTCGACCTTCACGGAGATGCGGGGGCTGATCTCGACGGAGAGCGAGCCCTTGGGCCCCTTCACGTTCACGGTGCTCTCCGACACCTGCAACTCGACGCCCTTGGGGAGCGTGATGGGCGCGCGACCTACGCGGGACATCTCACCACACCTCGCAGACGATCTCGCCGCCGACGTTCTTGCGGCGAGCCTCCGAGTCGATCATGAGGCCCTGCGACGTCGACACGACCGACATCCCGAGGCCGCCGCGAACGACAGGCACGTGCTTCCCCTTGGCGTAGGCGCGCCGGCCCGGGGTCGACACGCGGGTGATCTGGTGGATCACCGGCGTGCGCTTGGGACCGTACTTGAGCGCGATCCGCAGCACCGGATGGCCGCCGACCTCGACCTCCTCGATCGACTTCAGGTAACCTTCGCGGACCAGCACGTCCGCCAGGGACTTCTTGAACTTGCTCGCCGGCACGTCCACGCTGGCCATATGTACGGCCTGGGCGTTGCGGATGCGGGTGAGCATGTCAGCAATGGGATCCGTTTGCATCGTTTATGGGTCCTCCTTGGGGCCGGTTTCAACGCAAAGCGCGTTGACCTCTGCCCCGCTAGTAGCGCTTCTCGCTTGTAGCGCCGCGACTCACCAGCTGGCCTTGACGACACCGGGGAGATACCCCTTGTGCGCCATCTCCCGAACGCAGATGCGGCACAGCCCGAAGTCACGCAGGTAAGCGCGCGAGCGCCCGCAACGGCTGCAGCGATTGACGTGCCGCGCCTGGAACTTGGGCTTGCGATTGGACTTGGCGATCTGGGCTTTCGTTGCCACGTGTCCTCCCTACTTCCTGAACGGCATGCCGAGGAACTCGAGCAGGCTGCGCGCCTCTTCGTCGCTCTCGGCCGTCGTCACGATGGTGATGTCCATGCCGCGCGTAGCATCGACCTGGTCGTAGTTGATCTCGGGAAACACCAGCTGCTCGCGGATGCCGAGGCTGTAGTTGCCCCGCCCGTCGAAGCTGTTGGCGCTGACACCGCGGAAATCGCGCACCCGCGGCAGAGCGACGTTGATGAGCTTGTCCAGGAACGCCCACATGCGCGTTCCGCGCAGCGTCACCTTGAGGCCGATCGCCATGCCGGCGCGCACCTTGAAGTTCGACACCGACTTCTTGGCCTTGGTGATGACCGGGCGCTGCAGAGCGATCTGACCGAGCTCCTTGGAGGCGCGCTCGAGGACCTTGGAGTCCTCACGAGCCTCGCCTACCCCCATGTTGATGACGATCTTCTCCACGCGCGGCACCGCCATGGGGTTGCCGTAGCCGTGGCGCTCGACGAGCTGGCTCTTGACCTGCTCGTATCGAACCTTGATGGGTAGCGTTACCTTCTCCATGCTCTTCCTACTCGTCCAATCGGGCGCCGGACTTGCGAGCGACGCGGTGCTTGTGGCCGCTCTCGTCGACGTCGTAGCCCACGCGCGTGAGCTCGCCGGACTGCGGGTCGAGGAGCTGCACGTTGCTGAGATGGATGGGCGCTTCCTGCTCGAGGAAGCCGCCGCGCGGGTTGTCCTGCGTCGGCCGCTGCGCCTTCTTGATGACGTTGACGTTCTTGACGAGCACACGGTTGGTGTCGCGGAACACCGTTAGGACTTCGCCTTCGGCTCCCTTGTGCTTGCCCGCGATCACCCGGACCTGATCGCCGCGGCGGATGCGGATCTTGGGCCTCGACATGTCAGAGCACCTCCGGTGCGAGCGAGACGATGCGCATGAAGCGCTTCTCGCGCAGCTCCCGGGCGACCGGCCCGAACACGCGGGTTCCACGGGGCTCGTTCTGGTTGTTGATGATGACCGCCGCGTTGCTGTCGAACCGGATGGAGGAACCGTCCTTGCGGTTGATCTCCTTCTTGGTCCGAACGATGACGGCCTTCACCACGTCGCCTTTCTTGATCTGCGCGTGGGGGATGGCGTCCTTGACGGCCGCCACGACCACGTCGCCGACCGAGCCGACGAACTGCTGCCCCGTGCCCAGGACCCGGATGCACTGGATCCTGCGGGCGCCGGAGTTGTCGGCCACATCGAGGAAGGTCTCCTGCTGGATCATGACGGAATGCTCCTGACCTGCCCTTAGCCCCGGGCCTTCTCGAGCAGGCGCGTCACGACGAAGCGCTTGCGTTTGCTGATCGGACGGCTGGAGGTGATCTCCACCAGGTCGCCCAGCTTGTACTCGTTACGCTCATCGTGGGCCAGGTACCGCTTGGACAGCGTGACGACCTTGCCGTAGAGCGGGTGCTTGAGGCGCCGCTCCACGTTCACCGTCACCGTCTTGTCGGCTCCGTCGCTCACGACGCGCCCCTGCATGGCTCTCTTCATCGCGTCGTCTCCTCCGGCTTCTCGCCGGCGATGGTCAGAAGCCGGGCGATCTCCCGCTTCGCCGTGCGGATGCGCCTCGGGTTCGAGGCGTGACCGACGGCGGCCTGGATCCGCAGGTCGAGAAGCTCCTGGCGGAGCTTGTCCACCTCGAGGTGGATCTCGTCCGACGTCAGGTTGCGGACCTCATTGGGCTTCATCGTAGATCTCCCGCTCGACCATCTTCACCTTGATGGGGAGCTTGTGGCTGGCGAGGCGGAACGCCTCCTTGGCCTGCTCCTCCGTGACGTTGGCGACCTCGAAGAGCACGCGTCCCGGCTTCACCACCGAGACCCAGTACTCCACCGCGCCTTTGCCCTTCCCCATGCGGACTTCCTGTGGCTTCTTCGTCACGGGCTTGTCCGGGAAGATGCGGATGTAGATCTTGCCGCCGCGCTTGAAGTAGCGGCTCATGGTGACGCGGCAGGCCTCGATCTGGTTGGACTTGATCCAGGCCGG
>CAZTTB010000220.1:0-3021 GCA_964616005.1 uncultured bacterium | reverse complement strand
CCATCACCATCGCGACGGTGAACAACCCCGACATGGTGGTGATGCAGAAGCTCACCCCGCAGTTCGAGCAGACGCATCCCGACATCAAGCTCAACTGGGTGGTCCTGCCGGAGAACGAGCTGCGCCAGAAGGTCACCACCGACATCGCCACCAACGCCGGCGCCTACGACGTGCTGACCATCGGCACCTACGAAGTGCCGATCTGGGCGAAGAACGGCTGGCTGCGGCCGTTCAACGATCTGCCCGCGAGCTATGACGTCCAGGACCTCCTCAAGCCGGTACGCGACGGACTCTCCTACAACGGCACGCTCTACGCCGTTCCCTTCTACGCCGAGTCGTCGATGACCTACTACCGCAAGGATCTGTTCGCCAAGGCCGGCCTCACCATGCCCGAGAAGCCGACCTGGGACCAGGTGAAGACCTTCGCGGCCAAGCTCAACGACCCCGGCAACAACGTCTACGGCATCTGCTTGCGCGGCCTCCCCGGCTGGGGCGAGAACATGGCCGTGTTCGACACCATGGTCAACGCCTTCGGCGGGCGCTGGTTCGACATGAACTGGCAGCCGCAGCTCACCTCGGCCGCCTGGACCAATGCCGCGACCTTCTACAAGGACCTCGTCACCAACTACGGTCCTCCAGGCGTCACCTCCAACGGCTTCACCGAGAACGAGACCCTCTTCGCCAACGGCTCCTGCGCCATGTGGGTCGACGCCACCGTGGCCGCGGGCTACCTGTCCAACCCCGCCAACTCCAAGGTGGCGAACCAGGTCGGCTTCGCCTTCGCGCCGCACGAGAAGACCATGAACGGCTCGCACTGGCTGTGGTCGTGGTCGCTCGCCATCCCCAAGTCCACCAAGAAGGAGGCGGCGGCCAAGACGTTCGTGGAGTGGGCCACCTCCAAGCAGTACATCGCGCTCGTCGCGAGCAAGAACGGCTGGGCCTCGGTGCCGCCCGGCACGCGTGACTCCACCTACAAGAACCCCAACTACCAGAGTGCAGCCCCGTTCGCCAGCATCGTCGAGCAGAGCATCCAGACGGCAGATCCCACCCACCCGTCGATGGACCCGGTGCCCTACACGGGCGTGCAGTTCGTCGGCATCCCCGAGTTCCAGGCGCTCGGCACCCGCGTCGGCCAGATCCTGGCGAGCATCGCCGCCGGCAAGGCCACCGTCGCGGACGGCCTGAAGCAAGCCCAGGACTACGTCACCAAGACCATGAAGGACGCCGGCTACATCAAGTAGGCAGTAGCCAGCAGCGCGTCGACCGAAGCCTGTGGGGCCCGCCGAAGCGGCGGGCCCCACCCCCGCGCCACCGGGGCTAGAATGCACGGATCGCCGAGCAGCCACCGGGGCACGATAGGGGGACCCAGACGATGTCCACGGCCACGAGCCATGTCGAGGTCAGCCGCCGGCGGAGGAGAAGCCGCAGACGCCCGAATATGGCGCTGCTGCTCGGGCCTTCGGTCGGCTTCCTGTTGCTCTGGATGATCGTGCCGCTGGCGCTCACCCTCTACTTCTCGCTGCGGCACTACAACCTGCTCCAGCCAGGCCGGCGCGGCTTCGTCGGCCTACACCAGTACGGTGCCCTGCTGGCCGACGCTACCTTCTGGACGTCGCTCTACAACACCATCGTGCTGGTCGTCGCCTGCCTGGTGCTCACGGTCGTCATCGGCCTGGCCCTGGCGCTGCTGTTCGACAGCGACTTCTTCGGTCGCGGGGTGGCGCGCACGCTGGCGATCTCGCCGTTCTTCGTGATGCCCGTGGTGACCGCGCTCATCTGGAAGAACATGCTGATGCACCCGGTCTACGGGCTGTTCGCGGCAATCTTCAAGGCGGTCGGCCTCAAGCCCGTCGACTGGCTGGCGACCTACCCCATGCCCTCGATCGTGGCCATGATCAGCTGGGAGTGGGTGCCGTTCGCGCTGCTGGTGCTGCTCACCGGCCTGCAGTCGCTGCCCGCCGAGGAGATCGAGGCCGCCTCGCTCGACGGCGCCGGCGCCTGGCAGAAGTTCCGCTTCATCACGGTGCCCCACCTGGGCCAGACCATCTACGTGGTGATCATGCTCGAGAGCATCTTCTTCCTCACCAAGTTCGCGGAGATCTACGCCACCACCTCCGGAGGCCCGGGCCTGGCCACCACCAATCTGCCCTATCTGATCTTCCTGGAGTCCTTCTTCCAGTACGACATCGGGACGGCCTCGGCGATCGCCATCTTCGCCGTCATCCTGGCCAACATCGTGGCCATCTTCCTGGTGCGCTTCGTGGCGTCGAACCTGGCCGAGGGGGCGCAAGCATGAGCGCGCCCGGCCTCGCTCGTCAGCTCCCGCAGGACCGCTCGCGCGGGCGCAAGCTCCGCCGCAAGTGGCTCCTCACCGTGGTCGGCTATGCCGTGGCGCTGCTGTTCTTCTTCCCCATCCTGTGGATGCTGATGACCGCGTTCAAGAGCGAGGCCGCGGCCTTCACGGTGCCGCCGCACTTCTTCTTCCACCCCACGCTGGCCAGCTTCGGCGAGGCGCTCGCCCGCGGGGACTACCTGCACTACGCGCTCAACTCGCTGGGCGCGTCGCTCATCTCCACCGCTCTCGGGGTGCTGCTGGCGGTGCCGGCGGCCTACGCCATGGCCTTCTACCCCACCCGCGCTACCGACGGCACGCTGCTGTGGATGATCAGCACCAAGTTCATCCCGGCCGTGGGCGTGCTCATCCCCATCTTCCTGGTCTACAAGGACCTCTCGCTGCTCGACAACCTGTGGGGCCTGATCCTCGTCTACACCGCCATGAACCTGCCGATCATGGTGTGGATGATCTACTCCTACTTCAAGGAGATCCCCGCCGAGATGCACGAGGCCGCCCAGGTCGACGGCGCCAACACCGCGCAGGTCATGGCGCGGGTGGTGCTGCCGGTGGCCATCCCCGGCCTGGCGTCGACCTGCCTGCTGGCCATCATCCTGGCGTGGAACGAGGCCTTCTGGAGCATCAACCTCACCAACACCGCCGCGGCCACGCTGCCGGTGTTCATCGCC
>CAZTTB010000219.1:0-3034 GCA_964616005.1 uncultured bacterium | reverse complement strand
GCGCCGGCCGGTGTGTCGAGGGTAGGCCCGCGGCAGGAAGCCGGTGGGTTCTGCGCCGCCGCAGCGGGCAGCAGGACCGCGGCCAGGAGCCAGACGAACCGGAGCTGGAGGGAAGGACGTACCCGCACGATGCTCGCTCCCGTCCCGCGGGGTCGCGCCGATCCGGCCCGATCCCGCGTCAGGTCAGTGTAGGAAGCCGGTCGTGAACGCGCATGAGGGCCGGTGCGCGGGTCAGCGCGCGGTTCCGCCCGCGGCCTCGCGCACGGTCTCGTTCAGGGCCCCGGGCTGGCAGGCGTCGGCGCGCGGGCCGTCGGCCCATCGAGCGGGCGGTCAGCCGGCGGCGACCGCCTTCACCGCCTCGAGCGCCTTCACCAGGCGCGCCCGAGCCTGCGACGGCAGCTCGTCCAGGGCGCCGCCGCCCGTGTCCTCGGCCAACGAGAACATCGCCTCGGGGTCGAGCATGCTGACGGTGACACCGCCGCCGGCCTGGCGAAGCACCACGTTGCAGGGCAGCAGCAGCCCGATCTCCCGGTCGGCCTCGAGCGCCTGGTACGCCAACGCCGGGTTGCAGGCACCGAGGATCTCGTAGCGCTCCATGTCGGCATCGAGTTTCTGCTTCAGGGTGGACTGCACGTCGATGGTGGTCAACACGCCGAACCCCTGGTCCTTGAGCGCGGCGACGACGCGTTCCTTCACCTCGTCGTAGCTGCCGGGGACGGTCGCGGACATTCCGAAGTGGGCCATGGGTCTCTCCTCCAACGGGGCGGGGGCGGCCCGAGCGGACCTCGGTCGTACACCCCCTGGGGGTATATGGAGGCTAGCATCCGCACGACCTGAAGACGTGTCTCCTGGTTCGCAAACGCTCGATGAGCCGTACCGGGTCTTATAGAGACGCTCGCCGCTGGCGAGGCCGGACGGGCAGGTCGCCGCACTGTGTTGTTTGGACCGTAGACAAAGCTACGGTCGGAGGCGTACCCTTCCGTCGTGACGACGAGGCTCCACGATCGCCGGCCGGACAGCGGCCGCCCGCACGAGGACGGCGATCCCGAACCGACACGCGGTCCCGGCTCGGCCGAAGCCGGCCTCGGGTTCCTGCTCGGGAGCGCGCACCGTGCGCTGCGCTCGGCCTGGGAGGAGCAGCTCGCCGATCTGGGGCTGAGCGCTCCCCAGGCTCTGGTGCTGCGGCTGCTTGCGGAGGGCTCGGGGCTCGGGCTCCGCGAGCTCGCACGTCGGATGCGCACCGACGCCATGAACGCCAAGCGCCTGGTCGACACCCTCGAGAGCGGGGGCTACCTCCGGTCCGTGGAGGACCCCGCCCACCGCCAGCGGCGCCGACTGCGCGTCACCGACGAGGGCCGGCAGGTCGCCTCGCGGGTCGCCCGCCGCGCCCGCGCCTGGGAGGAGCGCCTGGCAGCGCACCTCGACGAGCGCCTCGACAAGCGCGTGGCCGAGCGCCCGGATGAACATGAGCACCACGCCGGTGGTGCGTTGGCGCACCTGCGTTCCCTGCTGGGCGAGCTGCGAAGCGCGCTCGCGGACGGCCCCGAGCCGAGCGCGCTCACCACGGATGAGATCGACGCGACCCTGCCCGGCGCCCACGGACCCGAAGACCCCGCCGCGCCCGACACGAAGGAGGAGCCCGGATGAACCAGTCCAGCGGTGAACCCGCGGGAGAGCCCATGCCACGACCTTCGGGCGAGCGCGCGGCCGAGCCCACGGAGCAGCGGCACGGCCCCACGACCGCGACTGCGGTCGATGTCGTGGCGCAGGCGGTCCGTCCGGCGGCCCCCACCGAGTCATGAGGGGGCACGTCGACGCCGGTCCGCCCCGCCTGGTGGAGACCGCCCCCACCGGAACGGCGCCCGACCACGCCGAGACGGCGCGCCCCGACGCCGGCAGGCTGCTCGGCCTGAGCTGGGTCCACTTCCTCAACGACGGCGCTGCCAACTTCCTGCCTGGCGTCCTCCCCGCAGTCCTGCTGTCCCTCGACCAGCCGGTGCGGATGGCGGGGGCCCTGATGGCGGCGCTGTCGATCGGTCAGACGACGCAGCCGCTGATGGGATGGATCGCCGATCGCGTGGGCGGCCGGAGCCTCATCGTGATCGGCCTGCTGGCGAGCTCGTTGGGCGGCGCCATGATCGGCCGAGCCGGCTCGATGGGTTCGCTGATGGCCTTCCTGGTCCTGATCGGGCTGGGCAGCGCCATGTTCCACCCCCAGGCGATGGCCGCCGTGCGCGCGGTCGCTCCCGTCCGGCAGGGCCTGCTGACGTCGGCCTTCCTGGTGGGGGGCGAGCTCGGGCGCGGCATCTGGCCGACCGTCGCCAGCCTGATCGGGACGTCGTTCGGCCTGCGCAGCCTTTGGATCGTGGCCATCCCCGCGCTCGTCTCGGTGCCGTTCCTGTGGCGCTGGGCCCCCCGCCTGCCGGCGCGCCGCCGCACCGCCGGCGCGCTCGGCTGGCGCCGACAGGCCCGGCCGCTGGCGGCCCTGATCGGCTACCGCGGCCTGCGGGCGCTGGTGACTGCCGGGCTGGTGACGTTCATCCCCCTGCTGTGGCACGCCCGCGGCGGATCGCTCGTCGGAGGCGCCTCGATCGTGACGACCATGCTGGTGCTCGGCGTCATCGGCAACCTGGCCGGCGGGCAACTCACGGACACGCTCGGCCGGCGCCCGATCCTGATCCTGTCGGCCGTCGCGATGTCGGTCTTCATCGTGCCGATCGCTCTGGCGCACGGCGTGTGGATATGGGTGTTCGCCGCCCTCGTCGGCATCTCGATGTTCCTGAGCGCGTCGGCCACGGTCCTCATCGGCCAGGATATGTTCCCAGGCAGCAAGTCCATGGGGTCGGGGATCGCCATGGGGCTCGCGAACGGGCTGGGAGCGATCCTGGTGCTGGTGCTCGGCCTTTGGGTCGACCCGAGCTCGCTGGTGCTCGTCTTCTGGGTGCTGGCCGCGATCGGCCTCCTGTCGACGGCCTTCGTCCTGGCGTTCCCGCCCACCCTGATGGCGCGGAGCGGTGACCGCTGACCGGGCCAC
>CAZTTB010000218.1:0-3048 GCA_964616005.1 uncultured bacterium | reverse complement strand
GGCCCGCCACCTGGAGCCGCGGGTTCTGAAGGCGACCGGGTAGGGTCCGGTGCTGCGCTTCCGCCTCAGTCTGCTGCTGGCCTCGGCGCTGCTGCTGGCGCTGCTGGCCTTCGCGGGCCTCGCCGGCGCCGTGTTCGGCCAGATCCAGGATCGCGAGCTCGGTCAACTCTTGCAGCGTGAGCTGAGCCGCGTTCAGAACCTGCTGAGCCAGGCGGCGGTGGGTGAGCAGTTCCTGGACACGCCGGGTCAATCCATGACCCTGCAGTTCGTCACCCGCTCCGGCACGGTGGCCATCCCCAGCGGCCATCCCGAGGCCTTGCCGTTGGAGCCGATGCCCACCACCGTGAAGCTCGGGGAACGCACGTTCATGGTGGCGTCGGCGCCCTGGCGGCTCGCCGGCGGCACGACCCTGGGCACCGTGCGGCTGGGCATGGACATCACCGATGCGCTGGCCGCGCGGCGCACGCTGCGCGTCAGCCTGGTGACCTCGGGCGCGCTCATCGCCGCCGCCGCCATGCTGGCGGGGTTGCTGATCCTGGGCCGCACCTTGCGGCCGTTGCGCCAGCTCGCCGTGCAGGCCGACCAGCTCGACCCGCGCGATCCGCACCTGACGGCCGTGACCGATCGCGACGACGAGGTCGGACGGGTGTACGGCGCTTTGCAGCGCGCGCTGGAAGCGATCCGTGAGCGTCAGCAGGCGGAGCGCGACGCCCTGGCCGAGGTCGCGCATGAGCTGGCGGCGCCACTGTCGGTGGTGGCGGGTCAGCTCGATGCGCTCTCCGCCCAGGCTCCCGATCCGCACGTGCTGGCCGCCCGGGACGCCGCGCGCGAGCTGCTCTACACCTCGCAGGACCTGTTGACGCTGGCGCGGGGCGAGCTCGAGCGCCCCGTCGAGTTGGAGGCGGTCCCCCTCGCCGAGCTGGCGCGGCGCGTGGCCCACGAGTACCCGGGCGTGGTCGTGGTGGACGAGGGCGACACGCGCGTGCTGGCCAGTCCGCAGCGGCTGGCGCAGGTGGTCCGGAATCTGGTGCGCAACGCCCTGCAGGCCGCCAGCGGCGCGGCAGGCGTGCGCGTGCGCGTGACGGGCGAAGAGGAGGAGGTCCGGTTGGACGTGCACGACGACGGTCCGGGCCTGGCCGAGGAGGCGCAGCGACGCGTGTTCGACCGCTACTACACCCGGCGTCGCGCCGCAGGCGGCAGCGGCATCGGCCTCACGGTGGTGCGCACCATCGTCGAGGCGCACGGCGGTAGCGTCGCCGTGCGCTCGGCACCCGGGCAGGGCACGACGTTCACCGTGCTGCTGCCGAGCCTGGAAGCCGAGATGGCGGAGGCCTGAGGGCGGGCCGTGCGTGTGCCCCGCCGGGGGCCTCGCCGGCGACCGTGCCACCGGCGCCGCTCGGGATATCCTTGGCGCCATGCCCGTCCTGCTCCTTGCCATCGAACCCGAACGACTCCCGGAAGGCGTGGAGGCGCGAGTGCGGGCCGACGCGCCCGAGTACGAGGTCGTCGTCACCCGCGACCGCGACGAGGTGCTCCGCCGCGCCGGTGAGATCGAGATCGTCATGGGCTTCCCGCCGCGCGACCTGCTCGCCGGGATGCCCCGGCTGGCGTGGTTCCAGCAGTGGGCGGCCGGTGCGGACTGGCTGCGCGACCATCCGGAGCTGGCCGACGCCGCCTTCACGCTCACCAGCGCGGTGGGGATCCACGCGGTGCAGATCGGTGAGCACGTGTTCGCCGGCCTGCTGGCGCTGGCGCGGGAGTTGCCTGCGGCCGTGCTGGCGCAGCATGAGCGGCGCTGGCACGGCTTCAACGACGTCGAGCCCTTCGAGTTGTTCGAGAAGAACCTGCTGGTCGTGGGCGTGGGCGCCATCGGCGGGCGCGTGGCGGAGCTCGGGAGGGCCTTCGGCATGCGCGTCACCGGTGTGCGGCGTCATCCCGAGCGGGCAACGGCAGGCGTCGAGCGCATGGTGGGCCCCGCCGAGCTCGATGCCGAGCTCGCAGAGGCCGATGCCGTGGTGCTCACCGTGCCGCTCACCGACGAGACGCAGGGTCTGCTGGACGCCGAGCGGATCGGGCGCATGAAGCCCGGCGCCGTGCTGGTCAACATCGGGCGCGGCGGCACCGTGGACGAGGCCGCTCTGGCCGCAGCCCTGACCGAGGGTCGCCTGCGGGGCGCTGTCCTCGACGTGTTCGAGACCGAGCCGCTGCCCGCCGGCTCGCCGCTGTGGGGCGCGCCCCATCTGCTCGTCACGGCACACTACGCCGGCGCGACGCCGCGCTACGGCGAACGCGCCATGGCGCTGGCGCTCGACAACCTCGCGCGCTACCGCGCCGGGGAGCCACTCAGGAACGTGGTGGACAAGAGGCTGGGGTACTGACCCCGAGCCGGCCGGTTGTCGCGCGGTTGAGGCCGCCGGGTCGGGCGCCCGACGCGCCACGTGGTAGCATCGAAGAACAGCGGGAGCGCCGTCCCTGACGCCATTTGTTGGTAATGGGCGCGGGCGGTCGGCGCCCCGGAGGGAGGCATTCCATGGCCGAAGTCAAGGCCCCCGGTCAACAGCAGAAGGCGGCGGTCGGCAACCTGATCGACGGTCGCTCGGTGAGCAGCGAGCGCACCTTCGAGTCACGCAACTCGAGCGAGCTGGCCGACATCGTCGGCGTGTTCCCCGAGGCCACCAAGGAGCAGGTGCGAGCCGCCTGCCAGGCCGCGGGTAGAGCGTTCAAGACCTGGTCGAAGACGCCGGCCCCCATCCGCGGCGAGCTCATCGGCTCGATCGGGGTGGCGCTGGAGCGCGAGAAGGAGGCGCTCAGTCGCCTGGTCACGCGCGAGATGGGCAAGACCCTGAAGGAAGCGCGTGGCAGCGTGCAGGAAGCCATCGACACCTGCCACTTCTTCCAGTCCGAGGGGCGTCGCCTGTACGGTCAGACGGTGCCCTCGGAGATGCCCAACAAGGAGCTGATGACCTACCGCCGGCCACTGGGAGTGGTGGCGATGGTGACCGCGGGCAACTTCCCGATCGCGGTGCCGAGCTGGAAGATCATCCCCGC
>CAZTTB010000217.1:1529-3071 GCA_964616005.1 uncultured bacterium | reverse complement strand
CGGGCCGCCTCCAACGCCACGTAGGCGCCGATGCGATCGTCGATGGCGCGGCTCGCCACCCGGCCGTTGAGCAGCTCCACGAACGGCTGCTCGATGACCGCGGTGTCGCCCGCTCGCACGCGGGCCGCGGCCTCCTCACGGGAGGTCGCGCCGATGTCGATCCATAGGTCGTCCATGCTGGGCACCTTGCGTCGATCGTCGGCACTCATCAGGTGGATGGCCTTCTTGCCGACCAGCCCGATCACGTCGCCGGCGTGCCCGAGCACGCGGACGCGCTGCCCGATGAGCTGCATCGGGTCCCAGCCGCCGACCGGACGCACGTAGAGGAAGCCGTTGTCGTCGACGTAGCTGACGATGAGCCCGATCTCGTCGATGTGACCGGCGAGCATCACGCGCGGCTTCCCGCCGGGCCGGAAGGTGGCGAAGACACTGCCGTAGGCATCGGTCGCGAGCTCAGCGCCGGCCGCCTCGGCGTGCGCACGCCAGACGGCGGCCGGGCGCGCCTCGAAGCCCGACGTGCCGGCTGCGGAGGTCAGCTCACGGAGGAAGGAAAGGTCGAATGTCATGGTGGCCAGCATACCGCCGGTCACCTCCGTCAGCGGATCGTGAGGCTGCCCGAACCTGCACTTGCCACCATGATCGTGATCTCGCCGCCGGGCCCCGCGCCGGTCGCCGATGTCCAGACCCCGGTGTCACCCGAGCCGCTCTGTCTCGTCAGGAAGGGCGCCACCCGGAGCGGACCCGACCCGTCGTCGTGGACCTCGAGGCGCACCGCCGCAGTCTGTGGAACGTCGATGGTGACCGGGCCACTACCGGCGCGAAGGGTCACGTTCAAGCGCCCGCCGGGCGGCAGGCGGAGATCGGTCGGGCCCGACCCCAGGTCGAGCGCCAGATCGAGCGACGCGCCGGCGGCGACCGTGACACGGGTTGCACCGCTGCCGCCGTCGATGCTGGCGCGGTAGCGATCGACCTGGCCGGGCAGGGCCAGGGTCATCGAGCCGGAACCCACGTCGGCCCGCAGGCCACTGAGTTGCAGGCCGTCGAGATCGAGCGTGGCGCTGCCGGAACCGCCGTCGACCGTGAGATCGAGCGGCAGGCTGCGACCGAGCCCGAGGTCCCACCGGCTCGAGCCGATGGAGGCGGGGAACCACAGGACGCCGGCTTCGGCGCGGACCGTCACCGACTTGTCGCGACCCTCCTGCACGCGGAAGGTCGCCGCGGGTCGCCCGTGGATCTCGGCGTCGAGCAGCATGGCGCCGTCGGGGGCCGCGAACACGCGGGTCGGCGCGCTCGACAGCTCGAGGTGGACGCTGGCGCTGCGGGCCGCCCCGACGGGCTCGCGGAAGTGCGTCACCGTCGCGCCGGTGTCGGGCGGGCGGATCACGACGGCGGCCAGCACTACGACGAGGACGGCCAGGCCCGTGTAGGGAACGCCCCATGGGCGGCGCAGGCGCAGGAGGTCGAGGCCGACGCCGATCAACAGGACCGGCCAGTAGAAGGCGAGCGCCGCGAGCGCGCGCGGCGGCACGAAGCCCGTCTGGA
>CAZTTB010000217.1:0-1429 GCA_964616005.1 uncultured bacterium | reverse complement strand
CGGGCCCAGAGCACCAGGCCGGCGGCGATGAGGGCCAGCGGCAGCAACCAGCGGCCGACCCAGCTCCCCGCCCAGTTGTCGAAGACGAAGAACTCGAAGAACGCGCCGAAGGCGGCGAACAGCGCGAGCCCCACCGTCACGACGCGCATGCCCTCGCGCTCACGGTCGTGATCGGCGGTGAGGGCGCCTTGCAGGAAGATCCCGAAGCCTACCCCCGACACGATCAGCCCCCAGGCGTACGACCACGACTGGAAGTAGTCGCCGAGGTTCTGCACGAACAGGATCAGTCCGATGGTGGTGACGATGCTGCCGGGGATGGCCAGCGTCGACGCTTCCTCGCCTCCCAGGAACGCCCACGCCAGCAGCGCGACGCCCGGCACGAGGACGAACAACGGCCAACCGATGTTGCCGGCGCCGGCCATGCGCCCCATCAGGACGAGGATGCCGACGACGATCAGGATGATGCCGATGACCTGGTTGCGATTCCTCATGACCACGTGCCTCCTCGCTCCAGTCTACGGGCGAGCGGCGCGGGGTTCGCCGCGGACGTCGCAACGAGCGTTGCCCGATGGGTGTCGGCCGCACCGCGCCCGGTGCGGAGTCTCAGGCGACGCTGGGGACGCGCTGCAGGCGCCGGGTGATGGCGGCCATGGCCTTGCGGGCGTGCACGATGCCGTTCTCGATGAACACGTCGCTGGTGCGCGTGCCGAACCCGGCGGAACCCACAACGAACAGGCCGGGGACGTCGCTCTCGAAGGTATCGGCGTCGAGCCGGGCGGCGAGGGTCGAACCGTCGAGCGTCACGCCGGCCGATCGCAGTAGCTCAGGGGCGGCGAAGTAGCCGGTCAGCACGAAGGTCTGATCGGTGGGGATGTCGAAGCGAAGCCCACCCGTCTCGGCGATCACGCGGTCGGGCTGGATCTCGCGCACGACGGTATCGAAGTGGGCGGCGATGGAGCCTTCCTTGACGCGGTTGACCAGGTTGGGGCGGATCCAGTACTTGAGGCTGTGCCGGAAGTCCGTGCCGCGGTGGACCATGCTCACGCGCGCCCCGCCACGGAACAGGTCGAGCGCGGCGTCGGCGGCCGAGCTGCCGGCTCCGACGATGGTCACGTTGCGCTCGAAGAACGGGTGCGCCTCGCTGTAGTAGTGGCTCACGTTCGGCAGGTCCTCGCCGGGAACGCCGAGCGGCTTGGGGTTGTCGAAGTAGCCGGTGGCCAGGGCGACGCAGCGCGCCTCGAGGACGCTCTCGCGGTCGTCGCCGGGGGCCAGCGAGCGCATGCGGACCGTGAAGCCCTCGTCGGCACGCTCGATGGCGGTGACCTCGGTGTAGGAGGCGAGTTCGAGATGCTCGTTCTGGACGACCTTGCGGTAGTAGTCGAGGGCCTCCTTGCGGGTCGGCTTGTCGGTGGCGGTGACCAGCGGGTGC
>CAZTTB010000216.1:0-3135 GCA_964616005.1 uncultured bacterium | reverse complement strand
GGAGGCCTGCGACACGGCCTGCTCGAGCACCGTCTGCGCCTCCTTGAGGTTGCCCAGATCGTAGAGCACCACGCCCTTGGTGTTGAGCACCTTGGGATCCTGCGGCGCGATCGCTTCGGCCTGCTTGACGGTGTCCAGGGCGTCGCTCAGGCGGTTGGGGTAGCTCTTGGGATCGCTCTGGTACTCGTCGCGATAGGTGAGCGCCAGGTGCACCATGGCGAGCACGTTCTTGGGGTCCTGCTTGAGGGCCGCCTGGTAGGCATCGATGGCCTGGGCGTAGGCCTGCTGGCACGACAGCGACCGGCCCTTGCCGACCAGTGCCTCGACGTTGGTCGGGGCGGTCTTCAGCGCCTCCTGGAAGAAGTACTGCGCCAGCGCGCAGTCGCCGTGGCCCAGGTAGAACTGGCCGTCGCTCAGCAGCGTGGGCACGTCCGGGGGCCCGGACTTCGTGGGCGCCTGCGCCACCGTCTTCGACTGGGCGGCGGGCGCGGTCGTGGAGCTCTGCGCGAAGGCGGTGGCGAGGCCCAGACCGACGGTCAGGGTCGCCAGCAGGACCTTCCCCCAGGCGCCGGTTCTGTTGTTCCTGATGCTGATCAACGTGTCCTCCGACAGGTCATGCGGTGTTGTGCGTGTCCAGGATGGGGCGAGTGTAGCATCCGGCCTTCCGCCGCCGTCGCCCTGCGATTCATTCACGGCGGTGGTTAGCGGGCCGCGCAGCGGAGCGGGCACTCAACGCGATGCCGCGGTCGAACGGAGCCTGGGCCCGCGGATAGGGCGTCGCTCGGTGACGTCCATTGCCGTCCATGATGACCACCCACTGTGAGAATGGGGTGTGCAGCACGGAACATATGCCCCCCTCGCGAGACCCGTCGCAGAGCCCTGCGGCGCCGTGACGGGACCCACCGGGCGGGGCTCATGGGGCGGGGCTCACGGCAGGTAGGCGCGGGCCGGCGCCGCGGACCGCCGTAGCTCGAATCGTTCGGCGAGGTCCACGCCGGCCTCGCGACCCGCGGCGCGGCGGGTGGCGAGGAAGTCGTCGGCGGTGGCGCTCCAGCGGTAGAAGTCGGCGTAGAAGCGGAACAACCGCTCGACCAGGCTGAGTTGCTCGCTGATGTCGACGTGCACCTGCGGCCGCCCGGAGCCCTGGGTGGGGTACTGGTACAGCCGCACCGGCGTGCGGTGGGCCTCCAGCGGCTCTCCGGCGTCGGACAGGATCTTGGGGATGCGCGCCAGGGTGATGGCGTCGAAGGCGATCTTGGCGGTCATGCGATGGTCGGGATGGGGGCTGTCGTCGCTCCAGGTGATGACGGCGTCGGGCCGGAAGCGCGCGTACAGCGCCGCCAGCGCCAGTCCCTCGTCGCGGCCGCCGGTCATGCGCGAGTCGCCCATGTCGAAGAAGGTGTGCTCGGCGCCCAGCGCCTCCGCGACGTAGGCGCCGTGTTCGCGCCGCACGCGGCGCACCTCCTCGGCGGGTGTGTCGCGGAACTGACTGGCGAGCTCACCGTGGGTGGTCCAGGCCAGCATCACGTCGTCGCCGCGCGCGGCGTGGCGTGCCAGCGTGCCGACGCAGCCCAGTTCGTCGTCGGGGTGGGCGAAGACCGCCAGCAGCCTCATGGCCGGACGGCTCCGCGGCGGAGGGCCGGGGACGCGCCGTCGGCCGGGGACTTGCGTTCGATTGCGAGCACGTCGGGATTCTACCGCGTCACGCCGCTGCGGGGCCGTCGCCGTCGTACGGCGGGGGCGCGCGCGGAGGTCCGGATGCTAGCATCGCGCCATCGAACCTCGGACGCTCGAGGCCGGACCGGTCGCGCGTAGGCTCGCGAGGCGTTAGCATGGGTGCGCCCGGGACAGATGTCCCCAGGTTCGCCTGGCGACGAGAGCATCCTGCGCGGCGTCCCACGTGTGAGAGAGGAAAACGCATGGCCGAAGCGAGGCGACCTTCCACCCATGTCCTGGCCTGGTTCGCCCTGGCAGGCAACGCCCTGGTCATCCTGCAGGGCGCGTTCGTCCGGGCGTCGGGCTCGGGTGCCGGTTGCGGCGGCCACTGGCCGACCTGCAACGGTGAGGTCGTGCCGCTGAACGCCAACGTGCACACGCTGATCGAGTTCACCCACCGGCTCCTGGCGCTGACGGTGCTGGTCCTGGGCGTGTGGCTGCTGGTCCGGGCCATCCGGACGCGTAGGGAGACGCCGGGCTTCAGCGCCTTCACCTACGCGGCCTTCTACTTCCTGATCATGGAGGCGCTGCTCGGCGCCGTCACCGTGGTGTTCGGGCTCACCGGCGACAACCAGAGCCTGGCGCGCGGAGTGCTGGTGGCCGTCCACCTGGTGAACTCGCTGCTGCTCGTCGGCACGCTCACCGGCATGGTGGTGTTCTCGCGCCCCCGCCCGCCCGCCTGGCCGCTGCGCCTGGGCCGCCAGGGTGCGCTGGCCACCGTGCTCGGTCTCGGCCTGATCAGCATGCTGGTGCTGATCTTCTCGGGCGGCATCGCCGCCATGGGCAACACCATGTTCCCCTCGACCTCGCTTCAGCAGGGCTTCGCCGCGGACTTCAACCCCGCCTCGCACACCCTCATCCGGCTGCGCATCCTTCACCCGCTCATCGCCATCACCGTCGGCACCTATCTGTTCGTCGGGTTGGGGCTCAGCTGGTGGATCAAGCCCACGCCCTCGGCGCGCCGCACCGCGCAGGCGCTGCTGGGCGTCTACCTGGCGCAGCTGGTCGTCGGAACGGCCAACCTGGCGTTCCTGGCGCCGATGGCGTTGCAGCTACTGCACCTGACGATGGCCGTGCTGGCCTTCGCGCTGCTCACCACCCTCACGCTCGAGATGCTCGGCGGCCAGGCGACGCTCCGCGAGGGCGCCGCCCAACAGCGCGCCGCGATGGAGAAGGCGTAGCCATGGCCGATACCCTGCGACCCGAAGCTGCCGTGCGTGCGCGTGCCACCGTGGGCGACTACATCACGTTGACCAAGCCGAAGGTGATCAGCCTGCTGCTGCTCACCACCGTGGGCGCCATGTTCATCGCTGCGCGCGGCTTCCCCGGCTGGATCCCGCTCATCGGTGTGATGCTCGGCGGCTACATGTCGGCGGGCGCCGCCGGCGTGTTCAACATGGTCTACGACCGCGACATCGA
>CAZTTB010000215.1:0-3152 GCA_964616005.1 uncultured bacterium | reverse complement strand
TCGAGCTGGAGGACGAGCGCCTCACCCTGGAGCGCGAGGCCGTGCTGCGCGCCGCAGCCAAGTATGGCGCCGCGCTGGCCCACGTCGCGCGCATGTACCGGCACCTCGCCTCGCGCTTGGATGCGTTCGATTTCGAGGTGTCCGTCGACGAGACCGGCACCCCTACCTCCCCGGCCGAGCACGCCTTCATCGCACTCGAGTTGAAGCGCCTGGGCGTTGTCTGGGTGAGCCTCGCCCCGCGCTTCCCCGGCCGCTTCGAGAAGGGCGTGGACTACATCGGCGACGTGGCCGCGCTCACCGTCGAGCTGAAACGCCACGCCGCCATCGCCCGGGCGCTCGGACCGTACAAGCTGAGCCTGCACTCCGGCTCGGACAAGTTCTCCGTCTACGGGCCGTTCACGCAGGCCACCGGCGGTCTGGCCCACCTCAAGACGGCGGGCACCTCCTACCTGGAGGCGCTGCGCGTCGTCGCCGGGGTGGCGCCCGCGCTGTTCCGCGAGATCCTGGCGTTCGCGCGCGTGCGCTACCCCACCGACCGCGCCAGCTACCACATCTCCGCGGAGCTGGCGAAGGTGCCCGAGGAGGGCGCTCTGCGCGACGGCGACCTGTCGGGGCTGCTCGACCAGTTCGATGCCAGGCAGGTGTTGCACGTCACCTACGGCTCCGCCCTGGAGGCCTACGGAGACGCCCTGCAGCGCGAGCTGCGCGCGCACGAGGAGGAGCACTACGCGGCGCTCGAGCGCCACTTCGTCAAGCACGTGCGGCCGTTCGCGGAGGCCGCGCGATGAGCGCCGTCCCCATGGCCGGCGCGCAGGGCCGCCTGGCGGGCTCGGTAGCCGTGGTCACCGGCGGCAGCGGCGGGCTGGGCTCGGGCCTGTCCGAGACGCTGGCCGGCGCCGGCGCCCGGGTCGCGGTGGTGAGCCGCCATCTGGAGTCGGCCGAGCCGGTGGCCGCGCGCATCCGCGAGCACGGCGGCGACGCCCAGGCGGTCGTGGCCGACGTGGTGGACGCGGCCTCCCTGCAGCGCGCCCGCGAGCGCGTGCACGAGCTCTACGGGCCCGTCGACATCCTGGTCAACGGCGCCGGCGGCAACGACCCGCGCGCCACCGCCACGGACGACCGGACCTTCTTCGACCTCGATCCCGACGCCCTGCGCAGGGTGGTCGAGCTCAACCTGCTGGGGACGCTGCAGGCGTGTCAGGTGTTCGGGCGCGACATGGCTGACCGCGGCCGCGGCGTCATCGTCAACGTGTCGTCGATGGCGGCCGAGCGGCCGCTCACCCGGGTGGTGGGCTACGCCGCGGCCAAGGCGGCGGTCAACAACCTGACGCGCTGGCTGGCCGTGCACCTCGCCCAGACCTACGGACCCGGCATCCGCGTCAACGCGCTCGCGCCAGGGTTCTTCCTGACCCAGCAGAACCAGTACCTCATGGTCGACGCCGATTCTGGCGAGCTGACGCCACGCGGCGCCAGCGTGGTCGGGCACACTCCGATGGCACGGCTCGGCGCGGCGAGCGATCTCGCCAGCACCTTGCTGTGGCTGGTCGACCCCGACAGCGCCTTCGTGACCGGCGCCATCGTTCCGGTCGACGGCGGCTTCTCCGCCTTCAGCGGGGTCTGAGCCGGCGATGCCTCGCCCACGCCCCTCCGCAAGGGGCCGGCCGTGACCGCGCCCGGACCCGCCGCCTCCGTCCACGGTGAAGGGCACGTCGACCGCGCCCTCGACGAGAGCGCCGTCGCCCGCCTGCTCCGTACCGGACTGGACGATGTCCCGCTCGACGGCAAGCGGGTGCTCGTCATCATCCCGGACGGCACCCGCAGCGCGCCGCTGCCCATGCTCTACCGCAGGCTCTACGAGACGCTGGGGGAGCGCGTGGTGCAGCTCGACTACCTGATCGCGCTCGGCACCCACCCGCCCATGTCCGGCGACGCCATCGCCCGGCTGGTGGGCATGGACGAAGGCGAGCGCGCGCGCCGTACGCCCAAGAGCCGGGTGTTCAACCACGCCTGGCAGGACGACGACGCCATGACGGAGCTCGGCACCATCTCCCAGAGCACCATGGAGGACCTGACCGGCGGCCTCGTCACGCGGCCCACACCGGTGCGGCTCAACCGCAGGATCCTCGACTACGACCACCTGTTGATCGTAGGGCCGGTGTTCCCGCACGAGGTGGCCGGCTTCTCGGGAGGCGCCAAGTACCTCTTCCCCGGCATCGCCGGGCCCGACATCATCGACAACACCCACTGGCTGGGCGCCCTCGCCACCAGCCACGCCACCATCGGCGTCAAGGACACCGCCGTGCGGCGGGTGCTGCACCGCGCCGCCGCCTTCGTGACCGACGCCCGGCCGGTCACGCTGGCCGCGCTGGTGATGGAGGGCAAGACCCTCCACGGCCTCTACCTGGGGGACCTCGTCGCCGCCTGGGAGGCGGCCGCCGACCTGTCGGGCGAGCTGAACATCCTGTGGAAGCCGCGGCCCTACCGTTCCGTGCTGTCGATGCCGTCGCCCATGTACGACGAGTTGTGGACCGCCGCCAAGGCCATGTACAAGACCGAGCCGGTGGTGGCCGACGGCGGCGAGGTCATCATCTACGCACCCGAACTCGACGAGATCAGCACCGTCCACGGCCACCTGATCCGGCAGGTCGGCTACCACGTGCGCGACTACTTCACCCGCCAATGGGAGCGCTTCGAGGACGTGCCGTGGGCCATCCTGGCGCACTCGACCCACGTCAAGGGGGGCGGCACCTTCGAGGACGGCATCGAGCGGCCGCGCATCCGGGTCACGCTCGCCACCGGCATCCCGGAGGAGGTGTGCCGCGCCATCGACCTCGGCTACCGCGACCCCGCCGGCATCGATCCCGAGGCGTGGCGCGACCGCGAGGACGAGGGGCTGCTGCTGGTGGAGAACGCCGGCGAGCATCTGTTCCGGCTTCGGGAGGGCTGAGCGGTGGCCGAGGCGATCGTGGTGATGGGCGTCTCCGGATCGGGCAAGACCACCATCGGCAAGCGCATCGCCTCCCGCCTGGGGTTCGCCTACGCCGACGCCGACGCCTATCACCCGGACGCCAACATCGCCAAGATGGCGGCCGGGGTACCGCTGACCGACGAGGACCGGCAGCCCTGGCTCGAGCGGCTGCGGCAGCTCATCG
>CAZTTB010000214.1:0-3153 GCA_964616005.1 uncultured bacterium | reverse complement strand
CGAAGATCTCGAGCGTCTCCCGGTCGGTGAAGCGACTGGTGAAGCCGCTCGGGCTGGTCACGAAACGGGGCGGATGACCGAGCGCCGCGGCCACCCGGTTGGTCTCGGCACTGCCGCCGTGTACCAGCACCAGCCGCCGGCCGGCGCGGTGCAACGCCGCGATGTCGTCGCACACCGCGTCGTAGTCGATGCCCTCGGAACCACCGACCTTGACGACCACCAGCCCGCGAGCGACGCTCACGGCCGTCCCCCGGGGCGGTACATCAAGCGCTCGAGGCGCTCGCCCTCCACGGCACCGAACCCCAGGCGCCGGTAGAGGGCGTGCGCGTCCCGTGTGAACAGCGTCCAGTGACGCACGGTCCGCAACTCGTCGCACCCCAGCGCGCACTCCACCAGGAAGCTGGCAAGTCCCTTGCCCCGCTCCGGCTCGAGCACGAAGACGTCGGCGAGGTAGGCGAACTCGAGCCGATCGGTCACCACCCGGCAGAACCCGACCTGGCGTTCGCCGAGGTACAGGCCGAACGGAAGGCTGTGATCGACCGCACGCCGCAGCTCCTCGGGCGTCCGGCCGCGTGCCCAGTAGCTCTCGCTCAGGAAGGCGTGCATCATGCCCAGGTCGAGCCGCTCGCGGTCGGTGTCGACCACGGCCTCGCCACGGCGCCATCGGCTCATGCCTCGACCCCTCTCGCCAGCGCCGCGCCCGTCGCAGGGTCGACGCCTTCGCCCACGACCACGTTGTCGGCGCCGAGGTAGCGCGCGAAGCGGCGCGCAGCGCCCTCGAGCGCGGCGCGTGCCGCAGCGCCCGGCACGCCCTCCCAGTCGAAGCGCTCGACGCGCCAGGTGACGTGCCGCCCCGCCCGCTCCAAGCGCGAGTCGAAGCGCCCCACCAGGTTGCCCAGGTGCCACACCGGCAGCACGTAGTAGCCCCATCGCCGCTTGGCCTGCGGCTTGTACACCTCCCACACGTAGTCGAAGTCGTAGAGCCGCTGAACGCCGCGGCGGTCCCACAGCAGCCCGTCGAGCGGCGCCACGAAGCGCATGCCGCGGGGCCTCGCGCCCTCCAGCGCAGCGAGCGCCGATGGCGTCGCCAGGAACGCCTCGCCATCGACCTCGAGCGCCAGCAGGGCCCCCTCCGCCACCAGGTCGTCGAGGATCCGCCGACGCAGCGCGCTCTCGACGGGCACCGACCATACGTCCGCACCGGCGCCGGGCCGGAGCAGGCCCGCACTGCGCACCCGTCGCTCGAGCAGGTAACGCAGGCTCGCCTCGTCACCGGGGTCGGCCGCCTTCAGCACCTCGGCCGGCAGCACCCGTCCCGGCAGGTCGTAGACGTGTCGACCCTTGTCGCGATGATGGGTCACGATCTCTCCCGACATCCACAGGCCGCGCAGGATGTGCTTGACGAGTCTGTCGCCGTACCAGCTGCCGCGGATGGCCGCCGGCCGGTGATGGCCGAACAGCTCGTCGGCGAAGTCGAGGCTCGACAGCGGACCCCGGTGCTCCAGCTCACGCAGGGTGACACCGACCTCGTCGGGGTAGGCGTCCAGGACGCGCTCGCCCCAGCGACGCCGGAAGTGCCGGTGGTAGATCCGACGGTAGGGCCAGTCCTCCACCGGCGTCAGGCACACCTGCTTGTCCCAGGCGTCGTAGACGCGGCGGCGGCGGTACGCCAGGTGCTGCCAGCCGTCGACGCGGTAGCCGGGGACGCGCGACTGCAGCACCAGGTCGGGATTGCGGCCGAGCGGGTTGAGGGGGTCGTACTGCACCGCGCCCAGGTGTTCGAAGGCCGCGCTCACGCTGCGCGGAGCGAAGTGGTACACGGCCAGCAGGTGGCGCGCTTCGCGGGCTGCCAGCCCCCGCACCGCACGGGCGCCTCGAGCGACCCCGGGGCGGCCCGCGACCGCAGCCGACGGCGGAGCGTCGCGGCGCGCCGCCGCCCCGCTCACGGGTGGAGCCCCGGGAAGGTGAGTCCCAGGGTCTCGTCCCAGCCCATGGCGACGTTGAGGGCCTGCAGGGCGTGCCCGGCCGTCCCCTTGACGAGGTTGTCGATGGCGCACATCACGACCACGCGCCCGCTCTCCGGATCCATCTCGAAGCCGACGTCGGCCCAGTTGGTGCCGTCGAGGATCTTGGGGTCGGGAACCCGATGGATGCCTTTGCGCGCCTGCACGATCCGCACGAACGGCTCGCCGTCGTAGCGCTCATGCAGGGCCGCGGCCACGTCGCGCTCACTGGTCCCGTCCGGCACGAAGACGTGGGCGGTGGCCAGGATGCCGCGGACGCGCTCCACGGCGGTGGCGGTCAGGTGCACCTTGACGTCGCCCGGCAGCTCCTGCTCGACCTCCGCGGTATGGCGATGCCGGGTCGGGGCGTAGGTGCGCACCACCCCCATGCGCTCGGGGTGGTGGCCGGAGCCCGTGGGCTGGTTGCCGGCCGCGCTTGAGCCGATCTTGGCTTCCACCACGATGTCGCGCCGCGCGACCAGACCTGCGGCCAGCAGCGGGTACAGGCCCAGGAGGGTGGCGGTGGCGATGCAGCCGGCGCCCGAGATGCGCTTCGCGCCCGCCAGATCGCCGCGGTGCAGCTCGGGATTGCCGTACACGAAGCTCCCGAGCAGGTCGGGGCGCGGATGCGGCTCGCCGTAGTAGCGCTGGTAGACGTCGGGATCGCGCAGGCGGAAGTCCGACGACAGATCGATCACCACCGGCGCCTTGGCCGCCAGCGCCTCGAAGCGCGAGGCGAAGCGCTTGTGCGGAAGACCGGACACCAGCACGTCGACGTCGTCGAACTCCTCGAGCTTGACGAAGCGCAGCCGGGTCACGTTGCGGAGGTTGGGATGGACCAGCGGCACCGGCAGCCCGGCGTTGCGCTCGCTGGTGACCTGCACGACCTGGAGCCGCGGGTGGCCCAGCGCCAAGCGAAGGAACTCACCACCGGCGTAACCCGAAGCGCCGATGATGCCGACGCGCACCGCATCGGAATCGCGAGACGCGTGGGGCACGGGGGGCTCGTTCGATGACATGCCTGGCATTCTATCCATCGTGACGCCTACGCTTCAGACCGGCACGACGTGCTCGGCGGCGTAGCGCACCACCCGTGCCGGGATGTCGACCCCGGTGGTGGAGACCGAGTTCCGGAACTCCATGGTGTGGT
>CAZTTB010000213.1:0-3157 GCA_964616005.1 uncultured bacterium | reverse complement strand
TAGGCGATGCTGAGCGACGCCACGGCGTTGACGATGCCGCCACCGAACAGAGTGGCGGTCACGAACGCGAGCAGCAGCGGCGGGATGGAGAGCACGACATCCCAGGCGCGGTTGATGATGGCGTCCGCGGCGCCGCCGAAGAAGCCGCCGAGCACCGCCAGTGGGACACCAAGGAGGCCGGACAGGCCGATCACCAGTAGCGCCGACAGCAGCGCCGGCCGCGTGCCCCAGATGATCCGGCTCAGGATGTCCCGCCCCTGCTTGTCCGTCCCCAGCCAGTGCTGGGCGGAGGCGGGCGTAAGGGCGTTCGCGAGGTCCGTCTGGTTCGGGCCATAGGGGGCGGCGAGCGGAGCCAGGACCCCCATCAGGACGATCACGATCACCACGACGGTGGCGGTCAGGTAGACGGGGTTCCGTACCAGCGGTGAGTGCCGGAGACGGTGCCAGCGCCCGCGGCGACGCACGGATGCACTTGCCGCACTCACCGGTACTGGATCCTCGGGTCCAGGACGGCGTACAGCACGTCCACGAGCAGGTTCAGGGCCATGAACACGACCGCGACGAACAGAGTCGTGCCCTGCACCACGGGGTAGTCGTTACTCTGCACGGCGTTGACGATCAAGCTGCCGAGCCCTCCCAGTCCGAAGGTGTACTCCACCAACACGGTGCCCACCACCAGGAAGCCGAGCTCGAGTCCCAGGATGGTGACCACGGGCAGCAGCGCGTTCCTCATGGCGTGCTTCATGAGGACCACCGTGCCCGAGAGTCCCTTGGCCTTGGCCGTGCGGACGTAGTCCGCGCGCAACACCTCACCCAGGCTGCTGCGCATGATGCGCGAGCTCAGGGCCACCAGGTTGAGGCCCAGGGCCGCCGCCGGCATGATGAGGCTGCGGAGCTGAGCGATGACGTTACCCGAGTCGCCGGCTCCGAAGGCCGGCAGCCAGCCGAGGTCGAACGAGAACAGCAGGATGCCCGCGATGCCCGTGAAGAACACGGGCGCGGATGCGCCCACCAGGGCAAGGATGGACGCAAGGTAGTCGATCCAGCTCCCCTCGTAGGCCGCGGCGAAGGTGGCAAGCGGGAACGACACCGCAAGGTTGATCAGAAACGCCAGACCGATGAGCTTGAGACTGATCGGGAGGCGGTCGCCGATCATCGTCGACACGTTCTGCTTGAGCACGAAGCTCTCACCCAGGTTCCCCGACAGCGCGTCGCGCGCCCAATACAGGTACTGCACGACGATCGGCTTGTCGAGGTGGTAGCGCTTGCGCACCGCCGCAAGGGTGGCCTGGCTCGTCTGGTGACCGCCCGCCATGACCACTGCGGGGTCGACGGGCGCGAGGTGCACCATGCCGAACACCACCGCCGACAGCACCACGAGGACGGGGACGGCTTGGCCGATGCGCTTGATGATGTAGCTCAGCACGGGACTCCAGAGCGCGGCGTGCGGCGGACGCCAATACGTCCGCCGCACGAAGGCATGGTTCGGTGAGGCCTACTTGACCGTATACACATCCTTCGCCCACGCGTCCCAGTACCACAACGGCTGGATCTGGTAGCCCGCGTACTTCTTGCCCATGACGAAGATCACCTTCGGGTAGTCGGTGTTGATCCACGGCACGTCGTGCGTGATCACGTCCTGTGCCTGGATCATCAGAGCGGTGCGTGCGGCGGGGTCCGACAGGGCGTTCTGCTCGCTCAGGAGCTTGTCGAGGGTGGGGTTCTTGTAGTTGGCGATGTTGGAGCCGCCGTCGCCCGCGTACTGGCTCGCAAACACCGGCTGGAGGTTCCCGGCCGGGTCGGGGAAGTCGGTAGACCAGGCGTCGATGATGATGTCGTACGGGCGCTTGCCGTTGAAGAAGTCGGTCTCGAGTTGCTTGCCGGGCACCTTGTTGATGTTCAGAGTGATGCCGATGGCCTTGGCTCCTGCCTGCAGGGTCAATGCACTGTTGAGACGCACGTTGTTGCTGTCGGTCTCCATGGTGGCCGTGAAGCCGTTCGGCACCGACGACTGCGCCAGAAGCGCCTTGGCCTTGGCCAGGTCGTAGGAATAGTCAGGGATCTTGTCCCACGCGGCCGACCACGCGGCCTTCTCGAAGACCCACAGGGCCGGCGGCACCGGCGTGGCCTTGGCTGCGTCTCCCGCGTCCTTGATCACCGACTTGATGAACTGCGCCTCGTTGAACGCGTAGTACAGCGCCTGGCGGACCTTCACGTCATCGAACGGCTTGTGTTGGGTGTTGAAGGCGATGGCGTCGACGAAGTAGCTGCTAGCGAGCTGCAGCTGAACGTTGCTCATCTTCTGGATGACCGAGATCAGGTTGACCGGCACGTTGAACATGGCGCCGACCTCGCCGGTCTTGAGCCCCACCACGCTGGTCGTCGACTCGGGGATGATCTTGTAGTCGATCTCATCCAGGTACGGGCCGCCGCTAGAAGCATCCCAGTAGTGCGGGTTGCGCTTCAGCACGATCTCCTGACCCTGGGACCACTTGGCGAGCTCGAACGGGCCGGTGGCCATCAGGCCGCCGCCGGGCTTGCCGAAGTTGTCCTTGTGAGCCTCGAAGTACGCCTTCTCGATGACGTCGCCGGCAGTAGTGGCCGGCACGTACTGCCACAGCGCGTCGGGCTTGCTCAGCGTCACCTTGACGGTGGAGGCGTCGACCTTCTCGATGGACTTGACGCTGCCGTACATCCAAGCCACGTAGGACGCCGTCTTGGGGTCCATGTAGCGCTGCATGCTGAACACGACGTCATCCGCCGTCATCGGCGTACCGTCCCAGAACGTCACGTCCGTGCGGAGGTGGTAGATGTACGTGAGCGCGTCCGGGTGATCCACCGAGGACGCCAGGTTCGGCTCGACCTGCTCGCCCGGGCCGAACTTCAACAGCCCTTCGGCCATGTTGGTGACGACCGGGTTGGTCACGAACCCGTACGAGAAGGCGGGATCGGCGGCCACGATGGGGTTGGGCAGCGCCACGACGATGGTGCCGCCCTTCTGGGGCGTGGCGGCGAGGGCCGGGGCCAGCAACACGGCCGCCACCGCGGTTGCCGCGGCTGCGAGCCTGGTCGAGAACCGAACTACTCCGTTCGAACGCATACGATGCCTCCTGGAAGTGATCTATCGCGTGGTCTGTTGAAGGTGGAGCCGAGCGGT
>CAZTTB010000212.1:0-3175 GCA_964616005.1 uncultured bacterium | reverse complement strand
ACGGCCGCGGTCACGGCCGCCAAGTCGGCTGCGACCGCGGCCGGCGCGTCCTCGGAGCGCGCACCGACAGCCGAATGTCCCTTGGAGACGTGGCCTGCGGAGGTCTATCACTGAGTCGAGTAGGCACGTCGAGGGGTACGAAGGAGGTGAGCGTCCTACCGGAGTCCCCGGGCGCCGCGCGATCGAGGGGGTCACGCCGCACGGGGTGGGGGGCTGTCACCGATGTGTCGAGGGGCGGAGGCCGCGCGTCATGGCCCTGACCCTTCGGCCGTTGACACGTGGTCGGCGCGGCGGGCCCTGCGCCCGCACGGCCGTGCCGCGAGTTCCGCAAGGAGAACCGCATGGTACGTATCCGACTCGTACTGGCGTTGCTGGTCGCCGGGCTCATCGGCATGGCCGCCGCCCAGAACGTCACTCTCCGGGCGCTGTTCATGCAGCAGGCGGCCTACAGCGATGCCGACGTCCGTAGCATGACCGCCGCCTTCGAGCAGCAGCACCCGGGCGTCAAGGTCGATATCGAGTTCGTGTCCTACGAGGCCCTGCACAACAAGATCATCACCGCGGCCGCGGCCGGTGCCGGCGGCTACGACGTGGTGCTCTTCGATGTCATCTGGCCCGCCGAGTTCGCGAAGAACAACGTCCTGGTGGACATCACGGACCGCCTTCCGCAGAGCATGATCGATGCGGTCGTGCCGGGCGCCTGGACCACCGTCACCTACGACAAGCACTACTACGGCATCCCGTGGATCCTCGACACCAAGTACCTCTTCTACAACAAGGACATGCTGCAGAAGGCCGGCATCATGGCGCCGCCGACCACCTGGCAGGAGCTGCTCGACCAGGCCCAGAAGATCAAGGACGCGGGCATCGTGCAGTACCCGATCGTATGGAGCTGGGGTCAGGCCGAAGCCATCATCTGCGACTACACCACCTTGTTGTCGGCGTTCGGCGGAAGCTACTTCGACATGGGGCAGCCGATGTTCAACCAGGGCGGGGGCCTGCAGGCGCTGCAGTACATGAAGCAGTCGCTCGATCGGGGCCTCTCCAACCCGGCCTCCACCGAGTCGCTCGAGGAGGACGTGCGCCGCATCTTCTCGTCGGGTCAGGCGGCCTTCGCGCTGAACTGGACCTACATGTACAACCTCGCCAACGACCCCAAGGAGTCGCAGGTGGCGGGCCAGGTCGATGTCGTCCCGGCACCCGGCGACGGCACCCACTCCCAGGTCTCGGCCGTCAACGGCTCCATGGGCCTGGGTATCACCACGGGCTCGACGCACCCCGACGTGGCCTACCAGTACATCGAGTACCTGACCAGCCGGTCGGTGCAGGAGAAGTACGCCAAGCTGTCGCTGCCGATCTGGAAGGCGTCGTACGACGACCCGGCCGTCGCGCAGGGGCAAGAGTCGCTGATCGCGGCCGCCAAGCTGTCGCTGGCCGCCATGTATCCGCGCCCGTTGCTGATCCAGTACCCTCAGTTCAGCACCTGGCTGCAGACCGACATCCACCGCGCACTCCTGAACCAGGCGTCGCCGAAGGACGCGCTCGACAACACCGCCAAGCAGGTCACGCAGAGCAAGCTCAACTGAGGCCGCGCGTCTCGCCGACGCGTTTCGAGAGGACCCGGAGAGAACCCACCCGTGGCCGACGTCCCCGACCGCACGACCGGTCCCCGGCGCGCCCCGGCTCGTTGGAGCTGGGGCCTGCGCCGGGCGGCGCTGCCGTGGCTCATGCTCCTGCCCGCGCTGGCGGTGGTGGGCGGGGTCGTCGGCTACCCTTTCTTCCGCACCTTCTATCTGGGGTTCTTCGACGCTCCGCTTCTCGGCAAGACCCGCACTTTCGTGGGTCTTGCCAACTATCTTCATGCCTTCCGCACGGAGGAGTTCCGCGCCGCGGTGGTGCATACTCTGCACTTCACGGTGGGCTCGATCGGGCTGGAGCTGGTGCTGGGGGTGGCCGTGGCGCTGTTCCTCAATCGCCCGTTCCTGGGCCAGCGCGTGCTGCGCGCCCTGCTGATCCTCCCGCTGGCGCTGCCCACGGTGGTCAACGCGGTGATGTGGCGCTGGATCTACAACCCTGAGTACGGCGCGCTCAACGCGCTGCTCACGCAGCTCCACCTGCTGCCGGGCTACCGCACCTGGCTCGGCACGCCGGGTCTGGCCATGAACATGATCATCCTGGCCGACGTGTGGAAGAACTTCACCCTGGTGGCGCTGCTGGTGCTGGCGGCGCTGCAGACCATCCCGGCCGAGCTGCACGACGCCGCCCGGGTCGACGGTGCCAGCGCCACCCAGCGCATGCGTTTCATCACCCTGCCCGGCATCCGGCCGGCGTTGTTGGTGGCGCTGGTGCTGCGCACGGTGGAGGCGCTCAAGGTGTTCGACATCATCTACGTCATGACCGGCGGCGGGCCGGCGAGCTCCACCAAGACGCTGTCGTTCATGGTCTACCAGGAGGCGTTCAGCTTCCTCAAGCTCGGCACCGCCGCGGCCGACGCCTTCCTGACCGTGGCCCTGATCATGGTGTTCGTCGGGGTCTACCTCCGGCTGCTGCAGTCGCGCGGGGTGGCGGGATGAGCCGGGCGAGCACGGGCACGGCCGCCGCGCGGGCGTACGACGTCCGCCGGCGACGCGCCGGGCTGGAGGCGGTGCTGACCTACGCCGGCGCACTGCTGCTGGCGGCGTTCATCCTGGCGCCGTTCGTGTGGCTGCTCATCTCCAGCGTCGCGCCGCTGGCCGACCTGTTGCAGCGGCCACTGCGGTGGATCCCGCCGCACGCGACCTGGGAGCGCTACCACACCATCTTCTTCGGCGCCGACGGGCGCGAGTTCCGCTACGCTCTGCGCAACAGTGCCGCGGTGGCCGGGATCGCCACCTCCATCAGCCTGGTGGCGGGGATGCTCGGCGCCTACGCGCTGTCGCGCTTCCCCAGCCGCGGGCGCACGGGTCTGCTGTACCTGATGCTGGCAACGTACATGACGCCGCCGGTGGCGATCCTGCTGCCCGTCTATCTGATCCTCAGCCGCCTGGGCATGCTCAACACGGTGATCGGCCTGGCACTTGTCTATACCTCGTTCCTGACGCCCTTCCTGACCTGGATCCTGAAGGGTTTCTTCGACTCCATCCCGGTGGAGCTGGAGGAGGCGGCGATGATCGACGGCGCCACCCGGGTGGGAGCG
>CAZTTB010000211.1:0-3181 GCA_964616005.1 uncultured bacterium | reverse complement strand
TCTGGCCGATGCGCGAGCCTTGGGTGGCGATGCGCACGGTGCCGCGCAGCACCTGTTCGAGCAGCTCGTCCCGGATGCGGTCGGCCCGGTGAGTCCGGGCGCGGATGGCGCCCTGCACGTCGTCGGCGGTGGTGGGGCCGTCGCCGCGCGCGCGACCCAGGTGATCGGCCTCGCGCAGTAGATCGGCGATGGGACGGGTCTGCGAGCTCAGCTTGCGGCTGTCGCCGACGAGGCGTGCGCTGTGCTCGAGGACGCGCGCCACCGCCCCGCGGTCCAGCGGCCGCAGCTGCTGGCGTTGCGCCAGGTGCGCTACCAGGCGCGCGTACAGCGCCTGTTGCTCGGGCGTGCGCTCTGGCGTGGCGCCGAAGTCGGCCTGGACCTTGAAGAGCTCGGGGAACTCCGGGTCGAGCGCCTCCAGCAGGGCGTAGACCTGGCGTTCGCCGAGCAGCACCACCTTGAGGTCGAGCGGGATGGGCTCGGGCTCGAGCGACGAGGTACTGATGAGCCCCAGCGCCTGTCCCGGCGACTCGATCACCAGCTTGCGCGAGGAGAGCGCGCGCTTCAGCGCTTCCCAGGCGTAGGGCTGCATCAAGACCTTGCGGGCGTCCAGCACCAGGTAGCCGCCGTTGGCGCGGTGCAGCGCCCCGCCACGGATGAGCCCGAAGCTGGTGGTCAGCGCACCGAACTGCGACCGGTACTCCACCCGGCCGATGAGGTTCTGGTAGTTGGGATTGTCCTCGTAGACGACCGGCGCACCGTCGCCCTCCTCGGACGAGACCAGCACGTTCACCTGATAGCGCTCGAGGATGTGCTCGCGCTGCTGCTGCGCCATCGCCTGGATCTGCCCGCCGGCGCGTCCGCCCGACTCCACCAGGGTGCGGGCGTTGTCGGTCACATCGACCTGGACGGCGTCCAGGTGTGCCAGCACGACGTCCTCGTCGGGGTAGCGGCGCTTGACGTCGCCGATGAGGTCGCGGACGGCGAGCTCGGCGAACTCACGGTCCAGCTCGCGCACGCGCTGAGCGAGCTGACGCTGGCGCCCCGGGTCCTGACGCAGGAGGAGTTGGAGCTCCTCTTGCAGCTCCTCGACCGCCTTCTGGATGCGCTGCTGCTCGTCGTCCGAGAGTTTCTCCAGCTCCTGCGGCGCCACCACGTCGCCGTCCTTGACGGGGGCGAAGATGAACCCCATCGGGGTACGGACGAGCCGCAGCGCGCGCTGCTGCGCCCTCTCCTGTACGGCCTCGAGCCCCTCCTGCTGTTCGCTCTCCGACTGCTGCTCGAGGGCCTGCCGACGGGCCTGGTACTCCTCGCTCTCGAACGCGGCCGCCAGCGCGCTCTGCAACTCGCCGGCGAAGGCGTCGAGGTCCTGGCGGAGCCGTGCGCCCCGGCCGGCCGGAAGCCGCAGGTGCAGCGGCTTGTTCTCGTCGTCGAAGTTGTTGACGTAGCACCAGTCGAAGGCGGGCGGCCGGGCGGCGGCGCGGGCGGTGAGGATGCGCCGGACCTGGAGCGCCTTGTCGCCGGCGTTGGGACCGTGCGCGAAGATGTTGTAGCCGTCGCCCTCGACCCCGAGGCCCAGCTCCAGGGCCTCCTCGGCGCGCTCCTGCCCCAGGAGCCCGTCGAAGGCCTCGAGGTCGTCGGTGGTGTCGAAGGGAACCGCGCTCAGGTCGGTCGACCGGTACAGCTGATCGGCAGGGACGGGCCGGGGTTCGTCGGGCATGGAGTCCCCTTTCCGTTGCAGGCGCACGCGGGCTGCGCCGGGCCCGATGCGGGCGCCGCCGCCGTGCCTTTCCCCCAGCGTAGGGAACGCGAGGGTGCACTTGGCCGGCCTGCCGCCTCCGTTCGCGACACTGGCCGAGGGGGTGCGGGCGGCTCAGCTCCGCCGGGCGTTCGCGCGCACGGCCGCGGCCACGTAGACCGCCAGGCCCGCCGCGCGATCGTCGTAGTGCCTGGCGAAGCGCGGGTCCGCCTCGTACAGATCGGCCAGCCCGGCGTGCATCTCGCGGCTGCAATCGTAGAACCAGCGGCCGATGTGCTGCCGGTGCGCCTCGGCGGCGTCCATGGCCTCGGGAGCGTCCGCCGGCACGCCGGCGGCGTGCGCCCGGGCGAGGCGCCGTTCGATCCGCTCGGCTTCCTGCTGCATGCGCGTCCAGTCCTCCTTGCGGTAGCGCCGGGTGCGCTCCCGACTCTGCCGGTAGGCGTCGGTGTCGCCCCAGCGTTCCTCGGCTTCGGCGGCGTATTCGGTCGGGTCGAAGTCGCCGAAGACCTCCAACATCTCCTTGGGGTCGAGGTTCATTCCCATCAGGTAGGCCTCCATCGTCTTGTGTAGGGTGGCGCGCATCGCCGCGATGCGCTCCATGCGCGCCTCGAGTTGCGCCGCCTGGCGCCTGAGATGCTCGAGGCGATCGGTGGCAGGGTCGTCGAGCAGGTCGCGGATAGCGCTGAGCTCGAAGCCGAGCTCGCGGTACGCGAGGATGCGTTGCAGCCGCTCGAGGTCGCCATGGCTGTAGCGGCGGTAGCCGTTGGCGGCGCGCTCCGACGGGCACAGCAACCCGACGGCGTCGTAGTGGTGGAGCGTGCGGACGCTCACGGCCGCGATCGCCGCGACGTCGCCCACGCTGTAGCGCCGTTGCGCCGGCCGGCCGGTTGGCGTTCCCTGCTCCGTGGTACTACGGGTCATGCCCTGGCACCTCCTTCCCGGAGCGTAGCCTAGACCCCTACGTAACGTGAGGGTCAAGTCCCTCGGGCGACCGACGTTCCGGTGCCGGACCCACGTCCTCCCGGTACCATGCGAGCTGTGGAGGTCGTCGCACGGTGACGGGGAACGGCGGCAACGGGGCGGGCTTCTGCGGGGCCGTCCCGGCCCTCGCTGCGGCCGCCGGGCCGTTCCGGATTCGGGAGCCCGCGCCGTGACGTTCGCCTGGCTGCTCCTGCTGGTGCCGGTGTCGGTGGCGGCGAAGCTCGTGCTCCACCTGCCCGACCTGGCGGTGTTCGCGCTCGCCATCGTGGCGATCGTGCCGCTGGCCGAGTGGATCCGGCGCGCCACCGAGCAGCTCGCCCGCCTGACGGGCCCCGCTGTGGGGGGTCTGCTCAACGTGACCTTCGGCAACACCGCCGAGCTGGTGCTGGCGCTGTTCGTGCTCCAGGCCGGCCACACCGACGTGGTGAAGGCGCAGATCACCGG
>CAZTTB010000210.1:0-3194 GCA_964616005.1 uncultured bacterium | reverse complement strand
CATCAACGAGGCCTACGCGGTGCTCTCCGACCCCGAGAAGCGCAGCCGCTACGACCGGTTCGGCAGCGTGGACGAGTCCGCCACCTTCAGTGGCGATATCTTCGACATCTTCGCGTCGGTGTTCGGCGGCAACATGGCCGGCGCACGGCCGCGCCAGCGCGGTCAGCCCGGCGAGGATCTCGAGGCTCAGCTCAGCGTCACCCTCGAGCAGGCACGTGAGGGCGAGACCGTCGAGATCGAGCTCAACCGTTACACCACCTGCGAGCGCTGTCACGGCGACCGGGCCGATCCCGACGGTGCCGGCAAGCAGTCCTGCCCCACCTGCCACGGCGCCGGTCAGGTGCGCGCCCAGGCGCAGTCCTTCTTCGGCACGGTGGTGACCACGCGCAGCTGTCCCCAGTGCCACGGGCTGGGGGAGATCGTCACCGAACCCTGCACGTCCTGCGCCGGCCTGGGCCGCAAGGAGAGTCGCGAACCGGTCGAGGTGAAGTTGCCACGCGGCATCGACGGGGGCTACCGCCTGCGCGTGACGGGCGCCGGCAACGCCGGCGTCGACGGCGGCCCGCCCGGCGATCTGTACCTGTTCATCGACATGGCGCCGCACGAGCACTTCCGGCGCGACGGCGACGACCTCTGGTTCGACCTTCACGTGGGGCTGGCGCAGGCGACGCTGGGCTCGAGCTTCGAGATCCCGACCCTGGACGGGCCCGAAGTGGTCGACGTCCCCGCCGGCACGCAGTCCGGCTCCGAGGTGCGGCTTCGCGGCCGGGGGATGCCCCGGTTGCGCCAGATCGGCAGCGGCGACCAGGTGGTGCGCATCGTTGTCGACACGCCCAAGCGCTTGTCGGCCAGAGCTCGCGAGCTGCTGCTGGCCTACGCCGACGAGGCCGGCGAGGAGATCCACGAGCGCGAGACGCTGCTGGAGCGGGTCAAGCACCTGTTCGGCGGGCGGCGCAAGGATCGAGGCGCCGGGAACGCCGCGGACGACGGTTCCGAGCACAGCCGCGAGGGCACGCGGGCGCACCGCAACAAGGTCGGCAGCGCCGACGAGTAGCCCCCGCTAGCCCCGCTCCGTACCTTGCAGCGCCTCCCGGCGGCGGCGCAGCCACACCCGCAACTCGCCCTCCACCTGCTCCGCGACCTCCGGGACGTGCCGCGCCTCCGGCTCCTTGCGGAACCAGGTGCGCTGGCGGCGCGCGTACTGCAGCGTCGCGATGTTGACGGCGAGCTCCGCCTCATCCAGCGTGCTGCGGCCCGTGAGGTGGGTGGCGACCTCCTTGTAGCCGATCGCCTGGAGCGCGGTCGGCTGCTCGGGGTAGGCCTCCAGCAGGGCGCGCACCTCCTCGACCAGGCCGTTCTCGAACATGTGCCGCGAGCGCTGCCGGATGCGCGGCCGCAGAACATCGAGCGTCGGCAGCAGCGCGACCTTGTCGTAGCGGAACGCGGGGGTGGTGTGCGGGAAGGCGCTCGGAGGGCGGCCCGTGCGGCGAAGCACCTCGAGCGCGCGGATGACGCGGCGCGGGTTGCGCTGGGCGCGCGCGGCGTCGCCGGGACTGAGGCGTTCGAGCTCCGCCACCATCCACTCCAGGCCGTTCTCTTCGAGATCCTTCCAGAGCGGCGCCTGCGCCTCCGGATCGGCCGGCGGCGCGGTGGGGAGCCCCTCGGCCAGGGCCCGGATGTAGAAGCCGGTGCCCCCGACCACGAGCGGCAGGCGTCCGCGCGCCAGCACCTCCGCCAGCGCCGCCTCGGCGGCATGCACGTAGTCCGCGACGGAGAAGGCCGTGGCCGGGGTGACGATGTCGAGGAGATGATGCGGGACGCGCTCGCGCTCGTCGCGAGTGGGCTTGGCGGTGCCGATGTCCATGCCTCGGTAGACCTGCATGGCGTCGGCGACGACGATCTCGAGGCCCAGGTCCTCGGCCAGGAGCATCGCCAGAGAGCTCTTGCCGGAGGCCGTAGGCCCGCCGAGAATCGGGATGAGAACGGCCGCGGAGGCCACGTGCCTACGCTAACAGACCCCTCGGAGGCGGGTGCTAAACTCGCCGCATGGAGATCGAGAAGTTCGGCTCGGGCGGCGACATCGAGGAGCTCCTGGCGGTGCGCGACCGGATCGAAGCGCTCGCCCAGACGGGTTCGTCGGGCGACGGCATGTTGCCGAGGGTGGACCTGCTCGACCTCGGCGATGCCTACCAGATGTTCGTCGAGGTGCCGGGTGTATCGCTGTCGAGCCTCGAGGTCGCCCTTCAGGGCCGGGACCTGGTCGTCGCAGGGCTGCGCGAGAACCTGCCCGAAGAGACCGGTATCGTATTCAGCGAGCGGCCCAACGGACCGTTCCAGCGCACCGTCGAGTTGCCCGGCGAGGTCGACCGCGAGGCCACCACCGCCCACCTCCACTCCGGCCTGCTCGTCGTCAATCTGCCCAAGGCCTGACCCCGACGGTGACGCGCGCGTCACCGAGTAGCCGAGCCGGTGAGCGCCGGTGAGGCTCCCGGAAGAGCACGTCCCCTTCCCGGTCGAGCCCCGCTACAGCGTGCGCCCCACGCTGCGCCGTTGGGATGCGGGCGACCGCGGGCATCTGCGCCTCGACGCGCGCTACCCCGAGTACCTGACCGAGAAGCTCCGGCTGCTGCGCAGCGACCCCGACGGTTGCCGCGTGCTGTCGCCCGACGTAGACCGCCGGGCCCTCGCCGGCGCGCTCCTGCGCGTCGCCGAAGGGCTGGCGCTCGACGCCGCGATACACGGGACGCAGGACCGGGCCCAGGACGGGGCGGTACGCGAGAAGCCGGCGCGCACGGCGGGAAGGACCCTGGCGGACGGGATCCTGGCGGACGGGACGCCGGCGGGCCGGACGTCGGCGGACGGGACGTCGGCCGCCGCGCGCCAGACGCCATCCCCGCTCGCCCCCATCGTCGTCGATGACGGCGGCGTGCGCTTCCCCCTGCTGGGCATCGCCCTGCACGGACCCGGCTGGGACCTGTCCCGGCACGAGCCGGCCGTCGGCGTCGACGGCCTGTCCCCGGATCTCGTGGCGCGCGTCGCCGACCACCTGGCCGGGCTCGAGCCGCTCGAACGGCTGGCCGACGCCCTCGCCCTGGCCGTTCAGGAGGACCTGGTGGTGATGGCGGGGGCGGCGCCCCCCGCGCCCGCCGCGCCCACCGCGCCCACCGCGCCCGCCGGGCGATCGGCCCCGGCCG
>CAZTTB010000209.1:0-3214 GCA_964616005.1 uncultured bacterium | reverse complement strand
ACGAACACCGCCAACGCGACGAAGATCGCGATCACCACGGCGAAGAGCACGCGGTCACGCGCGAGCACGCGCAGTTGGGTTCGAGCACGATGGAACATGGTGTGCGGTTGGTCGGCGGGTCGGTCGGGGGGTGAAGGAGGGGCGGGCCGGAGCCCGCCCCTCACCGGCCGCTACTGGCCCAGAACGTCCTGGACCCAGCGGTCCACGAGGCGTTGCCGGTTGCCGGCCGCGTACGTGGGATCGAACGACACCAGCTTGATGCTGTCGAGAGAAGGGATGCCGGGCCCGGCGCTGACATCGGCGCGGATCGGCAGGAAGTACGTCTTCTGGGTGGCCAGTGCCTGCTGGCCCTCCTTCGACGTCATCCAGTCCACCAGCTGCTGCGCCTCGCCCAGGTGGGTCGCGCCCTTCAGGATCGACATGGCGGCGACCTCGTAGCCGACGCCTTCGCTCGGGAAGACGACCTTGACCGGGAAGCCCTCGTCGACCAGCTTGAGGAAGCCGGGCGTGAACTGGATCGCGATGGCGGTCTCGCCGACGCCCAGCGCGCCGCTCGGCGCCGTCCCGCTCTGGGTGTAGGTCTGCACGTTCGGGTTGAGCGCCTTCATATAGGCGAAGGCGGCGTCCTCACCGAAGATCGCGCGCAGCGTCAGGATCACGTTGTAGGCGGTGCCGGACGACTGCGGCGACGGCATCTGCACCAGGCCCTTGTACTCGGGCTTGGTGAGGTCCGCCCAGCTCGCGGGTACGGCGGCGCCCCGCTTCGACAGGATGTCGGTCCGCACGCCGAAGGCGAGCGGGTTCGTGTAGATGGCGTGCCAGGAGCCCGCGGCGTCCTTGAAGTTCGCCGGCAGCGCGTCGGCGTTGGCGGAGACGTAGGGCTGGGTGAGGCCACGCTCCTTGGCGAGGATGTGGTTCTCGCTGGGCGCCCCGAACCAGACGTCCGCCTGCGGCCGGTTCTTCTCGGCCTCGATGCGCGACAGTGCCGGGCCGGACGACAGGAACACCATCTGGACCTGAACGCCCGTCGCGTCGGTGAACGCGCTGAGGATCTTGCGGGCGTTCTCCTCGTCGACGCTGGAATAGACGACGAGCTGGGCGGACGCCCAGGCCGATGCTAGGGCCAGGATCGTGAGGGCCACGAGACGAAGCTTCCGCATACGACTCACCTCCCACGGAGCGACCCCATCCCGGCGGCGCTGGCGCCGCGCACGCCCCGTGGCGCCAAGGTAGCCGCAGGCCCGGCGCGGGGGGGTCGGTGGAAAGCAGGACAGGAGGGGGTGGGAATCGTCCCTACGGCGCTGGGCGTCAGGGTGCGGGACGACGGCGGTGGGCGTGCGGTCGAGCGGCCGCCGCGCCCGGCTATCCGGCCTTGCGGTAGAGCGCGTTGACGGTGGTCCGATGGCCCCGCTCCGTCGCCACGCGCACGGCCTGCGTGGCCTCGGCCGGCTCGAACCCGTGCCGAGCGAAGGCGGCGTCGAGCGCCTCGGGCGCGAGCAGGGTGATGCGGTCGTGCGGTCCCCCGAAACCGAAGTAGACGTTGGCTTCGTCGGGCACCGGCTCGAGCGCAACGCCGTGCGGGCGCGAGTCGGGGGCGAAGCTGGCGACCAGGCAGTGCCCGCCGGTCACGAGCACGCGTGCCGTTCCGGCCAGGGAGCGCTCCCACTCGCCGGCGGTGCCCGCGTTCTGGAACGCGCCGAGCGCGATCACCAGCTCGAAGCTGCCGTCGGGGAACGTGCTGAGGTCGTCCATGCGGCCCTGGACCACGCGGCGGCGCGCCTCGTCGGCGCCCACCAGCGGCGCCAGCCGCGCCCGTGCGGCCTCGACCATGGCGGCCGAGGCGTCGAGCGCCCACACATCGGCGCCGGCCGCTGCCAGATGGAGGGTGTTGCGCCCCGCCGCGCAGCCGATGTCCAGCGCGCGCAGTCGGGCGGGATCGCGCTGCGCCAGCCACGCCAGCAGGCGGCGATCGGGCTCGCGCGCGCCGAAGCGCTCGACGATCTCGGGACGTTCCCAGAAGGACGAGCCACTCATGAGCCCATTGTGGCGCACGACGGTGAGAGGGCGCCCGACGGCGGACAAGGTCGGTGCGTCCGTAGGCAGGGCGGTGCATCCTCCGCGGCGGCGCGCGTTCCGGCGGCAATCGCGCAACGGGCGCGTGACGGCAGGCGCTATCGTGGAGTCGTGAACGTTCGCTCGCTCTCCACGATCAAGGAAGCCCGACCATGAACGCATCTTCGCGCTCTGCAGGGAAGCAGCGCGGCCTCGAGGCCTGCGTGACACCACGAGGCATCATCGCGGCGCTGGCCATCGATCAGCGCGGCAGCCTGCGCAAGGCGCTCGCGAAGGCCGCGGGCAAGGGCCCCGCGGAGGTGACCGACGCCGATCTCGCCACTTTCAAGGCGGTGGTGACGCGTGAGCTGACGCCCTGGGCCTCGGCGGTGCTGCTCGACCCGCTCTACGGCTGGCAAGCGGCAGCCGGCCGCGCGCCCGCTGCGGGACTCATCGTCGCCTACGAGAAGAGCGGCTACGACGCCACCGACGAGCACCGCATGCCGACGCTGTTGCCGGAGTGGTCGGCCGGCCGCTTGAAGGAGGCGGGCGCGGACGTCGTCAAGGTGCTGGTCTACTACGATCCCGCCAGCCCCGCCGAGGTCAACGAACGCAAGCAGGCGTTGGTGCGGCGCGTCGGCGAGGAGTGCCGGGAGGCCGACGTCGCCTACTTCCTGGAGCCGGTCACCTACGACGGCTCAGGCGCGGGCGGGGCCGACGCCAAGCCGGAACGGGTCACGCGCAGCATCGCCGAGTGGACCCGGCCCGAGTACGGCGTGGACGTGTTGAAGGTGGAGGTGCCGGTGGATCCGAGCTGGCTCCAGCCCGCGGCCCTGGCATCGCAGCGTGAGCGGGTGCTGTCCGCCATGCGGCAGGCCACGGAGGCGTCGACGGTGCCGCTCATCTTCCTGTCGGCGGGTGTGGACATGGAGCTCTTCGTCCGCTCGCTCGAGCTCGCCGGCGAGGCGGGCGCGCGCTTCAACGGCGTGCTGTGTGGTCGTGCCACCTGGAAGGGCGGGATCGCCGCCTATGCCGGGGGCGGGGAGCCCGCGCTGGAAGCGTGGCTGCGAAGGGAAGGCCTGGCCAACATCCAGCGCCTCAACGAGGCGCTGGAGCTGAGCGCGACCGCCCTCTAGGCGCCGTGCTCGAGGCGCCGTTCGCG
>CAZTTB010000208.1:0-3216 GCA_964616005.1 uncultured bacterium | reverse complement strand
AGGCACCTGCTCATCAACATCACCGGCTCCGAGGACCTGACGCTCTTCGACGCCCATGAGATCGTCGAGAAGATCAGCGAGGCCACCGAGGTCGAGGACGTCAACGTGCTCTTCGGCGTCACCTACGACGAGGACGCCGCCGACGAGGTGCGCGTGACCGTCATCGCGGCCGGGTTCGACCAGTCGCCGCAGGTGAAGGTGCTCCGCCCCACGCATCTGCGTGCCGCAGCCGGGGGGCGCAGCTACGACCCGAGCAACTACGACATCCCCGCGTTCCTGCGCTACAACCCCGACAGCCCCGAGAACTGAGTCCACGTCCCATCGCGGCCCCCGGCGAGAAGGCGCGCCGGGGGCCGTTCTGGTAGGCTGGCGGTCGTGCGAAACGAGGTCTTCCGCGGCAAGATCATCACGGTTGCTGTGCTCGACGGGCGCTGGGAGGTGGTCGAGCACCCGGACGCCGTCGCCGTGCTGGTCCAGCGCGGGCCTAGCGTGCTGGGTGTTGTGCAGCAGCGACCGGCCGTGCACGCCGTCACCTGGGAGCTGCCTGCCGGCCTCATCGATCCCGGCGAGAGCCCGGAGGAAGCGGCGCGTCGCGAGCTCGCCGAGGAGACGCAGCTCGGCGGGCGCCTGACTCTGCTCACCCGCCTGTTCGCCTCCCCCGGCTTCAGCGACGAGTGCATCCACCTGTTCGAGGCCCACGACGTCCACAGCGTCCACGGCACTCCGGACGAGGGTGAGGAGTTGCACGTCGAGTGGCGTGACGCCCTCGAGCTGTGGAACGCCGTGAAGAGCGGGGAGCTCTCCACCAGCGGCGTGACGCTGCTCGGCCTGCGGCACGCGCTGGCCCGCCTCGGGATCCAGCCGTGAGGGTGATCGACAGCCCGGACGCCGCTGCTCTCGAGGGCGTGGTCCTCTCCATCGGCAACTTCGACGGGGTCCACGTCGGGCACAGGATGCTGCTCGACCGCATGCGTGAGCTCGCCGATGCCAGCGGCCGACCGGCCATGGTGCTGACGTTCTTCCCTCCCGCCAAGGTGGTGTTCGGCCACGCCACGTTCCTCAACAGCGCCGAGGAGAAGCTCGACCTGCTGCAGCCCTACCGACCCGACGTTGTGGCCATGGTCCCCTTCTCGCGCGAATACGCGCGCACCGACAAGAGGAGCTTCACGGACCAGCTGCGCGTGTTGGCGCCGCACGCCATCATCGTGGGCGAGGACTTCCGCTTCGGGCACGGTCGCGAAGGTGGACTGAACGATCTATCCCCCATCGCGCAACGGCTCGAGGCCTTCGGCCTGAAGACCCTCGAGGGGGAAGTGGTCAAGTCGTCGCATGTGCGCGACCACCTGGCGCAGGGTCACATCGTGCGCGCCAACGCCCTGCTCGGCGCCCCCTACCCGGTGCGCGGCACCGTGGCCCACGGCGACGCCCGCGGCGCCAGCATCGGCTTCCCCACCGCCAACGTCCACACCGACGAGCGCAAGGCGCTGCCGCTCGGCGTGTACGCGGTGCGCGTGGAGGCCCCGCAGGGCACCTTCGACGGCATGGCCAACGTAGGACCGCGGCCCAGCTTCCCCGACGAGGTCCCCTCGCTCGAGGTCCACCTGTTCGATTTCGACGACGATCTCTACGGTACCGTGATCACCACCCGGTTCCACGCCTTCCTACGTGCGCAACGGCGGTTCGAGGGTCTGGCGGATCTCCAGGCGCAGCTCGCCCGCGACGCCCAGGCGGCCCGCCGGGCGCTCCGGCCGCCGGGCGCCTGAGCCGTATACTCGCACCATGCTCATCTACGGGCGAAGAGCCGTGCTGGAAGCGCTCCGCGGCGGCGGGGTGGAGCGGGTGCTGGTCGCCCGCGGCGTCAAGCAGCACGCCCTCGCGGAGCTGCGCGCCGCGTCCGAGCGCGCCGGGGTGGCCCTCGAGGAGGTGCCCCGCATCGACCTCGACCGCGCGCTCAAGACCACCTCGCACCAGGGGGTTGCGGCGGAGCTACCGGAGCCCCGGAGCGCCACCCTCGACGACATCTTCGGGCTCGCCGCACGCCGTGGCGAGCGGCTGCTGGTCGTCCTCCTCGATCATCTGACCGACCCCCACAACGTGGGCGCCATCATCCGCAGCGCAGAGGTGCTCGGTGCGCACGGTGTCGTCACGGAGACCCGCCGCAGCGCGCCCCTCTCCCCCATCGTCGTGAAGACGGCGGCCGGCGCCACCAGCCACCTGCCGCTGGTGAGCGTGCCGAACCTGCCCCAGACGATCGCCCACCTCAAGGAGCGCAACGTCTGGGTGTACGGGACCGACGCGGACGGGGCCCGGCTCCCCCACCAGGTGGACTGGGACCGGGATGCGGCCCTGGTGATCGGCTCCGAGGGGGACGGCCTGCGCCGGCTGGTCCGCGAACGTTGCGACGACACGGTGCGGATCCCCGTGCACGGCAAGGTCGGGTCCCTCAACGCCTCGGTCGCAGCGGGGATCCTCGTCTACAGCGTCATCCAGGCGCGCGCCTCGGCGCCGCCACGCCCCTAGGAGGCACATCATGCCGCGTCGACTCGTCCCCGAGGATCTCCTGAACCTCACCTTCGTCGCCGACCCCCAGCTCTCCCACGACGGACGGCTGGGCGCCGCGGTGACCACGCGCATCGTGCCCGGCGAGGGCGACGCGCCGCCTCGTTACCGCCCGCGCGTGGAGCTGTTCGATCTGGACCACGGCGAGCAGCGCCCCTTCACGACCGGAGCGTTCGCCGACACCTCGCCCCGGTTCGCCCCCGGCAAGGACCGGCTGGCGTTCCTGCGCAAGGCGAGCGAGAAGGGCAAGCCGCAACTCGGGCTCGTGCCGCTCGACGGCGGCGAGGCCGAGGTCGTGACCGACTTCGAGGCCGGCGTCGCGGAGCTGTGCTGGCACCCCGACGGTCGGCGCATCGCCCTCACCACCCGCGGGAGCTGGACCGACCAAGCGACCGAACGCGGCCTGCCGAGGCGCATCACGCGGCTGCACTACAAGGCCGACGGGCAGGGCTTCCAGCCCGCTGCCCCGGCGCAGATCCACCTCTACAGCCTCCGCAGCGGGAGCACGCGCAAGCTCACCGACCTGCCGGTCGGCGCCTCCGGCCTGGCGTTCTCCCCCGACGGCGGCACCCTCTACTTCGTGAGCGCGACCGACGAGGACCAGGAGGACGCGTGGCGGGGAGGGATCTACGCGCTCGACGTGAAGACCCGCGAGGT
>CAZTTB010000207.1:0-3267 GCA_964616005.1 uncultured bacterium | reverse complement strand
GAGGCCCGCTACATCGAGAAGCTCGCCACGCCCGACGTCACGGTGGCCGACATCGTGGGCGACATCGACCCCATCAAGGCGGCCAAGCTCGGCACCAGGCTGGGCGACGAGCGCTCGGTGCACTACGGGCTGCTGCCGCGCGCCAACCGCGGCCTGTTCGCCATGAACGAGTTGCCCGACCTGTCGGGCAAGGTGCAGGTCGCGCTCTTCAACGTCATGCAGGAGGGGGACGTGCAGATCAAGGGGCACCCCATCCGCCTGCCGCTCGACATCATGCTGGTCTTCAGCGCCAATCCCGAGGACTACACGGCGCGCGGCAAGATCATCACCCCGCTGAAGGACCGCATCGGCTCCGAGATCCGCACCCACTACCCGCCCACCGTCGAGGAGGGCATGGCCATCACGCGCCAGGAGGCCTGGCTCGAGCGCGGGGGCGAGGTGCGGCTGCCCGGCTTCGTGTCGGAGATGATCGAGGAGGTCGCGTTCCAGGCCCGTGACGACGCTCGCGTGGACAAGCACTCGGGCGTCTCCCAACGCCTGCCCATCAGCCTCATGGAGGCCGTGGTGAGCAACGCCGAGCGGCGTGCGCTGGAGCTCGAGGAGAGCCCGGCCTACGTCCGTGCGTCGGACCTGTATGCCGGGCTGGCGGCGGTGACCGGCAAGCTCGAGCTCGAGTACGAGGGCGAGCTCAAGGGTGGGGAGGCCGTAGCGCGTGACCTCGTGCGCCGCGCCGTGGGCCAGGTGTTCGCGCGCCGGGCCGGCCAGGTGGACACCGGCGAGGTGATCGAATACTTCGACGCGGACAACACCTTGCGCCTGCCTGACCACGTCGCCACCGGTGCGCTGGTCCAGGTCTTCGAGGCGGTGCCCGGGCTGCTCGACGCGGCCCGTGAGCTCGCCGAGGGGACCTCCGCGGCCGACCTGGCCGTCGCCGCCGAGTTCGTGCTCGAGGGGCTGTACGCGCGCAAGCTGGTGGCACGCAGCGAGGAACGCGGCTTCACCGGTGTGCAGCCCGAGTCCGCGGAGGCGGCCCAGGCCGGCCCGCGGCGGCGGTGGAACTGAGCGTTCGTTCCTTTCCGGCACGGGCGTGCACGATGGAGGAGGCGCCGAGGTGGCGACGACCCGCTATTCCAAGTACGAGCCGACGCTCGACGATCTCGACATGGCGGACCTGATGAAGATGCTGCAGGACCGGTTGCTCGAGTCGGGCTTCGGGCGCAACCCGTGGGATCCCGATCCGGACTATCGCCAGTCGCTACAGGATCTCTACGACGCCATCGCCGAGGCTCTGATCAACAACGACCTGGTGTCCGAGGAGACCCTCGAGAAGGCCATGAACGCCGACGACTGGATGACGTCGCAGCTCGGTGAGATGGTCAAGGAGCTGGCGCAGCGGCTCGAGCGGGAAGGTTATCTGAAGGCCACCGCTGGCGACGACGACGAAGCGCGCAGTGGGGGCCAGGGCTCCGGCCCGGAAGGCGACCCGGGCACGGCGCGCTTCGAGCTCACCGACAAGGCCATCGACTTCCTCGGCTACCGCACCCTGCGCGATGTGCTGGGGGGCGCCGGACGTTCGAGCGTGGGGGCGCACGAGACGCGCTTCCAGAGCACCGGGGTGGAGACGAATGGCGAGTCGAAGCCCTACGAGTACGGCGACACGCTCAACCTCGACCTGGCGGAGACGTTCAAGAACGCTGCGCGGCGCGGCTTCGACGGCGGACGCTTCGACCTCGAGTACGACGACCTGCAGGTGGTGCAGGCCGAGTACGCCTCGTCGGCGGCGACGGTGGTGATGCTCGACTGCTCGCACTCGATGATCCTCTACGGCGAGGACCGCTTCACCCCCGCGAAGCAAGTCGCGTTGGCGCTTGCGCACCTGATCCGGACGCAGTACCGAGGCGACACCATCCGCTTCGTGCTGTTCCACAACTCCGCCGAGGAGATCCCGCTGGCGAAGCTGGCGTCGGCCCAGGTGGGTCCGTATCACACCAACACGGCGGAGGGGCTGCGACTGGCACGCAAGATCCTGCGGCATCAGAACAAGGACATGAAGCAGATCGTGATGATCACCGACGGCAAGCCGTCGGCCATCACGCTGCCGGGCGGCCGTGTCTACAAGAACGCCTACGGGCTCGACCCCATGGTGCTCGGCGAGACGCTGCGGGAGGTCGGGAACTGTCGGCGGCAGGGCATCCAGGTCAACACCTTCATGTTGGCGCGGGACCCCGAGTTGATCGCTTTCGTGCAGCGGGTCTCCGCGATGACGCGCGGGAAGGCCTACTTCACGACCCCCCACACCATCGGTCGGTACGTTCTGCAGGACTTCCAGAACCGTCGCATCAAGACCGTCAATTGAGCCGGTTCCCATCCGCGGGTCATGAACGCGCGCGACGATGGAGCATCGGCGATGCGGGGGTCGAGGGGTAGGATCGGCTCCCGCAACGGTCGTCCCAAGGAGGCCCCCACCATGCAGCCTGTGCCCGTGATCCCCCGCGCGTTCGTTCGTGCCGCCTTCGCATGTGCTGTCCTGGCGACGTTCCTGGTCTCGGCGTCGGCGCTGGCGCAAGCCCCGTCGTCGTCCGGCATCCACGTGCATGGGAGCGCAACCGTCTACGGGGTGCCGGACATCGCGGTGCTGACGCTGGGGGTCGATGTGACGGCGCAGCAGGTTGGAGACGCCCTCGCCAGCGCGGACCGGTCCATGCGGGCGGTGCGTCAAGCCTTCCTCGACGGCGGCGTCGAGGCCCGGGACATCCGGACGGTAGCGTTCAACGTCCGTCGTCAGGAGGTCCGCGACCGGAACGGGAGCGTGACCGGCGAGCACTATCAGGTGGTCCAGACCTACCAGATCACGCTTCGCGATCTCTCGAAGCTCGGCGAGCTGGTGTCCGCCGCCGTGAACGCCGGTGCCAACGACGTGCAGGGCATCCAGTTCAGCATCGCCGATCCGGGGGCGCTTCAGGCGAAGGCCCGCGCAGCAGCGATGCACGATGCTCGAGCGAAGGCTCAGCAGTTGGCGGATCTGGCCGGAGTGACGCTGGGCAGGCCACTGACGATCGATGAGTCGTCCTCGCCGGTCGCATCGCCGGCGGGCACCATGGCCGCGGTGCGGGTGGGTGCGGGCTCTCCCGTGCAGGCTGGGCAGCTCGCGGTGTGGGCGGCCGTGGACGTGCGCTACGCCATCCACTAGCCTGCGCCGGTGCGCCCCCGTCGCGGTCGCCGGTCCCAACGAGCACCGCCCCGGCGTTCGTGGCCGGGGCGGTGCAG
>CAZTTB010000206.1:0-3295 GCA_964616005.1 uncultured bacterium | reverse complement strand
TGGTGACGAGGTTCTGCAGCTCGGGATCGCTGGTGTACACGGTGCCGATCTGCGCCCTGGCCGCCTGCCGTTCGCGTTCGGTGGCGATACGGTCGATGACCTGTGTGTCCACGGGCGCCACGAACGTCTGCGGGCTGACCTCGCCGGCCCGCAACGCCGAGGCGCGGCGGTTACCGTAGACGCTGAACAGCAGCGCCGTGAGGGCCACCACCGAGAGCGCGAAGAGCAGCCACAGGCGCGGGTCGCGTCGGCGAGGGCGGTTAGCTCTGCTGTTCATAGGCGAGGATGATCTGGGCCACCAACGGGTGACGCACCACATCGGCCTTGCTGAAACCGATGAACGCGATGCCATCGATCCCCTGCAAGATGGACTCGGCGGTCGACAGCCCGCTCCTGACGCCCCCCGGTAGGTCGGTCTGGGTGGTGTCGCCGGTGACGACGACCTTGCTGTTGAAGCCCATGCGGGTGAGGAACATCTTCATCTGCTCCCCGGTGGTGTTCTGGGCCTCGTCGAGGATGATGAAGGCGTCGTTCAGGGTGCGCCCGCGCATGAAGGCGAGCGGCGCGACCTCGATGGTGCCGAGCTCGAGCAGCTTCTCGACGCGGTCGGCGGGGAGCATGTCGTACAGGGCGTCGTAGAGCGGGCGCAGGTACGGGTCGATCTTGGCCTGCAAGTCGCCCGGCAGGAAGCCGAGCCGTTCGCCCGCCTCCACCGCCGGTCGGGTCAGGATGATGCGCTTGACGCGCCGGTGGGTGAGCGCCTCCACGGCCATCGCTACCGCCAGATAGGTCTTACCGGTGCCGGCGGGTCCGCTGCCGAACACGATCGGATTGTCTTGGATGGCGGCGACGTAGCGCCGTTGACCTGCCGTCTTGGGCTTGGCCCGGCCGGGCAGGTGGGTCTGCTCCGACGCGGACTCCGGTGCCGCCGGGCGGTCGCTCAGGCGCTCGATATCGCTGTGCTCGAGCTCGGTGAGCGACAACCGACCGCCGGCACGGATGGTGTCGATCAACGAGCGGAAGGTGCGGGCCGCTTCCTCGACATCCCCCCGGTCGCCGCTGAGACGCAATTCGTCACCGCGGGCAACGACCGTCGCACTCAGACGCGTGCGGAGGAGGCGGAGGTTCTCGTCGTTCTGCCCGAACAGGGACAAGGCCTCTGCCGGGCTGCGGAGCTTCAGCGTGACCGAGGTCGCGATGGTGCCCTCCCGCGACGGCGCTTCCACGCCGGCTCGTCCAGGATCTCGTGCCAGATCAGGCCGCTCACGATGGCCTCGCGATCGAAGCGAAGCTGCCCCACGCCCCCCAGTCTAGCGCCGTCGTGCCAGCCGCGTCGTCGCCGGTAAGCGGAGGCCCCGGCCGACGTCGGCTCCGTGACCGGTCCGGGCCGCCGCTGACGCTCCTGCTTGGGAGGACGCTGCGGCTGATCGCTCGCTTCGGCTCTGGCGCGTCGCTCCGCTGCCACGGCCGACTCGGGGCGCGTCCGATCGGACGGCATCATCGGCGGTACGCCCTCGCGGCCCAGGCCGCTGCCGCCGCGTTGCGCCCCACCGGCTCCGGCGAGAGCGTCGCCGAAGGGGTCGTCCGGTACCAGCGAGCGCCCCACGGGACGCCCCTGCGGCTGGCCACGATCGGCGTCCTCAGGTACCAGGGGATGCGGCCGGTCGGCGGGCGCCACCGTCTCGAAGGGATCCTCCGGTACCAGCGACCTCGAGCGCCTGCTCTGGGTGGAGGCCTCACCTGCTGCGCGCTCACGCGCCTCGCGCACCCGGCGCTGCGCCTCCGCGAGCCACGCCGGAAGCTCGCCCTCCGCTACAGGCGGCGTCCCGTCGAGCACGGTGCCCTCCGGCGCACGAGGGGGCGTCGCTCCGCGCTGCGCCGTAGGTGGTCGGTTGCGCTCGCGCAACACCCGCGACACCAGCGGCAGCACGATGAACACCACCACGAACACCACGGTCAGCAGGGTGTCGAAGCTCACGGCTCCTCGTCACCCTCCATGCCGGCGGCGCGGCCGATGTTCCCCCGCATGCTGGTGTCGGACTGGATGTTCTGGAAGTTGTAGTAATCCATCACGCCCAGGTTGCCCGTTCGGAAGGCCTCGGCGATGGCCCGAGGCACCTCGGCCTCAGCCTCGACCACTTTGGCCCGCATGGCGGCCACCTGCGCCCGGTTCTCCTGTTCGGCCGCTACCGCCATGGCGCGCCGCTCCTCGGCCTTGGCCTGCGCCACGCGCTTGTCGGCTTCGGCCTGGTCGGTCTGCAGCTGGGCGCCGATGTTACGCCCGACGTTCACATCGGCGATGTCGATCGACAGGATCTCGAAGGCCGTGCCGGAGTCGAGGCCCTTGGCCAGCACCGCTTTCGAGATGGTGTCGGGGTTCTCCAGGGTGTCCTTGAAGCTCTTGGTCGAGCCGATGGAGGAGACGATGCCCTCGCCGACGCGGGCGATGATGGTCTCCTCACCGGCGCCGCCGACCAGCCGCTCGAGGTTGGCGCGCACCGTGATGCGCGCCGTCGCGATGAGCTCGATTCCGTCCTTGGCGACGGCGCTGACGTTGGGGGTCTGGATGACGCGTGGGTTGACGGACACCTTGACGGCGTCCAACACGTCACGGCCGGCCAGATCGATGGCCGCCGCCCGGTCGAACGGCAGATGGATGCGGGCTTTGTCGGCCGCGATGAGGGCGTCGACGACCCGGTCCACGTTGCCGCCCGCCAGGAAGTGCGCTTCGAGTTGGTTCTGCTCCACCTCGATGCCCGCCTTGTCCGCCTTGATGAGCGGCAGGATGATCTTGGTGGGCGGTACCCGTCGCAACTTCATGGCCACCAGGCTCGGAAGTCCGACCTGGACGCCAGCCGCGATCGCCGAGATCCACAGTCCGATCGGAACGACCGAGAACAGGATCAGGAAGAACAGGACGATGGCGCCCGCGATGATCAGCAGGGTGTAGCTCATGACACCTCCAAGGTGGGGGAACGCGTGGGATCGGCCACGTTGCCGTCCCGGGTCAGGCTTCCTGCACGTCGCCCGAGTCGGGTTCGACGGCCCGGACCGTGACACGCATACCCTCGACGTGCAACACGGTCAGTCTGCTTCCGACAGGGATGTAATCGCCCTCGCTCACCACGTCGACGCGCTCCGTGTCGAAGCGCGCCACCCCCGCCGGCCGCAGGTCGGACATCGCGATGCCCTGACGTCCGGCCAGATAGGCGCGGTCGGCGCTGCCGGGAGGGCCCACGCTCGACGGCGAGGGAGGGTTGGTGATCCGGGCCGTGAGCCGGAACGCGGCGGCGAT
>CAZTTB010000205.1:0-3301 GCA_964616005.1 uncultured bacterium | reverse complement strand
CCGTCGAAGCGGTAACCCGGGTAGGGCGGATGATCGAGCTGGATGAACCAGTCCGGATTCTCGGCGACCCACTTGCCGTCGATGCCGACATGGTTGGGAACCATGTCGCCGGCCAAGCGTATGCCCCGGCGGGCCGCCCGCCCCTCGAGATCGCGTAACGCCGCTTCGCCACCCAGATCGTCGGCGACCACGTAGTCGTACAGCGCGTAGGCGCTGGCGAGCGCGTCGGCCTGGCCGCGGCGCTGCTTGATACGGCGCGAAGCTTCGCTGCGCTCCCATAGACCGATCAGCCACAGACCGTTGAACCCATGGGCGGCGAGCTCGTCCAGGGCCTCGTCGGGGATCTGATCGAGCCGCCGGACCTCACGGCCGAAACGGCGCTCCAGCTGGGAGAGCCACACGTACGTGCTCTTCGCCACCAGCACCACACGGGGCATCCAGTCGCTGTCGGGGCTGAAGGCCTCGATCTCACCCGGCCGCGCGAGCGTCTCCGCGTCGAGGATCGGCGACGGCCCGGGACCCCCCGGGCCGCGCCCACGGGCCTCGCCCAGGGCGTCGAGCGACCGCAAGAGCCTTGCCAGCAGGCCGGAGTAGCGCTCCCCCAGCACCGGCCCCCACATCTCCTCGGCCACCCTGAGCTGCCCCTCGAGCGAGGTCGGGCTGTGGCGTTGCGGCGCCCACAGCAGGTCGATCAACGACATCCCGCCGGCGAGCGCGGGCCCGTGCTCGCGCAGGCCTTCCTCCAGCAACGACAGCGCCCGCGGGTACTCGCTCGTGCGCCGCAGGGGCACGTCGTCGAAGAGCTCCTGCAGGCGTTCCAGTGCCGGGTTGGCGTTCGCCAGCCATAGCAGCAACGCCTCCTCCAGCACGACAGTGCGGTTGGGAGTCTCCTCCGTCGATCCCGCCAGGTAACGAGCGGCATCCTCCCAGCCGTCAGCCACGACGGGCGCCGGGAAGCGTTCGACGAACGCCACCAGGGTCGCCGTCAGCGCCTGAGGGCCGAGCGCCGTCTCGAGACCGTCCGCAGCGCGGTCCACCACGCTCCCACCCGAACGCTCGGACGCCACCTGCACCAGCGCGTGCATGAGCTCGTGCAGCAGCGCAGCCCCGTACAGTTCACTGCCGCCGAGCGCCAGCTCGGGGTAGCGTTCCGAATCGCGGACCTGGTTCATCCGTGCCGCCAGATGGTGGGCCGTTGCCAGATCGCCGAACATCAGACGGCCGCGCACGCCGAACAGCTCGCCCTCGATGCGGTAGCGCCGCCGCGCCTCCAGTGCCACATGGAGATGACGCGTCCACGGTCCCGCGGCTCCGGCGCGCCCCAGGCGGCGGATGTCCTTGGATGGGTTCACGGTCTCGCCCTCCCGGGGGGCTCTGGACGGGGATCACGCCGCTCCGGCCCCGGGACGCGGCGTCGCCGCGCGGGGCCGCAACCGGACCCGCGCGCTTCCTCGTGGTTCTTTGGAGCTTAGCATGCGTGTCGCGCTCCAGACGTCCTTCGAGGGATGCCGATAGCGTCACCGACGTCTCAACCGTAGGCAGTCCATTGCCGGTGGGCGGGTCGCGCGGGTACAATCCCTGGCATCGGCCGTAACCGAGCCCGAGCACGGGAGGAGCGGATCGCCACGCCGCACATGCAGGGAGCCAACCGGACCGTTCGCTGGGCCAGGGCGCCGAGAGCGTTCATGGCTGCGATGGCGACGGCGTTGCTCCTGAGCGGCTGCACGGGCGACCTCAACACCCCGGGCGAGGCGCTGCGGATCCTCGGCACCTCCCTGCCACAGGCCTACCTCGCCGAGGCCTACGACGAACCGGTTCAGGCCACTGGCGGCTTGCGACCCTACGACTTCGCGCTCGCCGACGGGCAGCTGCCGCCGGGGATCCAGCTACAGGGCGGAACCCTGCGCGGTACGCCAAGCAAGACCGGTCGGTACAGCTTCACTCTGCAGGTCACCGACGCCAACCTCTCGAAGACGGTGCAGAAGTACACGCTGACGGTGTCCGAGCTGCCGCCGCCGAGCGTGACCTTCAATGTGCCCAACACCGAGGTCGACCACCGCATCACGCTGCGCGTGCAGCTGCGCAACGCTCGCGGCTTCGAGGGGCTGCGCACGCAGGTCCGTTGGGACCCCAAGCGCTTCCAGCTGGTCCAGGGCAGCGTACGGGCCAGCCGCCAGGGGCTGGCGCTGCTCGAGCAGTCGTCCGACGGGCAACTCCAGGTGGCGCTGGCACCGCTCGGTACCACCCTCGACGGCGAGGCCGGCCTCTTCCAGTTCGACCTCCAGCCCACGGCGGGCGCGAGCTACCTGAAACTCGATGCCGAGACGGAGTTCATGTCGACCGGGGGTCACGACTTCGCACAGACCAGTGAGGGGCGCGCGCCGTCTTCGTCCACTGCCCCTTCGTCGGCGGGCACGACGGATTCCCCTCCCGCGCCCGTTCCGGGCAACGGCTTCCCCGGCCTGCCGGGTGGCGGCAAGGGGATCCCGTGAGCTCACGCCACCCGTTCGGACACCCCTCCGGCCGCCGCACGCCGCCGGTACCCCTCTGGCACCTGCTGGCGGCGCTGCTCGGACTGCTGCTCGCGGGAGCGCCCGCTTCCGCCACCACTTACCTGCAGCTGACCCCCCAGGCCATGCTCGCGCGGGCGGGCCTGGTGTTCGTCGGCACCGTCGCGGACGTTCGCGTCACCAACGACGGCGGGAGGCCCTGGACGCACGTGCGCTTCAACGTCGACACGGCTCTCGAAGGGGTGCCGGTCGACGCCCAGGGCCGGCCGACGGGACCCGTCGAGCTCGCCTTCCTCGGCGGCGCGGTCCCCGGCGGCCCGGCCCTCACCGTGAGCGGCATGCCGCAGTTCAAGGTCGGCGAGCAGGTGCTGGTGTTCGCCTACGAGCAGTCGTACGCCTCACCCATCGTCGGGTTCCGGCAGGGCCTGTGGCAGGTGACGCCGGCGGGCCTGCAGGATGAAGACGGCACCCTGCTGTCGGTTTCCGGCACCGGCACCCTGGAGGCGGGCGGGTCGGGAGCTCCGCTGGACAGCATCGTGAAGGCCATCCGCGACGCCCTCTCCGGCTCGGTTGGAACGACCGGGGGAACGACCGGGGGAACACCATGAGCCCGGTCGCCCGCGCGCGCCGGACGGTGGTAGCGGCGCTCTTCGTGTTGGGCATGGCGGTCTCGGCTCAGCCGGCCCCCTCCACGCCGCCGGCCGACACAGCACCGTCATCCACTCCGCCGGCAGCGACCCCCCCGGCAGCGACGCCACCGACAGCGACCCCCCCGGCGCCCGCCCCGGCTA
>CAZTTB010000204.1:0-3334 GCA_964616005.1 uncultured bacterium | reverse complement strand
TAGGCGATCCCGAAGCGGGCCTGGTTGAGGCAGCTCAACGCGCCTTTGAGGCCCGTCACCTCGAGCTTGTCGGCGGCCGGGACCACCACCTCGTCGAGGTAGAGCTCGGAGGTCACCGACGCCCGCATCGACGCCTTGGTCTTGATGTCGACCGCCTGGAAGCCGTCTTGCGCGGTGTCGACGGCGAATCCGAGGACCTCGCCGGAGTCCTCGTCCCGGGCCCATACGACGGCTACCTGCGCCCGCGAGCCGTTGGTGATCCAACGCTTCACCCCGTTGAGAACGTACTCGTCGCCGACCTTTCGGACCCGCGTGCGCATGGCGCCGGGATCGCTCCCCGCGTCCGGCTCGGTGAGGCCGAAGCAGCCGACGGCCTCGCCGCTGGCCAGCAACGGTAACCAGCGCTTGCGGAGCGCCTCCGAGCCGTAGCGGTGGATGGGGTACATCACCAGGCTCGATTGCACGCTCACGAACGAGCGCATCCCCGAGTCGGCGTACTCCAACTCGCGGTTGATCAAGCCGTACGCCGTGTAGGACGCTTCCGAACCGCCGTAGCGCTCGGGCAGGGTGACGCCGAGCATGCCGAGGGCGCCGAAGCGCCGGGGGAGATCGGCGGGGAAGGCGTCCTCGCGCCACCAGTCGGCGACGTTGGGCACGATCTCGCTGCGGACGAAGTCCCGAACGCTGTCGCGGATCATGCGCTCCTCCGGGTCGTAGAGCGCGTCGAGCCCGTAGAAGTCCTCGAGGGACACGGCCGGGGCCGGCCTGGCGGGAGTCGTCATCGTGCCTCCAAAACAGGTCGTGGATGCGGCGACGGATCAGCCGTCGCCGAACAGCTTCTTGAGGGCGTCTTCCTTGCTGGTGCGCTGTACCACGCCGTAGCGGGCCCCCTCGAGGCTCAAACGCCCCTGCCCGACGAGCGAGACCAGGGACGATTCGATCGTGTCGACGGCCAGCTCCTCGAAGTGCTTCTCGTCGATGTAGCGCTGTACTTCGCGCAACGTCGCGCCCTTGGGGCCCGACGCCTCCACCGCCTCGAATACCCAATCGTCCACCGTCATGGGTCAGTGTACGCCCCGCCACGACCTCCTCCCGGGGCGTGTCGGGGCCAGCATCGTAAACAGCTCTCTCAGCGGTAGACGCTGCCCTGAGGGCCGTCGTTCTCGGCGCTCCGGTACGCCTCCACGGTGCCGCCGGAGAGTTCGCCCCAGCGGACCTCGTCGTCCATGCTGATGACCTTGACGGGGCAGGCCTGCACGCAGGCATCGCAGTCGAGGCAGCGCTCGGGCTCGAGCCGCAACACGGGCCGGCCGCCGTCCGCGGGCTCGAACTCGCGGGAGAAGGCGTCGGTCGGGCACACCCGGGTGCAGACCGGACACATGATGCAACCGTCGCCGACCCGAGGAAGCCTCCACGGCACCCGATCCTCGGGCTCCGGGCGGGCGAGCTCCAGCACGCGGAAGCGCCGTTGCAGCTCGCGCGGCAGCGGCGCAGGCTCGTCGGGGTCGTCCTTCACCCGCAGCAGCGTCTCCAACGGTGCCAGCGCGCCTACGGCCGAACGCCGCACGTTGCGCAGGCCGCCCGTGAGCAGCGCGCGTCGGCTCACGCCGGCGGGGGCGCGGTCCTGCTCGAGGCTGTCGCGGCGCTCGACCCGCACGGTGACGGTCCGACCGTGCTGACCGACGAGCGCGCGCGCGTCCTGGACCACCTCGGCGAGGCCGTCCAGGATCTGCGGCACTCCGATGGGGCAGTCGGCGCAGTCACCGTGAGCCAGCGTCACGTCCCCGTGCCGTGCGGCGAGGCGCACGACGTCGGTGGCCTGCAGGCGGCCCAGGCAGAGCACGCTCTGCGCGCTTCCCTCGACCTGCGAGCAGCGCACCGAGGCCCCCGGCTCGTAGCTGACGCGCGGCTCCAACGCCTGGGACGGGCACACCTGTACGCACAGACCGCAGCCGGTGCAGTCGACGGGGTCGATCTCGACCTCGCGCCCGAGCTTCACGGCGTAGTGCGGGCAGGCGGCGACGCAGGCGTGGCAGGCGGTGCTCGACTGCGTGACGGCGATGCACCGGTCGGCGCTGTAGCTGGGGGCCACGTTGGTGGCCTTGAGCACGAAGTTGAGGAGGTCGTCGAACCCCGGCATCCGAGGCCGCCGCTAGAATCCGTAGACTTCGAGGCGCTTCTCGGAGAGCTTGGTGTGGTAGCCCGTGTCCTCCAGATAGCGGTCGAAGGTCTCGAAGTCGACTTGCTGCTTCTGATCCGACAACGCCACGGCGGGGTTGGGGTGCACCTCGAGCATGATGCCGTCGGCGCCGATCGCCAGTCCCGCCTTGGTCAGCGGCACCAGCAGGTCGCGGCGGCCGCCGGAGTGCGTGACGTCGACCAGCACCGGCAGGTGCGTCTCCAGCTTGGCCAGGGCGACGGCAGAGACATCGAGCGTGTTGCGCGTGTAGCGCTCGAAGGTGCGGATGCCCCGCTCGCACAGCACCACGTTGGGGTTGCCCTCGTTGAGAAGGTACTCGGCAGCCATCACCCACTCCTCCACCGTGGCGGAGAGCCCACGCTTGAGCAGCACCGGCTTGCGGCTGCGGCCGGCGGCCTTGAGGAGCGTGAAGTTCTGCATGTTCCGGGCGCCGATCTGCAGCAGGTCGACATAGGCTTCGAACAGCGGCAGCTGCTCGGCGTCCATGATCTCGCTCACCAGCGCCAGACCGTGACGATCGCAGGCTTCGCGCGCCAGCCGCAGCCCCTCCTCGCCCAGGCCCTGGAAGCTGTAGGGGTCGGTACGAGGTTTGAAGGCTCCGCCCCGGAACAGGGTGACGCCCTGCGCTGCGACGTGCGCCGCCACCGCCTCGACCTGGGCGGCCGACTCGATGGCGCAGGGGCCGGCGATCAGCACCGGAGCGTGCTTTCCACCGATGGGTACGTCGCCCACCAGCACCACCGTGTCCTCACCGTGGCTGCGTCGCGACGTCAGGTAGTGACGCTTCTCCTGCGTCTCCTCGAGCTGCATGCTGGCCTGGAAGATCTGTTTGAACAGGCTCTTGACCGCGGCATCGCTGAACGGGCCCTCGTTGGCCGCGGTGAGCGCATCGAGCATCTCTTGCTCGCGCATGGGATCGTAGTGCGACAGCCCCATGGCGCTCTGCAGCTCACCGATCTCCTCGGCGAGCGCGGCGCGTTGCGACAGGATCTCCAGGATGCTGAGGTTGAGATCGTCAATTCGGGCTCGTAGGCTCTGGATCTTCCCGTCCATACTCCATCCTTCGTTGCGAGAAGTGGACCACCCAGATCGTGAGCTCGTAGAGCACGATGAGCGGCACCGCGACCAGGGAGA
>CAZTTB010000203.1:0-3356 GCA_964616005.1 uncultured bacterium | reverse complement strand
AGCGGATCATCCAGGAGGAGACCAAGGCCACCGTGCGCTGCATCCCGTTGGAGGGGCCCAGCGCCGAGGGGACGACCTGTGTGCACACCGGGCGCGAGAGCGGCTACGCCCGCAAGGTCATCTTCGCCCGCGCCTATTAGCGGTATCCGGGGGTCGGGTGCCGTTCCTGCACATGCCTGCAGGCCATCGGCCCCGTACAATGGATCCATGATCATGAATCCCGAAGAGCGCGTCCTAGAGGCTCGTGCCGCGGTGTTACGCGCTGCCGTCCCGGCCGGCGTGCGGGTGAGCTTCGGCGACGGGCGCCGGCGCAGCGATCTGACGCTGGCGCTGCTTCGCGGCGAGCGCTTGTCGGTGCTGACGCTGGCACCGCGCCTGCTCGAGCAGGTCCCCGCCGACATCGAGATCGTCCGGAGCGCGCACGTCGGCCAGAGTTACGAGCTGATGATGGCGCTGACCGAGAGACTCGAACAGCAGCCGTTGCGCTCGCCCGAGCGGCGGGCCAAGCTGCGCCAGCTCGCCGAGGAGCCGGTGCCCGACAACGAGACGGCCACGCTCCTCGAAGCCGGCGACCCGGCCTGAGCGCCGGCCGGGCCCGACCTTCCGTCCGGCCGGATGTCCGTCGTGAACGCGTGTCGGCACCCTCGGGCGGGGGCGCCCGGCGCGTACGCATACCCTATTGCATAGACCGCAACCTCGTGCTAGAATCTCTCGCCGGGGACGGAAGGTCCCCTAGCGGCGGCCCGCACGGGTCCCAGCCCACGACAGCAAGGAGGTGAGGTCGATGATCGAGATCATGTTTGTGCACGCTTCGGAGTCCGTCCGTTGCGCCGTCGGCCTGCGCCCCTTCGCCGACGTCGTCCCAACGGGCGCCGGAGCGGCCGGCCGGGGCGCCGGTGCACGCCGCTCGCTCGAGGAGGGTCCTCCCCAGGACCGCGGGTCTGCCTAGCAGACCTCGACCCGACACCGATTGTCGGCCCTCGGCGAGATCCTCGCCGAGGTTCTTTTTGCCCCTCACCCGTATTCCGGGATCCGACCCAGGAGGTCCACATGAACACCTTCATGCTCGTACAGTTCACCCGCGCCCGTGCCGGACTGCTCCGGCGCGAGCCCACCGCCGAGCGCCTGCGCCGCGCCGGCTACGCCGACGGGGAGCGCGCGCCCCGCATCGCGCGCCATTGGGCCAACCGCTAGAGCGCCGCAGCGTCTCGCGCGCGCGGCACCGGAGCGGAGGCCGGCAACGGACGCCCCGAGGAGGGCAGCATGAACGGATGGTTGGAGAGCGCCACCGTCGCCGCACGCGACCGCATGAACGACTACCGACGCCAGGCTGAAGACGCCCGCGCGCTACGCCTGGCCCGCGAGCACGGAGCCGTCGCCGAGCGCGGCTGGGTCCTGGCCCGACGCCGGGCCGCGAACGCCCTGCACGCCCTCGCGGACGTCGTGGCTCCAAGGACGATCCAGGGTTCCGACGCGCTGCGCCGGAGCCGGGAGGCCGGAGGGCGGCCGATCGCCTGAGACAGGGCCTCGCGGTCCCGGTCCGGCCGGGAGCGACGGAGCACGAACGCCGATGTGAGCGGGCCCGCAGCCTTTCGAGGCTGCGGGCCCGCTCACGGGGAGGGAGAGAGGCGCTCGGGAGGGCTCAGCTGCGGTCGTTCATCAGCCGCCCCAACCAGAACGAACGCGTCGGGAAGGCGGCGAAGGGGTTGTCGATGCGATCGGGCTCGCCGTGGAGACGGCGCAGCATGGCTTCCACTCGCGCCAGCTCCAGTTCGGCCGACGGCGCCGGAGCGCGTCCCGCGGTCCGGCCCGTGACGCGTCGCGGGTACGAGCGTTCGGGAGCGCGTTCGCTCACGGGCAGCGGCATCCCGGCCAGCGTGCGAAGGACGGAGGGAAGCGACCTCATGAGCGCAGGGTAGAGCGCGGCTCCTTTCGGTTCTCTTACCCGGGCTGGGAGAGCGGTCGCAGCGCGGCGCGATCGGTGCGGATAGGGTCGGGGACACGCCGCCGGTCACGACAGCGCCAGTAGGGCGACGCCCGCGACCATCCCGAGCGCACCCACCAGGCGCCTCGATCCCTGCCCTTCGGCCAGCAGCCGCGTTCCCATCAGGGTCCCGACCAGGATGCTGATCTCGCGCGCCGGCGCCACCAGGCTGATGGGCGTGAAGGTCATGGCGGTGAGGACCAGGATGTAGGCCAGCGGGCTCAACACGGCGATGCCCCAGGCCGCCCCGCGGCTGTCACGCCAGGCCCGCGCCACCGCAGCGCGCCCGCGCCACGCCAACGGGGCCAGCAGCAGCGCGCGCCCCGCTTCCGAGAGGTAGCTGTAGAGCAGCGGCGACGCCCCCAGATGAGCCACGGCATATCCGTCCCACACGGTGTAACCGCCGATGAACACGCCCGTCGTGAGGCCGTAGAGCAACGCCGGACGACCGCCCCCGCCGCGCGCGCCACCCCCCGTGAGCACGAACACGCTCAGCACCACCAGCGCCCCGCCGGCGAGCCCCAGGAGACCGGGCCGCTCGCCCAGCACGGTGATCGCCAGCAGGGCCGCCAGCGCCGGCCCGCTCCCACGCGCCAGCGGGTACACCAGCGACAGGTCGCCCACCCGGTAGCCGCGTTGCAGGGTCACGAAGTAGGCGACGTGGATGAGGCTGCTCACCGCGGCGAAGCCCACCACGACGGGGCGCAGGCTCGGGTGCGCCAGGACCGCGTAGATCGCGATCGCCGGCGCGTAGGCCACCAGTGTGAGGGTGGCGAAGAGCCAGACGAACTCCACGCCTCCCTGCGCGCGCTTGGCCAGCAGGTTCCAGCTCGCATGGAGCAGGGCGGCGGCGAGGACGAGGGCCAGGGCGAGGAGCGTCACGCGCCGTCACCGCGGCCGGGGGCCTAGGCTTCCTCCTCCAAGCCACGTGCCAGGTACGCCTCCAGGTCGGCGTGCTCGGCACGCAGCACGGTCTCGACCCAGGCGTCGCGCTCGAAGGCCAGCAGCCGCAGGTCCCAGACGTCGGCGGAGAGCTCGGAGCCGGACACCGGCTCGAGCAGGAAGCTGCCGCTCGACGGCCGCATGTAGGTCTGCGACCGCAGCTCCGTCTCGTAGGCCCAGTGGGCGACGGTGACGAAGTCGTAGCTCGAGCCCTGGTGCACGGCGATGAAGCCCACCCCGTAGCGGTCGGGCGTGGTCGCCGGCTGCGGCAGCGAGGCCAGTGCGGTGTCGCGGGCGGCCCGCAACAGCGCGTCGAGGGGCTCCTTGCTGTGGTGAAGGATGTTGTAGACCTTCAGCCGCCACCCTTTCGCCTGCTCGAGCCCGACGAAGCGGATGCGGCGGGGACGGTAGGGAACCTCCATGCCGCCAT
>CAZTTB010000202.1:0-3361 GCA_964616005.1 uncultured bacterium | reverse complement strand
TCGAGCACGGCATCGACGTGGTGGTCCACTCCGCCACCAAGTACCTGAGCGGCCACGGCGATGTGGTCGCCGGGGTCGTCGCCGGACCCGCCGAGCTGATGGCGGAGCTTCGCAGCCACGGGCTGCGCCACGTGGGCGCCGCCCTCGGTCCGTTCGAGAGCTTCCTGCTGCTGCGCGGCTGCAAGACGCTGGCGGTCCGCATGGAACGCCACTGCGACAACGCCGAGAAGGTGGCGCGCGGCGTGGAGGGCCATCCGGCGGTGGCCGCGGTGCACTTCCCCGGACTCGAGCACCACCCCCGTCATGCGCTGGCCGCCCGCCAGATGGCGCGTTCCGGGGGGATGCTGGCGCTCGAGCTCCGTGGCGGGACCGCGGCGGCCGAGCGCTTCCTCGACACCCTCACCCTCTTCGTCCAGGCGGTCTCACTGGGGGACGTGGAGTCCCTGGCCACGCATCCGGCCAGCACCACCCACCAGCTCCTGGCACCGGAGGCGAGGGCACGCCACGGCATCACCGACGGACTCGTGCGCTTGTCGATCGGCATCGAGGACGGCGACGACCTGCTCGAAGACGTGTTGCACGCCCTGGACGCCGTCGCCAAGGACGTCGCGGCAACCGTCGACGCCTGAGCCCTCGGCGCGGCGTCGTGCGCCCACCGCACCCCGGATCAGACCGTCAGGACGGCGTTCTCCGTGCCCATGACGTTGCCCACCAGGCCATCGGGGCGCTCATCGTTGCGGTAGTCGACCGCTCCGTCCTTCACCAATCGGTAGCGGTACTGATAGCTGTGACCGGGCTCGACCTCCTGGACGAGCTTCCAGCGACCGTTCTTGAGGCGCCCGAAGGCCACGGGCCGCCAGTCGGTGAAGTCGGCGACGAGCTGGACCTCATCGGCAGCGACATCGGCAGCGACCTCGAAGGTCACCTTCGCAACGTTGCGTGTCTTCACGAACTGCTTCTTGACCATGGGAGGTCCTTCCCGGGGACCGGCCCCGCGGGCGTAACGTACGCCCCCATCCGCCGGGCGGCAGGCCCGGGGACGCTTCGAGGAAGTCTAGGGTCCCCGTCCGCCAAGGTCAAGCGCCTGCCGCCACGTTTCGCGCCGGACCCTGGTGGGCTAGCCTGGACGCAGGAGGCGACGTGGCGCAACTCAGCGACGGCGAGATCACGGAGCACTACGTGGTGGCGGTAGCGGCGGCCGTCTTCCGCGACGGGCGGGTGCTGGCCATGCGCCGCTCCGCCACCCGCCAGGCCGGCCCCGGTCTGTGGGAGACTCTCTCGGGCCGCCTGCGCCTGGACGAGGATCCCGTGGCGGCGGTGGCGCGCGAGATCACCGAAGAGTGCGGCCTGCGGGTGCACGTGCACCCGAGGCCCGTCACCGCCTATCAGGCGCGCCGCGCCGGCGAGCCCATGGTGGTGGTGGTCTACCGAGCGGACGCCGAACCGGGCGCGGTGGTCCGCACCGACGAGCACGACGATCATGCGTGGCTGACGCCGGAGGCGTTCGCATCCATCACCACGCTGGCTCCACTGGCGCGGGCGGTATCCGCAGCGGCAGCGCTACCGGAGGGCTGAGCCCCGCCCATGACGCGCGACCAGGCGACCCAACGCCTGAGCGAGCTGGCGCTCCCTCCCGGAGGCTACGTCGTCCACGGCAGTGGCGCGCTGCTGCTCCGCGGCTTGATCGACCGCGCGCGCGACCTCGACGTGCTGGCACGCGGTGCCGCCTGGCGGGCCGCCTGCCGGCTGGCGACGCCTGAGCACGGCCTGCACGACCCGCTGGTGCGGCCCGCGCCCGACCTCGAGATCTGGGGTGGCTGGCTGGGAGACGACGTCGACGCCCTGATCGACGGTGCCGAGCTGGTGGACGGTTGGCCCTGTGTCGAGCTGCGCGCGCTACTCGCCTTCAAGGAGCGCCTCGACCGGCCCCAGGATCGCGAGCACATCGCGCTCTTGCGCGCCATGCTGGGATGATGCGTCGTCCCAGGCGCGGCCGTCCGCGGCCGGGCCGGCGCGTCCCGGCGCCCCCGCCGTTGACACGCCCGCGGACGCCTGCTAGATTACCGCCCAAGATGGGTGCGCCCCGGAACCTTCTCGTTGACGACAATTTCCCCGCGAGGTGGCTCGGGGCGTAGGCCGCGGTTCGGCCCTTTGGACACCCCGAGGTTCCCCTCGGGGTGTTTTTCTTGGAGGAGCGTAGGATGCAGACCTTGACCGACGAGCGAACGCTGACCCGTGCGCTGCCGACCCAACTGGGCGAGACCGTGACCCTGCAGGGCTGGGTCCACAATCGCCGTGACCTGGGCGGCATCCAGTTCCTGCTGCTGCGCGACCGGAGCGGCCTGGTGCAGTGCGTGTTCGAGCACACCGAGCTGCCGTTGCACGAGAGCTGCGTGCGGGTGCGGGGCACCGTGGTCGCCAACGAACGCGCGCCCGGTGGCGTCGAGGTGCAGGCCGACGGGCTGGAGGTCCTCAGCCGTGCGCTGGTCCCGCCGCCGGTGGAGATCTCCAAGGAGGAGTGGCACGCCAACCCCGAGACGCTGCTGGAGTACCGCCACATGACCGTCCGCGGGCTCAAGGCGCAGGCGGCGCTGAAGGTGCAGGCCGAGCTGGTGAGCGCCTTCCGCGCCTACCTCGATGCCCGTGACTTCACGGAGATCTTCACGCCCAAGCTGGTGGCCGCGGGCGCCGAGAGCGGCGCCAACCTGTTCGAGGTCGACTACTACGGCAAGCGCGCGTACCTGGCGCAATCGCCGCAGCTCTACAAGCAGATCATGGTCGCGGTGTACGAGCGCGTCTACGAGGTGGCGCCGGTGTTCCGGGCCGAGCCCAGCCACACGACCCGGCACCTGGCGGAGTACCTCTCGCTCGACGTGGAGTTCGGCTTCATCCGCGACGAGGGGGACGTGATGGACCTGCAGGAGGGGCTGTTCAAGGCGATGATGGCGCGGGTGGCGGAGCGCTGCGCTCCCCAGCTCGAGCTGATGGAGGCCGCGGCGCCCCCGCTGGACCCGGCCATCCCACGCATCCCGTTGCTCGAGGCGCGCGAGCTGGTGGCCGAGCGCTACGGCCACCGGACCGGCGGCAAGGACCTCGACCCCGAGGCCGAGCGCCTGCTGGGCCGCTGGGCACGCGAGGAGCACGGCAGCGACTTCGTCTTCGTCACCAAGTTCCCGCAGGCGGCGCGCCCCTTCTACACCTACCCCGAGCCGGACGGCGAGCTGACGCGCGGCATCGACCTGCTGTTCCGCGGCGTGGAGATCACCTCCGGCGGGCAGCGCGTGCACGACTACGACATGCTGCTCGGAGAGTTGGAGAAGCGGCACATGGACCCGGAAGCCTTCAGCGGCTACCTCGACGT
>CAZTTB010000201.1:0-3367 GCA_964616005.1 uncultured bacterium | reverse complement strand
ACGCCCACCACTCCGCTAACAGCGCCGGCCGCGACGCCGGTGCCGAGCGCCACGGTCCTTGACACGCACATCGAGGTCGGTGATCTGACTCGGGACTACCGCGTCGTCGCGCCGCCGGATGTCTCGACCCGCGAGCCGTTGCCGCTCCTGCTGGTGCTGCACGGTGGAGGGCAGACGTTCCGGGACGCCGAGTCGTATGGCTACGACGTGCCGGCGATGGAATCCGGCGCCGTGGTCGTCTACCCGCAGGGCAAGAAGGATCCCCTCTTCCCGGACCGGCCGGGATTCGCCTGGAACGCCGGTGCCGCCGACACCGGCGTCGACGACGTCGCCTTCATCAAGGCGCTCATCGAGCGGCTGACGACCGAGTACGCCATCGACTCGAGGGCGATCTTCATCCTCGGCGCGTCCAACGGTGGCCAGATGGCGTATCGCGCCGCGTGTGAGCTCTCGGACCGCATCGCGGCCGTCGGGGACATCAACGGCGTCCTGCTCGTCGACTGCCAGCCGAGCTCGCCGGTCTCGGTCATCGACGTCCGCGGCATGGCGGACACGGAGTGGACGCCGCCGTCGGGCGGTGGGGACGGCTGCCTGCCGCGGGAGTGCCCGCCACTCGCCGATATCCAGGAGGCCTGGCGCCAGATCGACGGCTGCACCGGTGATCCCACCATGACCACCATCGCCCCCGACTCGGTCGAGACGGCGTGGGCCGCATGCGATGACGGGACCGCGGTTGCCTTCATCAGGGCCGGCAACGCCGACCATTTCATGTACGGCGTCAATTTCGACTTTGTGGGATTGACCTGGGCGTTCCTCGTGGGCCACCCGCGATCGGCTGGCGCTGGCTAGGCGGAGAAGGGGAGGACCGACATGCGGAACCGAGGACGAGTTGCCATTGGGTGCCTCGTCGCCACGTTGCTCCTGGTCGGCTGTGGCCGCGGCAGTGCCCCCGCTGCCACGACCCCGTCGGGGGCCTCCACGCCCACGCCGTCGGCGGTCACGCCAACCGCCACCGTGGTCACCCCGACCCCCAACGTAGTCACGCCAACCGCACCCGCGACTCCGGAGAGGACGACCGCGCACATCGACGTCAACGGGCGGGCCCGAAGCTATGTCGTGGTCGTGCCGTCCGACGTCTCGACCCGCGGGGCACTGCCTCTGCTGCTGATGCTGCACGGGCCGAACGTCACGACGGCCGAAGCAGAATCGATCGGCGGCGCCGATGAGCTGGCGAGGGATCCCGGTGCCGTCCTGGTCTGGGCCGAGGCATACCGGGATCGGTGGAATGCCGGCACCTGCTGCTTCCTCCCCAACACGGCCCCCAGCGACGTCGCCTTCATCAGGGCGCTGATCGGCCGCCTGGAGGCGGCGTACCCGATCGATCCAGCCCGGGTGTTCATCGGGGGCGACGGGACCGGCGGTGCGATGGCGTATCGCGCCGCGTGCGAGGTGGCGGACCTGTTCGCGGCCGCCGCCGTCGTCGGCGCCGACGCCGAGCTCCTCGTGGACTGCAGCCCGGCGCGCCCGATCCCCGTGCTCCAGATCTACGGCTCTGACGACAAGGTCAGCCCTCCCGACGAAGGGGGGAATGCCTGTGATGGGCCCTGCCCATCGGTCGCCCAGACCATGGAGCGCTGGCGTCAGGCCGATGCCTGCACCGGGGAGCCGACCACCACCACGGAGGGGATCGTGGTCACAACCACCTTCTCGACCTGTGGTGCCGGCGTCGAGGTCCAGTTCGTCAAGGCCAATGGCCTGGACGACACCTGGCTCGGACCCGGCATCGATGACCTGGCGGTCATCTGGGCGTTCCTCATGAACCACGCTCGCACTGCATCAGGCAGCACCGGCTAGGCGTGTACCCATGGCGTCTTTGAGGCTCGTGGGCTTGCCAGCCGTCGTATCACGGTAGTGGGAAGCATGCGTTGGGCGAGCCTGTGCTGAATCGAGCGCTGACCGGGGGTGCGGCCACGAAGGCCGCGGCCTTCAAGCGCCTCGCTGCCGAGCACCTCGACGAGAGCTACCGGCTGGCCCGGGCCATCCTCGGAAGCCGGGCCGAGGCCGAGGACGCCACGCACGACGCCTTCGAGCGAGCATGGCAGCGCTGGTCGACGCTGCGCGATCCGGAGCGCTTCGATGCCTGGTTCGCGCGCATCCTCGTCAACAGCTGTCGTGACCGGCTTCGTGCCGCAGCGCGCCGGCAGGTGCGGGACCTGTCGACTGAGCTCACCAGCGGCGGGACGGATCCCTTCGGGCAGACGCGTGATCGGGTGGTCCTCGGTCGCGCGCTTGCCGACCTGTCGCCCGACCACCGGCTCGTGGTCGCGCTTCGCTTCGACCGCGACCTCACAACGAAGGAGATCGCCCGCCTGCTGGGCATCCGCGACGGGACGGTCCACTCGCGCCTGCACTACGCGCTGCGCCACCTGCGCACGGTGCTCGAAGGGGTTGAGGACGAGGGAACCGCCCATGACTGACCGCGAGCTCGAACGCCAGCTGCGCGACTACTTCCGTGCCGAAGGCCGCGACGAGCATGCCTCGCGGGATCTGCTGGCAAGGGTCAATGCCATCGCCGAGACGCCACCGGTCGTGTCGCCGCAGAACCATCTCGGCTGGCTGCTGGCGGCGGCCGTTCTCCTGCTGATCGCACTGCTGGGTGTGGCGTTCGGAGTGGGATCCAGCCTCCTGCCCCGGAACCCGCTCCTTGAGGGCGTTGTACCTACGCCGACGACTGCGACCACGCCGCCGGCGACGTCGACGCCCGGGCCCACGGTGACCACGGCCCAGATCGAGGTCGGTGGCCGGACCAGGGACTACACCGTGGTCGCACCACCTGACGTGGCCAATCGCGGCCCGCTGCCGCTCTTCGTGCTCATGCACGGACCCAACGTGACGACATCCGAAGCAGAATCGATCGGCGGCACCGATGAGCTGGCGAGGGATCCTGGGGCCGTCCTGGTCTGGGCCGAGGCCTACCAGGATGGCTGGAACGCTGGCACCTGCTGCCAGCCGGCGACCACGGACGCCATCGACGACATCGCGTTCCTTAGCGCCCTCGTCAATCACCTCCAAGCCGCGTACCCGATCGATCCCAGCCGGGTGTTCATCGGGGGCGACGGGATCGGCGGTGCAATGGCGTATCGCGCCGCGTGCGAGCTGTCGGATCGGTTCGCGGCCGTCGCCGTCGTCAGCGGCCCGCTCCTCGCGGACTGCACCCCGGCAAACCCCATCCCCGTGCTCCATATCCACGGTACGGCCGACACGCTGTTCCCCTACGGCGGAGGGGGGACCGCCTGTGATGGGCCGTGCCCGTCCGTCGCCCAGACCATGGAGCGCTGGCGCCGGGCTGATGGCTGCACCGGGGAGC
>CAZTTB010000200.1:0-3375 GCA_964616005.1 uncultured bacterium | reverse complement strand
CCCAGTCGAAGGCGTTGCCGATCTTGCTGGCGAACTGGCTGATCTGCCAGCTGCCGGACATGTAGAAGACGATCTGGCCGTTGATGAAGTCCTGGTTTCCGGCTGCGTACTGGCCCGAGGTACCGATCCAGATGCTCGGGTCCATGGTGCCGTCCTTGTTCCACTGCACCAGGAGCTGTGCCATCTTGCGGAAGCCCGGGTCGTCGATCTTCGGCTTGCCCTGTGCGTCGAAGAACTTGGCGCCCATGCTGACCGCCGGACCGGCGAAGCGGTGCCCGGAACGGTCCATTGCCATGGCGAAGGGGGTGCCCGTGGCCTTGGCCACCTTGCGGCTCACGTCGGCCCACTGCTCCCAGGTGGTGTCGCCCTGCGGCAGGGGGATCCCGGCCTGGTCGAAGAGCGTCTTGTTCACGAAGGGGCCGGTCACCGTGAGCTGCGTCATGTAGCCCGGGATCGCCTTGGAGCCCGCCGGCCGCATCCAATCAAGGAACGGCCCGAAGTTCGTTTCCCAGTAACTCGGGTCCTTGAGGTACGGCGTGAGGTCGAGGTAGTACTTCTCGAGGCCGCCGAGGTCGGTCACGCGGGCCAGATCGGGGCCCTGCCCGGAAGCGAGCTGCAGCGGCAGTGACTGCTGGATCCCCTGCGCGTAGGAGACGGTGTCCAGCGTGACGGTGATGTCGGGGTTCTGGGCCTCGAACTTGTTCAGCAGGTCCTGCATGACCTGCCCCTCGTTGCCGTCGTTGTACCAGGCGATGCGCAGATGGGTCTGCGCCAGGGCAGTCATTCCGCCCATCATCACGGCGATCAGCAAGAACATCCGCATACGTCGAATCATCGTTCCTCCTCTGAATACACGTTCGGTCCGCATCGTGTCGATGCGTTCGGGTCTGGCACTTGTGGGCTTGTCGTGTCCTCCTCCCGCTCGCTGACGGTATGGCCGGTTGTGTGCCTGCGCCGGGTGGGCGCTACGGCGACGGGGCGGGTCCCGGGCCGTGAGGTGGCGCCGGGTGCGATGCCGGCCGGCGGGCCGACGGCATGCGCGGCGGGTGTGGGCGCCCGGTGTGTCATGACGGCGCCCTCGCGAGGTGCCCTCGTGCTTCGAGGTGCTCGGTGTAGGCGGCCAGAGCCGCCCGGTTGTGCTCGCGCAGGCTGTGCTCGATGGCAGCCGGGTCGCGCCGCTTCAGGGCCGCTAGCAGGGCCAGGTGGTCCTGCTGGGCCTCCGGGATGCGGCGCGAGAACACCTCGTCCAGGAAGTGACGCCGCAGCCGGTCCCAGTGGTCCAGGGCGATGTCCAGCACCCTGGCGGCGAGGCCCGTTCCCGAGCGCTCGCCGATGAAGTGGTGGAGCTGCTTGTTGCGGAGCGACCACGTCTCGGCGTCGCGCGTCGACGCGCCCATGGCCGCCACGAAGCGCTCGAGCCAGGCCAGATCGTCGTTGGTCAGTCGCTCGCACGCCGCCCGACTGGTGATGATCTCCATCGCTTCGAGCACCTGGAAAACCTCGCGGACGTCCTTGGCGTGCAGCTCGGTGACGCGCGCGCCGACATGCGCCTCGAGCGTGACGAACCCCGCCGCCTCGAGGCGGAACAGGGCCTCGCGGATGGGGATCTGGCTCACCCCCAGCTGCTCGGCGAGGTGGTCGATCACGAGGCGCGATCCCGGCTCCAGCTGGCCATCCAGGATCAAGGCGTGCACGTAGTCGTACACCTGCTCGTTCTTGCTCTTGAAGACGCGAGCGTCTTCCACGAGGCCTCCAGCGAACTGACGTTTCGTACATCCTATAGGACGTAGGCGTCCACGGCAACAGGGCTGCGCTCGCCGAGGTACTCCATCGCCTCCTCGCCGGAACCGTCCTGCCGCGCCCTCAGGGCGTCAGCGTCGCGTCGAGCCAGTCGAAGGCCGCATCCTGCATCTCCATGTCGAAGCGATGCGGGCCCGGGTAGAACCGGCCCTGGTAGCCGCCGGCCGCGCCGGCGGTGGCGTAGGTGCGCCGGATGGCTGCGTCGGCTTCCCGCATGCCGGCCACAGGGAAGAGGGCGTCGTCCTCGGCATACTGCACCAGCAGCGGGCGCGGCGCGGCGCACGCCGCCACGTCGGGCCAGTCGCCGTGGCGGGCGAGGCCGGGCGGGAACATCATCCAGGTGTGGGTGTGGACGTGCGCGTCCAGCAGTGCGCCGTAGGTGCTCATCATGCCGACGACGACCGTCGCCGCCAGCCCGTCGTGCGTTGCGGAAAGGAGCGCGGCGCGCGCTCCGCCGCCGGACAAGCCGATGGCACCCAACCGTCCGCCATCGACCTCCGGCCGGGAGGTCAGGTAGTTCAGCGCGACGCGGTCCTCGTAGCTCACCAGGGCCGCGATCGAGGTGCCGAGCGCGGCGCAGTACTTCGCCACCAGATGCTCGTGGAGCTCGGCGGCGGCGTTGTACCGGGCGACGTCGTCGGGTTCTCCCCTGTCCCGGTAGCCGGCGACCGCGCCCGCCACCAGCTCGGGTGTGCGCTCTGGCATGGTGGCGAGCGCGAAGCGCCTGCTGCCCCACAGAAAGACGTCGGGCACCAGCACCACGAAGCCGCGCTCGGCTAGGCGGTTGGCGAAGGCGACGCCCCCGTAGGCCCGCTCGCGGAGCCGCCGCACGGCGTCGACGGGCGCGTGGTCGTCGTCGGCGACCTTCTCCTTGCCGAGCAGCTTGAAGTTGCCGTGGTCGTGCAGCGCCAGCACTCCGGGGAGCCTGGCGGCGCTCGGGGACGCCGGCCGCAGCAGCCACGCGTGCGTGCGCGGCCCATAGCCCACGCTCCACGACAGCTCCTCGCCCCGGACGCCGCCCCGCTGCCAGCTGCGCCCCACCACCGGGTCCCGCGGCGCCTCCGGGCGGAAGCCGACGTCCAGGAGCTGCCGGATGCCAGCGGGGGAGACACCGGCTGACCACGGCGGCTCCCGCGAGCCGCGCAGGCTGCGCGTGGCGTCGACCAGGTCGCTGTAATCACCAAGGTGTCTGTATCGGTTCTGCGCCACCAGCGTTCACCCTCACCTTCGTGCGAGAGCGGCGGCGGCCGCCGCTCGGGGTGGCTCGAGCGTACTTCCCCAGGGACGACCGCACGCGGGAGCCCGCCGAAGGGGCGGGTTCCCGCGCTGCCGTCCATGGCGGTGGTGACGTTCAGGTGGCCGCCGTCGGGCCACACGTGTTCCTCGCTGCCGTCGCCGTGGGGCAGCGCGTGAAGCTGGCCTTGGATCGCCGGCGAAGCGGAAGGGCGTCCCTTCGCATGGCCTTGCGGCTACCGGAACAGAAGCCAGCTGAACCGTCTGTAAGTCTTGGGGGGCTCAACCCAGTACGGCTCAAGAAATACGGGCTGGGCTGTCCGGCACATGGGGTCCACCGCT
>CAZTTB010000199.1:0-3382 GCA_964616005.1 uncultured bacterium | reverse complement strand
CCGCCCAACAGACCGCCCAACAGACCGCGGTCCGCGCCGTGCCGGCGCGGACCGCGTGACGTCCATTCGAGCGGGAGAGGCGCCTAGCTGCGCACGTCGAGCACGTCGCGCACGGCGTCACCGAGCAGGTTCCAGCCCAGCACGAAGACCACGATGACGAGGCCGGGCCAGGCGGACACGAACCAGTAGGCCAACGGCTGGCCGGGAGGTCCCTTGATCCAGTCGCGGGCGAAGCTGATCATCTGCCCCCAGTCGGCGTAGCCCACCGGCGCACCGAGCCCCAGGAAGCTCAAGGCCGCAGCGGTCAGCACGATGGCGCCGATGTCGAGGCTGGCGATGACCAGCAGCGGCCCCAGCGAGTTGGGCAGGATGTGCCTCAGGACCACCCTCGGCCCGCGCGCCCCCAGGGCCCGGGCTCCGTCGATGAAGTCGCGCTCCTTGATCGCCATGATGTCCCCACGAAGGATGCGCGAATAGGGCGCCCACTGCACCGCCGCGATGGCGATCATGACGTGGGTGAGGCCCTGCCCCAGGATGGTCACGATGACGATGGCGATGACCAGGCTGGGCATCGACAGCACCACGTCGACGAAGCGCATGATGGCGTTGTCGAGCCAACCCCCCGTGTAGCCGGCGATCGACCCCACCAGAGCCCCGAACAGGACCCCGAAGCCCACCACCAGGATGCCGACGTAGAACGCCGAGCGGGTCCCCCACACCAGCCCGTAGTACAGGTCGTAGCCGCCGCTGGTGGCGCCCATCCAGAGCTTGCTGCTCGAGGGGGTGGGTACCGCGGAGTAACTCGCCCGCGGGATGGTGAAGCAGGTCGACGGAGGCGCTACGATGGCGCGCCAGAACACCGGACTCCAGGGCTCGAGGATCTTGTGCGTCTCCCCGAAGCCAAGCCCCAGGTCGCGCACGCAGGTATTGCGGATGGTCTTGAGCTGGTAGTAGGTCAGTTGTGGCGCGAAGACGGCCACCAGGATGTAGAAGATCACCAGCACCGTGCCGGTGATCGCCAGCGGGTTGCGACGGAAGCGCTTGAACGCCTTGGAGCGCCAGAAGCCGCGCTGGTCGTCGCGCAGCAGGCCATCGGCGGTGATCTCGGTTCGTTTCACAGGCGCGGCCATCAGTCGTACCGGATCCGGGGATCGACGAGAGCGTAGAGGACGTCGACGAACAGGTTCGCCAGCACCACGATCATGGCCGTGAACACCGCGCCGCCGAGCACCGACGCGTAGTCGAGCTGGGTGGCCGCAGCTGCGAACCACTGCCCCATCCCGGGGTAGGAGAAGATCGTCTCGGTGATGACCACGCCGTTGAACAACAAGATGATGGTGAAGCCCGAGACCGTCAGGACCGGGATCAGGGCGTTACGCCGAGCGTGCTTGGTGTTGACCACGTGCTCGGACAGGCCCTTGGAGCGGGCGGTGCGAACGTAGTCCTGTCCGAGCGCGTCGAGCAGCGACGAGCGCATGACGCGCATGATCTGGGCGCTCGTCACCGCCGACAACGTGATGACGGGAAGAACGAGGTGCCAGACGACGTCCAGAAAGATACCGAAGCGGCCGTTGAAGATCGAATCGAGGATAAGGAAGCCGGTGTAGTCGTGGAATGTGCCGTTGGCCATGAGGTTCGACAGCCGGACCGAGTCCCCCGTGGTGAGGATCCCCGGCTGGAACCAGTTGAGGCCGCCGTAGAAGATCACCAACAGCCAGATACCGAGCACGAACGTGGGCAGCGACCAGCCCACGATGGCCAGCACGCGCGTGATCTGGTCGACCATCTTGTCCCGGTTCAGCGCGGCCGCCGTACCCAGCCAGATGCCCACCCCCACGATCGGGAAGAGCGCGGCCAGAGCCAGCGTCACGGTGCGTGGGAAGCGCGTCGCGATGGCCTTCACCACGGTCGTCCGGGCCACGGTGGAGTAGCCCAGGTTGCCGTGGATGGCGGAATCGAGCCAGCGCCAGTACTGGTTGTACCAGGGCTTGTCGAGACCGTACTTGGCGATGATGGCGTCGATGTTCTGGAGTTGGGCGGGCGAGGTGATGAAGGTCGCCGCCCGTTCGGCCGGGCTGAGGAGTTGCATCAGGAGCACGATCAGGAGCGTGACTCCCAGGAAGACCACCGGCAGGAAGAGAACGCGTCGGACGATGAAGGTTAGCAAGTGCGTGTCACCTCATTGCCGCGGCGGGGGCGGCCTCGCGGCCGCCCCCTTCGCAGCGATAGGATCAGCGTCCTACTTGGAGACCTTGCTCCAGAGGAACTCGCCGTTGCCGATCATGGGGTTGTAGTACACGCCCTTGAGGGACGAGCTCGTCACCAGGATCGGGTAGGCCCGGGGGACCAGGATGATCGGCGCCAGGTCGTGCGCCAGGTTGCCGATCTGGCTGTACATCAGCTTGCGGGCTTCGGGGTTTGTCTCGGTGCGCGCCTGCTGATCGAGCTGGTTGATCTGCGGGTTGGAGAAGTGGATCTGGTCGGCGTAGTAGCCGCCCTTGGCGTAGAAGACGTGGATGAAGTCATCCGGGTCGGCGTAGTCGGCACCCCAGCCCAGCGCGTAGGCGGGCATGGTGCTCTCGCTGGCCTGCTTGATGAAGTCGGGCCAGGCAACGCCACGGACGGTGATGTTGAACTTCGGGTTGATGTACTCGAGGTTCGACTTCAGGATCTCCATGGCCGTCTGACGCGCGGTGTTGCCGGTGTTGTACAGCAGCGTCATCTTGAGGCCGTTCTGCCACAGCTTGCCGTCGAAGGCGGCCTTGCAGTGCTGCGTGGCCTTCTCGAGGTCGAGGCTGTAGGTGGGGATGTTGGGGTCGTAGCCGAGGAACGACTTCGGCAGCGCCATCGTGAGGCTGATGCCCATGCCGAGCAGCACCTGCTGGCCGTAGGCCTGACGGTCGAAGGCGTAGTTGAAGCACAGGCGAGCATCCTGGTTGGCGAAGAAGTCCGCCGGGATGCCGTTGCCGTCGAGCTTGCCGGAGCCGACATTGGGGTTGTTGTCGGTCTTGATGGCCTCGTTCAGGAACACCGCGTCGACCGCGGCATCGGCCCAGCCGAGCTTGCCGTCGAGGTTCCAGATCTTCACGCCCTGGGAACCCTCGACCTGCTTGACGTCGGACCGGGCACCCAGGTCGATGTAGTCGGCGTTGCCCTTCTGCAGGTTGAGGATGCGGGTCGAGACCTCGCTGTCACGGTTGATCAGGACGTTCTCGATCTTGGCCTTGTCGCCCCAGTAACCGGCGTAGGCCTTGGCCACGAACTTCTGGCCGGGCACCCACTGCACCATCTGGTAGGCGCCGGTGCCGTTCATGTGGTCCTGGAGGAAGGAGTTGTTGTGCAGGTCGTAGCCGATCCACTTCTTCCAGGTGGCCTCGGTGCC
>CAZTTB010000198.1:0-3404 GCA_964616005.1 uncultured bacterium | reverse complement strand
CGGATCGCGTAGCGCTCGGGGCGGGCGCTCGGTTCGTAGGGTCGGTCGCTTGCAGGCATGGTTCCTCCCTTCCTGGTCGTTCGCTCGGGCGGCCGTACCGGGTGGGCTCGTTCGGGAGCTCGTCGACCGGGTCGCCGTTCGCAGCGATGGGAGGAGCGTAGGCGGCGACGTGGTGAGGCGTCGTCACCCGATGGGGTGATGTCAGGCGGTGAGGGGCTCAGGTGAGGGGTATCGGTCAGGCGCTACAGCAGGCCCAGCTCGCCGGCCCGCCGCACGGCCGCTCGCCGGCCGGTGACGCCCAGCTTGCTGTACACGCTCTTGCTGTGCGTGCGAAGGGTGTTGAGCGATACGCCGAGGTGGCGGGCGATCTCGGGACCACTCAGATCGCCGGCGAGGTAGCGCAGCACCTCGGCCTCCCGATCGGTGAGGGCGTCGTGCGCTCCCGGAGCGGGGCGCTCCGCCACGACAGCAGCGCGCGCTCCACGCTCCGTGTCACCCGGACGATCGGCCAGCGCCAGGAGCCGGCGCGCAGCAGGGGCGGTCGCCTTGCGCCGCACGGCGTCCCGAAGCAGCGCCCTCATCGGCGCGCCCCCTTCGAGGAACACGCTCGCATACCCCTCGGGTTCGGCTGCCGCGAGCGCGCGCGCGAGCGCCGAACGAGCGGCCGCCGTGTCTCCCGCGGCGTCGTAGACGAGCGCCTCGAGGACCAGGATCTGGATCGCACGGCCCCCGCGCCGACCCTCGATGGCCGCCGCGAGGAGACGGTCCAGCAGTGAACGGGCCTCCTCCAGCTGTCGGCCGCCGCCCGCCAGCCTGCCCTCAGCGACGAGCAGGTGCGCCAGTACGAGGTACTCGAACTCGTGGGCGAAACTGACCTCGTCGTCCCCCGACAACCCTCGGGTATCGGCCCAGGCACGGGCCGGTGCGACCGAGCCGCGCGCGAGGTGCACGCGGGCGCGCATGGCGTCGATCGGTCGCAAATCGGGCATGGGGGACGGAACGCGGAGCCGCTCGGCCTCGTCGAGCAGCTCGAGCGCCCGATCCGCGTTGCCCAGGCCCGCCTCCACGCTTGCCATGGCGGCGCGGAGGCGCGCTTCGTCCCCGGGCAACACGGCGCGCTCGCCGAGTTCCTCGGCCGTCCGCAGGTGCCGCTCGGCAGCCTCCACATCGCCCTGCAATCGGCGGACCTCGGCCAGCCCCACATGCAACTCCGCGGTGCCGGGAACGGTAGCGTCGCCGAGGTCGGCGGCGCTGCGCAACGACTCCTGGAAGGCCCGATCGGCCTCCACGAGCCGGCCCTGCGTGATCCGGATGTCGGCCAACGCGAAGGTCCCGCTGAGGGCCGCCACCACGTTCCCTGCCGCGCGGAAGCCGGCCATGGCCTCGGACAGGATGCGGTGAGCTTCGTCCAGATCGCCGTTCGCCCAGTGCGCGAGGGCGAGGATCCCGAGGGGAACGCCCCGACCCACGGGGTCGGACTCCGGCAGGAGCTCGAGCGCCCGCCGTGCCTGCCGGACGCTGACGGCCGGTTCGCCGCTAGCGAGGGCGTGATAGGCGCGAGCGGACGCGACCGTACCGGGCAGCGAGCGGAGCTCCGCCTCGTCGCCGGCGAGTGCCTCGGCCGCCTGAGCGCTCGACGGGATGCCCGGCCGGGCCGTCGCACCTGCTCGACCGGCCTCCGCGGACGCCAGCCATGCTTCGACATCCCCGAGGCGGCGATCCGCTTCCTCCATCTCGCCGGCGTTCAGATGCGCCCAGGCGCAACCTACGGCGAGAACCGGCCTCGAGCGGACGGTCGCTTCGGGCAGCGCCTTCGCCCACTCGAACCAGGCGGCGGCCTGGAAGGTGCTGTCCATGCTCCGCCAGGCGGCTTCGATCCGTCGGGCCGCCCGTTCCAGATCCTTGGCGGCGAGCGCGTGGTGGATGGCATCGGCAGGCGATCCGTTGGCCTCGAACCACTCCCCGGCCAGCCGGTGCAAGGTCGGCACCCGGGCCGCCTGATCCTTCGCCAGGTGGGCCCGGAGCACGTCGGCGAAGAGCGGGTGGTAACGGTACCAGCTGCGTCGGTCATCCAGCGGCACGAGGAAGAGGTTGCTCCGTTCCACCTCGTCCAACATGGCCTGGCTCGTGGTGCCGCCCGTGACGGCGTCACAAAGCGAAGCGTTCAAGCGAGCGAGGATCGAGGTCTGCAACAGGAAGCTGCGGACCCGCTCGGGCTGCCTCTGCAGGACCTCCTCGACGAGATAGTCGACGACGTACCGGTGGTCCCCGGCGAAGTCCCGGATGAAGCCGGACGGGTCGTCGCGCCCCCGCATCGAGAGCGCCGCCAGCTGGAGCCCCGCGATCCACCCCTCCGTTCGGATCTCCAGTGCCGCGATGTCCTCCGCCGAGAGGTCGGGACCCGTCTCCCGGCTGAGGAAAGCGGCCGCTTCGTCGAGCGTGAAGCGCAGATCGGCGGCGCGGAGCTCGGTCAACTGACCGCGGGCACGCAGGCCGGCGAGACCCAGATGCGGGTCCTCCCGGGTCGTGATGACGAGGCGCAGGCGTGGCGGCAGGTGGTCGAGCAGGTACCCCACGGCCTCATCGATCGTCCCGACCTCGACCGCGTGATAGTCGTCGAGCACGAGGATGAGATCGCTCGGAACGGACCCGAGGTCGTTGATGAGCTGGTTCAGGAGCCACTCCGTCGGGGGCGGACGCGGGACCTGCAGCGCGGCGAGCACGCCGGTCGCGAGGTCCGGCTGAAGCGTTCGCAGGGCTCCGACCAGATGCGCCAGGAACCTGGGAGCGTGCCCGTCCGCCGCGTCGAGCGACAGCCATGCGGCCGCTCGCCCCCGCGCGGCGAGCCACTCGCTGACCAGCGTCGTCTTGCCGAACCCGGCCGGGGCCGAGAGGAGCGTGAGCTTGCGCTGCGCTCCCTCGTCCAGCCGCTCGATCAACCGGGGCCGCGGTACCGACCCGGCCCGGTACGGCGGGGCGTTCAGCTTCGTCGTAAGCACCTGCGCGACCACGTTGCGTGCTCCCACACTCACCATACAGGGCCGATCGAGGCTCCTGGCTACAGGCACCGCCGGAGCGCAGTCTGCCGTGGCCGGCACACAGCCGATCTCGAGCGCTGAAGGTGCGGGGCCACCCGGCCGGCGACGGAACGGTGCGCAGGCGGGGGCGGCCCCGAGAAGCGTTGACCGGCTCTGCGGCCGATTACTGCAGTTGCACGTTGAGCCCCGTACCGCTGACGTCGCCGGTGCTGTCGACCGTGACGGTGGTCTGTCCGTAGAACTCGCCGACGTCTCCGAGCACGCCGTTGCCGTTGGCGTCGTTGCCGGCCTCCACCGTGTACGAACCGGCGGGCACGTTGGCGAGGGTGAAGTCCCCGCCGGCATCGGCGCGCGCCTGCTCGACGA
>CAZTTB010000197.1:0-3406 GCA_964616005.1 uncultured bacterium | reverse complement strand
TGCGGCTGTGCAAGGCCCGGCGCTTCCGCTATGCCAACAACGACATGGCCGACCTGGAGGCGCAGCTCGAGGCGGCCTCCGGTGCGCGCACCAAGCTCATCGCCACCGACGGGGTGTTCTCCATGGACGGGGTGGTAGCCGACCTCGAGGGCATCTGCGACCTGGCCGAGCGTCACGGGGCGCTGGTGATGGTCGACGACAGCCACGCCGTCGGCGTCCTCGGCGAGCACGGTCGCGGCACCCACGAGCACCGCGGGGTGATGGGGCGGGTGGACATCCTCACGGGCACGCTCGGCAAGGCGCTCGGCGGCGCCTCCGGCGGCTACACGGCCGGTCGCAAGGAGCTGGCGGCGTGGCTCCGGCAGCGCAGCCGCCCCTACCTGTTCTCGAACTCGCTTGCGCCGGCGGTGGTGAGCGCGTCGCTGGCGGTGCTGGACCTGCTGGAGGGCTCGGATGACTTGCGGCGGCGGCTGCGCGAGAACAGCGCCTTCTTCCGCGCCGCCATGGAACGGGCCGGCTTCACCCTGGCCGGCGCCGACCATCCCATCATCCCGGTGATGATCGGCGATGCGGCGCTCGCCACCGCCATGGCCGAGCGCCTGCTCCAGGACCACGGCATCTACGTGATCGGCTTCTCCTACCCCGTCGTGCCCGAGGGGCAGGCACGCATCCGCACCCAGATGTCGGCGCTGCATAGCCGTGAGCAGCTGGAGCGCGCCGTCGACGCGTTCACCCGCGTCGGCCGCGACCTGGGCTTGCTGGCATGAAGGCGCTGGCCAAGTCCGAGGCTCGCCCCGGCCTGTGGATGATCGACGCGCCCGAGCCGGAGCCCGGACCCAACGACCTGCTCATCGGCATCACCCACACCTCGATCTGCGGGACCGACGTGCACATCTACAACTGGGACGCCTGGGCGCAGCGGACCATCCCCGTGCCCATGATCACCGGCCACGAGTACGTAGGCGTGGTCGAGGCGGTAGGGAGCGAGGTCCAGGGCTTCGCGCCGGGCGACAGGGTGTCCGGCGAAGGCCACATCACCTGCGGCCACTGCCGCAACTGCCGCGCCGGCCGCCGTCACCTCTGCCGCAACACCCAGGGGGTGGGCGTGAACCGCTCGGGCGCCTTCGCCGAGCGCTTCGTGCTGCCGGCGGGGAACGCCTTCAAGGTGCCCGCCGGCATTCCCGACGACTGGGCGGCGGTGCTCGACCCGCTGGGGAACGCCGTTCATACCGCCCTGGCCTTCGACCTGGTGGGCGAGGACGTGCTCGTCACCGGCGCCGGCCCCATCGGCCAGATGGCGGCAGCCGTGGCCCGCTTCGTGGGGGCCCGCTACCTGGTGATCACCGACGTCAACCGCGAGCGCCTGCGCATGGCCGAGGCGATGGGCGCGGTCGACCGAACGGTGGACGTCTCCGGCGGAGACGGAGCGACTGCGCTGCGCGAGGCCATGGCCGGCCTGGGCATGACCGAAGGATTCGACGTGGTGTTCGAGATGTCCGGTGCGCCGGCCGCCCTCTCCGCCAGCCTCGAGACCGCCAACAATGGCGCCAAGCTGGCGTTGCTGGGCATCCCCGACGAGCCCATCGCCATCGACTGGAACCAGGTGATCTTCAAGGGGCTCGAGATTCGCGGCATCTACGGACGCGAGATGTTCGAGACCTGGTACAAGATGGCCGCGATGCTGCAGTCGGGCCTCGACCTGGCGCCGGTGATCACCCACCGCTTCGTGGTGGACGACTTCGAGAGTGCCTTCGAGGTGATGCGCTCGGGCCGCTCGGGGAAGGTGATCCTCGACTGGACCTGAGCGTGCTTGTCATGGCGTCGCACCGCCGGCAGGGCGGCCATGTAAGATAGCTGGACCAACACCTTGAAGGAGGGATCATGGCACGACTGCGGCTAACATGGATGCTTCTGGCCACCCTGGCGGTTGGGCTGTTCAGCTTCGGTGCGGCCCAGCCCGCTCAGCAGCAGACGCTCGTGATCGGCGGGGACTGGACCGACCTGATCACGCTGGACCCCGGCGTGGCCTACGAGTTCTCGTCGACCCCCATCGACGACAACATCTACCAGCGCCTGGTCGAGTTCCAGGGCACCGACCTGTCGCACGTCGTGCCCGGCCTGGCGAGCAGCTGGGACATCGCCAGCACCGCTGACGGCGGCACCACCATCACCTTCCACCTCAAGGACGCCACCTTCTCGACCGGGCGGCCGGTGACGGCGCAGGACGTGGTGTGGTCGTTCGACCGCGTCATCCACATCAACGGTCCCTCCGCCTTCCTCTTCACCGACGTCGCAGGCATGAAGGTCGGGTCTACCGTGGCGCTCGACGACAAGACCGTGCAGCTCACCCTGCCCAAGGGCGTCAACCCGCAGATCATCCTCAACATGCTGACCTTCAACGTCGGCGGCGTCATGGACGCCACCGAGGTGAAGAAGCACATCGAAGGCAACGACTACGGCCAGAAGTGGCTCAACGACCACTCGGCCGGCTCGGGCCCCTACATGCTCGACCGTTGGGACCGCGGCTCGCAGGTGGTGCTCACCGCCAACCCGGAGTACCCGAACCCCGGCTCGATCAAGCGCATCATCCTGCGCTACATGCAGGAGTCGAACGCCCAGCGCGCCGCCATCACCTCCGGTGAGATCGACGTCGCCTACAACTTCACCCCCGACGCCTTCAAGCAGGCCGAGAGCGATCCCAACCTCAAGACGCTCAAGACCGACACCTTCCAGATGGCCTACCTGGGGATGAACTCGGGCCCCGGCGCGCCCTTCGCGGACAACCGCGTGCGCGACGCGGTGCGCTACGCCATCGACCAGGACGGCATCATCAACGACCTGCTGGCGGGCCTCGGGCGCAAGATGCAGACCATCATCCCCTACGGCCTGATGGGCGCCGACACCACCCAGTACTACACGCACGACATCGAGAAGGCCAAGCAGCTCATGGCCGAGGCCGGCAAGTCCGGCGGCATGACCGTCGAGTTCCTCATCTCCACCGGCGCCTGCGGCGGCGGCGTACCCTGCGCCGACCTGGCGGCCAAGATCCAGTCCGACCTGGCGAAGATCGGCATCACCGCCAACATCAAGCAGACCACCAGCGCGCAGCTCTACACCATCTACCGGCAGCAGGCCGCGCAGCTGGTGCTGGCCGAGTGGAGCCCGGACTACCCCGATCCCAACGGCAACGCCAGCCCGCTGGCCGACTACAACGCCAAGTCGCTGGCGTGGCGCAACGTGTGGAACGACGCCACCGGCACCAAGCTGGCCACCGAGGCCGCCGCTAGCACCGATCCCGCGCAGCGCAAGGACCTCTACGCCCAGCTCACCAAGTACGTGGCGCAGAACGGGCCCTACGCCATCCTCTACCAGCCGAACGTGCCGATCGTGACCACCGCCAAGGTGG
>CAZTTB010000196.1:2118-3411 GCA_964616005.1 uncultured bacterium | reverse complement strand
GGAACGCGCCACCACCTGGAGAACGCGGGCGGCGGCCTGCTGGTGGTCCTGGCGACCCGCACCCGCTAACGTGCCCGTTCGGCGCTCGGCCCACCGCATCGCCACGAAGGTGACGCTGGAGGAGCGGCGTCGGGCCCCCTACCGGACCAACCGCAAGGACTGGCGGGAGGCGAACACGACGCTGCTCGAGCAGCGCGAGACGGTCGCCGAGGGCGGCGGAAGGAAGGCGCGCAAGCGCCAGCACGACAAGGGCCGCCTGAGCGCGCGCGAGCGTGTGGCGAAGCTGCTCGACGGGGGACCGCCCTTCGACGAGCTCATGAGCTTCGCGGGCTGGGAGATGTACGCAGACGCGGGCGGCGCTCCGGCCGGAGGCGTGGTGACCGGCATCGGCCGCATCGGCGGGCGTCCCTGGATGGTCATCGCCAACGACGCCACCGTGAAGGCCGGCGCATTCTTCCCGATCACCGCCAAGAAGGTGATCCGGGCGCAGACGATCGCGCTCGAGAACCGTCTCCCGACCGTCTATCTGGTGGACTCCGCCGGGGTCTACCTTCCCATGCAGGACGAGATCTTTCCCGATCAGGACGACTTCGGGCGGGTCTTCTACCTCAACGCGCGCATGAGCGCCCTGGGGATCCCGCAGATGGCGGCGATCATGGGCAACTGCGTGGCGGGCGGCGCCTACCTGCCGGTGATGTGCGACACGCTGGTCATGACCGAGGGCTCCGGCCTGTACCTGGCCGGGCCCGCGCTGGTGAAGGCGGCCATCGGCCAGACGGTGTCGAGCGAGGATCTGGGTGGTGCGGTGATGCACGCCGAGGTGTCCGGCACGGTGGACTACCTCGAACCCGACGACGTGCACGCCCTGGAGCGCCTGCGTCGCCTCGCCGCCGGTTACGCACCTCGTCCGGAGGCCGCCTGGGCGCGCGACCGCAGGGCGAGCGTCGATCCGGCCGAGAAAGCCGAGGACCTGGAGGGCCTGTTGCCGGTCGACGGCGGCAGCCAGCCCTACGAGGTCCGCGAGATCCTCGCCCGCCTCGTCGACGGCTCCGAGTTCGACGAGTACAAGGCGGGCTACGGCCGCACCCTGGTGTGCGGCACCGCCCGTCTGGGCGGGTTCCCGGTGGGGATCGTGGCGAATCAGAAGCGGGTGGTGAAGAACCGCGGCCGCCTCGAGGTGGGTGGCGTCATCTACGCCGAGGCGGCCGACAAGGCGGCGCGCTTCGTGCTCAACTGCAACCAGGCGGGTGTCCCCATCCTCTTCCTGCACGACGTCAACGGCTTCATGGTGGG
>CAZTTB010000196.1:0-2018 GCA_964616005.1 uncultured bacterium | reverse complement strand
TGGGCGCCGTGGTAGGCGTTGTGGTCGGCCAGCAACATGAGCTGGCGGAGCAGCGTGTGCCCCGGCGTGTGCGCCAGGGGAGCGGTGAGGTCGCGTCCGGTGTCGCGCACCAGCGACAGCGCCAGGTCGCGGTCGCGCCGGAGAGCGCTGACGCTCTGCTCCCAGGCCCCGTTCGACGCCGGCTCCGGGTCGGGCGGCCAGTAGCCTTCGGGCCAGGTCGGTGACGTCCAGTCCGGGTCGAGCGCGTACTGCAGCAGGTCCTCCTGGGCGATGCGCATGTGCTCGAGGAGCTGCCATGCGCTGTGGGACAGTCCGGCGGGCACCCGGCCGCGCAGTGCTTCGGGGAGACCCTCCAGTGCACCTTCTACGCTCACGTGGGCGCCCTCACCGCGCACCAGGGCCTCGAGCTGCTCGCGGATGATGCTCTCCTGCATGACCGTGTCTCCCATGCTGCTCCCTTCGCCGCATCCTCGCGGGCGCCGGCGGTCCCCCGCGGGACTCCGGTGTGGCCGCCGACCCGTCCCCATGCTGCCCCACGATCCGCGGCGGTCGCGTCGCTCCGCTTCCGAAGACGCCCACCGGCCCCGCGCGCCTCGGTCTGCGCCGTCGTGTGCGGCCCCGCCGGACGCTACACTGGTCGCACATGGACAGCGCTCACGCGGCTGAGCTGGTAGCGGGCGCCGCACGGGGAGGGCGGGGGCGTTGAGCTTCGCCGCCCCCCAGTTCCTGTGGGCGCTGCTGGCGTTGCCGCTGGTGGTGCTGCTCCACTTCGTGCGCTCCCGACGCCGCCGCCGCCAGGTCTCGGCCATGTTCCTGTGGCAACGCGCCCGCCAGGTAGCGGAGCGGCGCAAGCGGATCTCCCCGACCTGGTTGCTGCTGGCGCAGCTGCTGTTCGTGGCGCTCGCCGCCCTGGCGCTGGCGCGCCCCCTGATCGCCGGGGATGTCGCGCCCGACCGCGTCCTCGTGCTCGACGCCTCTGCCAGCATGGCAGCGCGCGACAGCGACGGCGTGCGCATCGACAAGGCCAGGGCGCAGGCCGAGCGCCTGCTGGCGGGCGCGGGGCGCGTGGCGATCGTCCGTGCCGGCGTGGACGCCCGCGTCCTGCAACCGTTGACCGGCGACCGCGGGGCCGTCCGGCGCGCCTTGCAGCAGCTCCAGGTGGGCGACCGAAGCGTCGACCTGGAGCGGGCGGTCGCCCTCGCTGAGGCGGTCGAACCGGGCGCCCAGATCGAGTTGATCACCGACCAGTCGGCGGTAGGCGGCGCCTCGGTCGCCTACCACAACGTTGCCGGCGACGGCGTGAACGTGGGGATCAGCGCGTTCGACCTGGGCATCCAGCAGGCCTATGTGGGGGTCGTGTCGAACAGCCCGCGCCCGGTGCAGGTCCAGGTGTCGCTCAGCCGCGACGGCGCCGCCGTGGCCAGCGGCCCGGTACTGGTTCCGGCCGGGGGCACGGGCAGCATCACCTTCCCACTCGCCGACGTCCAGGGTGTCTACCGAGCCGCCATCGGGCTGCCCGCGGGGGTGGAGGCCGGTTCCGCGGCGGGTGACGCCCTCACCCTCGACGACGTGGCCTACGCCGGCGCTCGCCAGGTGAACGCGGTGGTGCAGGACGCCAACGAGGCGGTCGTCAAGGCACTGGCGGCGGTGCCCGGCGTGAGCGTGCGAGTGAGCGCCGGGGCCGCGCAGGTCCCCGCCGACCTGCACGTGCTCACGCGCGCAGACGCCGCCGGCTTGCCGGCGGGCAACTACCTGCTGTTCGCGCCGGCGGCCTCGAAGCCGGACTACCGGGTGGTGAGCGAGTTCGATCGGGGCTCGGAGCTGATGCGCTTCGTGGACCTGCAGGATGTGGTGGTGGGGCTCGAGCCTCAGCCCACGGCGTGGTCGGGCGGCGAAGGCTGGCAGACGCTGGCGAGCACGGGAGAGCTGGAGCCGGTCCTGAGGTACCGCGATCGCGACGGCGTCCGGGTGCTGCAGGCCGCCTTCAACCCGACGCAGACCGATCTGGTGTTGCGCTC
>CAZTTB010000195.1:0-3435 GCA_964616005.1 uncultured bacterium | reverse complement strand
GAGCCGGGACCCGCCCCGAGAAGGTGTCTCAGGGTGCCCAGGCGAGTCAGCTTGACATCGATGAAGAGTTCCCACCGGAAGAGGATCTGCCTTTCTAGATGCCACGAGAACGAGATTCGAAAGAGCGTCGCCGCCGCGGCGGCGGACGCCGCGGCCGTAGGCCGAAGGTCTGTGCGTTCTGCACGGGCGAAGCGGAGATCATGGACTACCACGACGGAAGGATGCTGCGGCGCTTCATCAGCGACACCGCCAAGATCCTGCCCCGTCGTCGCACGGGCACGTGTGCCAAGCACCAGCGTAGGCTCGCAACCACCATCAAGCGTGCTCGCTCGCTCGCCATCATCCCGATTACGGAGAAGTTGGTGCGGAAGTGAACGTCATCCTGCTCGAACCCGTCGACGGCCTCGGTGAGGCCGGCGAGGTCGTGCGGGTGCGCCCCGGGTACGCCCGCAACTTCCTGGTGCCGCAGGGGCTGGCACTGCCGGCCACCGAAGCCAACCGTGCGGAGCTCCAGGCGCGGCTGGCGCAGCGTGCCCGCGTCCTTGCCGAGCGCAAGGGCGACGCGGAGCGCCTGCAGGAGATGCTCGGCGAGGCGACCCTCGAGATCAGCGTGAGGGCCGGCGAGGAACGCATCTACGGCTCGGTCGGCAACAAGGACATCGCGCAGGCGCTCAAGACCGCCTACGACGTCGTGATCGACCGCCGCAAGATCGTGCTGCAGGAGCCCATCAAGACGCTCGGCGAGTACGTCGTTCCCTACCGCCCCCACCCCGACGTCACCATCGACCTGAAGGTCGTGGTGCGCGCCGAGGAGGTCTAGCCCAGGGCCAGGGCACGCCGCGGCCCCGGCGCCGGCCGGCGGACCCATCCTCGATCACGAACGCGGCCGGCAGGCTCCTCTTCGGAGCCTGCCGGCCGCGTTCTCGTGTCGGAAACGGTGCTCAGCTGTCCGGTCGGTAGCGCTCCACGCGGATCAGGTTGGTGGTGCCCCGCATGCCGAAGGGCACGCCCGCGGTGATGACGAAGCGGCCGCCCGGTTCGGCGAGTCCCACCGTCTTGATGGTGCGCGTCGCCACCGCCACCATCTCATCGGTGCTGTGGATGTCGTCGCTCATGTGCGGCACCACGCCCCAGGCCACCGCCAGCTGGCGGTAGGCGCGTGCGTTCGGCGTCACCGCCAGGATCGGCACGTTGGGGCGGTTGCGCGACACCCGCTGGGCAGTCGTGCCGCTCGACGTGAACGTCACGATGAGTTGCGCGTTCAGGGTGAACGCCATCTCGCAGGCGCCCAGCGACACCGCGTCGGCGGTGGTGTTCTCCGGCGTCGGGTAGTGCTCCCGCATGTCCCGCTGGTAGCCCTCGTCGGCTTCGACCGAGCGCGCGATGCGGTCCATCATCGCCACGGCCTCGACCGGGTACTCGCCGACCGCGGTCTCGGCCGACAGCATGATGGCGTCGGTCCCGTCGTAGATCGCGTTGGCCACGTCCGAGGCCTCGGCGCGCGTGGGGGTGGGGCTGTGCACCATCGACTCCAGCATCTGCGTGGCCGTGATGACCGGCTTGCCGGCGTCGAGCGAGGCGCGGATCAGCCGCTTCTGGATGAGCGGGACCTTCTCCGGCGCCATCTCCACCCCGAGGTCTCCGCGCGCCACCATGATGCCGTCGACCTCGTGCAGGATCTCGTCGAAACGCTCGACCGCGCTCGGCTTCTCGATCTTCGCCATCAGCTTCGCCTGCGAGCCCGCGCGCGCCAGGTAGTGCCGTGCCAGCAACAGGTCGTCGCGGCTCCGCACGAAGCTCATGGCGACCCAGTCGACGTCGAGCTCCGCCCCGTAGGTCAGGTCCGCGACGTCCTTGTCGGTGAGCGCCGGGATACTCAGGTCGGCACCGGGGATGTTGATCCCCTTGTTGTTGGAGAGGATCCCGCCCAGAACGACGCGCGTCTCGATCGTGCCGCCGTGGATGCCGGTGACCTCGAGCCGGAGTCGTCCGTCGTCGAGCAGCAGCGTGTCGCCGCCCTTGACGTCCTGGCAGAGGTTCGTGTACGTCACGCCGACGCGTTCGACGTCCCCCGGCGAGTCGTCGTCGCAGGTCAGCTTGAAGGCGGCTCCCGGCTCCAGCACCACTTCGCCGTCGGCGAAGGTGGCGATGCGGATCTTCGGTCCCTGGAGGTCCTGAAGGATGCCCACCGCACGACCGAGGCGCGCGGCCTCCTCGCGGATCAAGCCGACGTTGGTCCGGTGCGTCTCCTTGCTGCCGTGCGAGAAGTTGAGCCGGAAGACGTTGACGCCCGCCGTGATGAGCCGCCTGATGGTGTCGGCGTCGCTGCTCGCAGGCCCGAGCGTGGCGACGACCTTGGTGCGGCGCTCGGCGATCATCGCTGGAAGGCCTTCTTCCCGAGGTAGCGCGCCTGGCCGGCGAGCTCCGCCTCGATGCTGAGGAGCCGGTTGTACTTCGACAGTCGATCGGAGCGGCTGGCGGAGCCGGTCTTGATCTGGCCGGCATTGACGCCTACCGCCAGATCGGCGATGAAGGCGTCCTCGGTCTCGCCGCTGCGGTGGCTGATCACGTTACGGTAGCCGTGGCCCTTGGCCAGCTCGATGGCGTCCATGGCTTCGGTCAGCGTGCCGATCTGGTTGACCTTGACGAGGATGGCGTTGGCCACGTGCTCGTCGATCCCGCGCTGCAGGAAGTCGACGTTGGTCACGAACAGGTCGTCCCCGATGAGCTGCACGCGCTCGCCGAGGCGCTTCGTCAACGACGCCCAGCCGTGCCAGTCGTCCTCGGCGAGGCCGTCCTCCAGAGAGAGGATGGGGTACTTGGACAGCCACTCCTCCCAGTAGTCGATCATCCCGTCGGCGTCGAGCTTCTTGCCCTCGGCTGCGAGGTGGTAGACGCCGTCGTCGTAGAACTCGCTGGAGGCGGGGTCGAGCGCGATGAACACCTGCTCGCCGGCGCTGTAGCCGGCCTTCTCGATCGCCTCGAGCAACACTTCGATGGCCTCCTGGTTGCTCTTGAGGTTGGGCGCGAAGCCGCCCTCGTCGCCCACGTTGGTGTTGTAGCCGCGAGCGCTGAGTACCTTCTTGAGGTGGTGGAAGGTCTCCACGCCGGCCCGCAGGCCTTCCGCGAAGCTGTCGAAGCCCGCCGGCACGAGCATGAACTCCTGCATGTCGACGTTGTTGTCGGCGTGCTTCCCCCCGTTCAGGACGTTCATGAGCGGCACGGGAAGGGTGCGCGCATTGTTGCCGCCCAGGTAGCGGTAGAGCGGGAGCTCCATCACGGAGGCCGCCGCCCGAGCCGTCGCCAGCGAGACCGCCAGCATGGCGTTCGCGCCCAGTCGCTGCTTGTTCGGAGTGCCGTCGAGGTCGACCAGCGCGGCATCGAGACCGGCCTGATCGAGCGCGTCCATGCCGACCACGGCCGGCGCGATGTCGT
>CAZTTB010000194.1:0-3475 GCA_964616005.1 uncultured bacterium | reverse complement strand
CGGTCTGGACATCGTAGTAGACCTTCCCCTGGTAGCGGACCACCGCTTCGACGTGGCGAGTGTCGCTGCTGCAGTACGGCAGGGAGGCCGTGCAATACAGGACCGTCACCTCGTAGCTCCGGTCGCCTCCGCTGGCGTTCAGCACCGTTCCGCTTGGACCCCAGGCGGCGATGGGCGTCTGACGAAGGTTATCGAGGACGCTCTCGGCCGCGGCAACCGCCCCGCCACGGACGTCACTCTGGTTGTTCACTCGGAGGTAGCTCAGGAAGGCGGGAACGATGCCTGCCAGCACGACCGCCAGGATGGCCACTCCGATGAGCGCTTCGATCAGGGTGAAACCTCGCGCGCGGCTGCGTCGTGTCATCGGTGCACCTCCACGGCGCCGCCCACGAACACCTCGACCGAGGCGGTCGCCCCCTTGGCGTCGGTCAGGGTGACGGTCGGATTGGAATCGGCGAGGCCGCGTGCGTCGAAACACACGATCACGCCATTGGCGGCGGGAACCGTCAGCTGCACCCCGTTGTCCAGGGTGGCATCGAGCCTGGCGTCATGGGTCCAGCCGGTGGTGTCGCTGCAGGACATGGCATACTCGGCGAGCAGCCCGGTGGCGCTGACGCGCGAGACCCGATAGGCGGAGGTCGTGCTCATGGCCTTGGCGCGGACCTGCTTGAAGGTACCCTCGACCGAGGAGGCCGCGGCGCCCAGGGGATCGCCCAGTGCCGTCAAGCTCACCGCTCCGACCGCAAGGACGATGCCGACCACGGCCACGACGAGGATGATCTCGAGCAGGGTCAGCGCTTGCGAACCGCGCACCGCACGACCTCCCTTCCGGAATCTCGATCGGTGAACAGAGCCGATGCTCTCACAGGTCCACGTATCCAATGTCGATTGTGCACCTTTTCAAGTACCGGAGGAACCCCCGAACGGGGGAGCGCGCGACCCGCCGCCGCATCGAACGCCTCCCGCTGCGCGATCTCGCTGGACGACGACGCCGTCGGGCGGCCGTCGCTCGGCAAGCTCGGGTGTGCCATCATGTTGCACGTAGCCCCACGATGCCCGTCGGCCACCGAAGGGAGAGCGACCGCCATGAGCGACCCGAACGCGTCGCCGTCCAGCGCCAACCCGGCCCTCGGAACGGTCCTGAAGCGCCAGTACCATGCGTCCCTGGCCATGCTGAAAGAGTCCGTGGAACGGTGTCCCGAAGCGCTGTGGCACGACCCCGCGCCCACCAACGCCTACTGGCAGGTGGCGTACCATGCGCTCTTCTTCACGCACCTGTACCTGATGCCGGACGAGGAGGCGTTCCACCCGTGGCAGGGGCATCAGTCCGACGTGCAGCACCCCGACGGCATCGCCGGTCCTGCCGACCCGCAGAGCACGCTCGCGCTGCTGCCCGAGCCCTACACCCGAGCGCAGGTGCTGAGCTACTGGCAGGTGTGCGACGCGATGGTGGACGACGCGGTGGACGGACTCGATCTCTCGAGCCCGGTCAGCGGGTTCTCCTGGTACCGGATGTCGAAGCTCGAGCACCAGCTGGTGAACCTGCGCCACGTCCAGCACCACACCGCGCAGCTCGCCGACCGGCTGCGGGCGGCGGCCGACGTCGGGGTCCGGTGGGTCGGCACCGCCCGGACACCGTAGCGGCTCGGCGTCGAGCGCAGGTCAGCGATAGAAGTAGGGATCCAGCACGCTCACCGGCGTCACGCTGTCCACAGGCAGGCCGTTGGCGTCGGCGGCGCGGCGCACCGCCTCGGGGCTCGGGCCGTCGTAGATGCAGTACGTCTTGCCTTTGTCCTCGGTCACGTAGGAGTGCACCCAGGTGACGCCGAAGTCGGCGTTGTGGCCCACGACGGAGAGGCAGCTCGCGGCTCCATCCGACGTCACGGGGATGTGGAGGCCCTCGGGGAACGTGCGTTCGACCAGGTAGCGTGGCATGCCCTCTCCTTCCGCGCCGGCGTCGTGGGTCGACGTCGGCGGCCTCGCGACGGCGCGGCGCCCGCGTGGGGCACCTCGATGCGCCGGCGATCCCGGACTTCCGGTGCCCATAGGGTGACGTCTCACGGTCCGTCTGCGCATCGGGAGAACGCCCTATGCTCGGCGGTCGGCCTGCCTAGCTTGCGGTGCCATCCGGTGACCGCGACCCGGAACCGGGGGGGACGGGATCTCCGGTCTCAGGCCCGCCGACCGTTCCGTCCACCCCGGTCAGCAAGCCGCGTTGGTGGGCGGCCGCTGCGGCCTCGGTCCGTCGCCGCACACCGAGCTTGGCCAGGATCGAGGAGACGTGATGTCCGGCAGTCTTGGGGGAGATGTGGAGTTGGTCCGCCAGCGCCCTGTCGGTGAGGCCGCGCGCCAGCAGCGCCAGCACCTGGGCCTCGCGCGGGGTCAGGCCCGCAGGGTGGGCGCGTGTCCTGGGCCGTGGACCGCGCGGTATCGCGCGTACGCCGAGGCTCCGGAGCTGCCGAGCGGCGGCATGGGCGGCCGGATGCGCGCCCAACGACTCGAACACCCGCAGGGCACGCTCGAGTGCGTCGCTGCGGCCGCTGGACGCCAGCGCGCGTGCCTCCTCGTAGGGGCAGCCCAGCGCCTCCCAGACGGCGGCCGCCTCCACGCTCGCGCCTTCCGCCTCGAGCCGGAAGGGCGCGGCGGCCCAGGCGGGCAGCTCCACCTCGGCTCCGGCGCGCCGGAGCCAGAACCCGAGCTCGCCCGCGAACCACGGGTGCCGACGCTCCAAAGCCAGCGGGTAGGCCGCTGCCGCCTCGCGGCGCGTCCGTTCGACGTCCCCCGCCAGCCAGGCTTCCTCCGCGCGGGCCGTGCGAACGGGCCCGAGACGCTGCAGCGTGCGGGTCCGCTCCGCCAGCTCGAGCGATTCGTCGAGCGCCCGCCTGGCGCCCGGCTCGCCGCGCCGGCTGCGTAGCCGCCCCAGCGTGACCAGTGCCGGGATGCGGCTGAGGGCCTCGTCGTCGCGACTCCGTGCGATCGCCTCGGCCGCCACCTCCGCAGCACGCCAGTCCCCCTGATACAGGTCGGCGGACGCCCGCACCGACTGCAGGTAGAGTCCGTCGCTGTCGAGGTCGAACTCGCGACAGACGGCGATCCCCGAAGCCGCCCGCAGGCGCGCCTCCGGGTAACGTCCGTACTCGAGGGCGATGGAAGCAGCCGTCACGTCAGCCAGCGCCAGGACGCGATGCAGCCCGGCATCCTCGGCCACGCGCCGCGCCGAAGCCAGGTGCTCCTCGCCCCCGGCCTCGCCGAGCTGCAGCAGGCCGGCAGCGATCCTGCAGTGGGCACGGACTGCGAGCTCCAGGTCTCCGAACTGCTCGGCCGACGCCAGAGCGCGCCTCCCCCACTCCACGGCGTCCTCGGCATCGCGCGCGCGCATGCGCAGGGCAGCCTGCACGACCTGGGCATGGCCGAGCTCGAGAGACGGGCCGAGCGCCCCGAGTAGCTCGAGCGAGCGGCGGCTGGCGCGCTCGGC
>CAZTTB010000193.1:0-3516 GCA_964616005.1 uncultured bacterium | reverse complement strand
GACCGCGGCGGCCGGGAACCGCCGGCGCAACCCCGCATAGTCCCCGGCGGCCAGCACGGACCCGCCCTCCAACGCCAGCGCCCCGTCGCTTTCGGCCTCCAGGACGCCGCCTTCCAGGAACGGGTCGCGCGGGACGTGCAGGACGGTCCCCCGCAGCAGGGTCGGCCCACCCATGTCAGCGATCGGCGGCGAACGGCACGATCTGCCCGGCCAGCACGTCCACCAGGCCGCGGTCGGTGAGGCGGAGCTCCGGGATCACCGGCAGCCCGAGGAACGACAGCGCCATGAAGGGTGCCGGCAGCGTCGCACCCAGACCCAGCGCGGCCTCGTCCAACGCCCGCATGCTCCTGCGGACGTCGGCGAGGGGGGCGTCGGTGACCAGGCCGGCGATCTCGAGCGGCAGCTCGGCGAGGACGCGGTCTCCCTCCACGGCCACGAAGCCGCCGCCGATCGCCTGCAGCCGCTCGGCCGCGACCAGCATGGCCGCGTCGTCGGCGCCGACCACCAGCAGGTTGTGGTGGTCGTGCCCGACGGTGGACGCCAGCGCGCCCCGCTGCAGGCCGAAGCCGGTCACGAGGCCGACGGCCACGCCGCCGTGCCGGCCGTGCCGCTCGACACAGGCGAGCTTGAGAAGGTCGCGCGACGGGTCGGCGACCACGGCGGACCTCTCGACGGTGGGGCGCAGCTCGAGGGCGCCCGTGAGGATCTGGTTCGGGAGCGCCCGGATCACGCGCACCGGGCCGCCGGGGTCCTCCAGGTGGAGGTCGCTCGGCTGGAGCCGCGGAAGGCGCACCGTGTCGCGTACGGCCTCGTCGGCCGCGGCGTCGTGGGTCGCCGAGGCCGGAGCGCTCGCCGGCGCCCCGTCCGGCTCGAAGCGGCCGTCCAGGGCGACGCGCCGCCCGTTCTTGTAGACGGCCTGCGCGCGGAACGACGCCAGGTCGTCGATCACCACCAGGTCCGCCACGTAGCCCGGCGCCACCGCGCCACGGCGCTTCAGGCCGTAGTGCCGGGCGACGTTGTAGCTGGCGCAGCGCACGGCGTAGACCGGGTCGGCGCCCGCCTGCACGGCCCGCCGCACCAGGCAGTCGACCCCGCCTTCGTCGAGCAGGTCATGCGGCAGCCGGTCGTCGGTGACGAAGCCGATACGGTCGGTATGCTCAACACGCACCAACGGCAACAACGCGTCCAGGTCCCGTGTCACCGAGCCCTCGCGCACCATCAGGAAGACCCCGGCCGCGAGCTTCTCGCGCCCTTCCTCGAGCGTGGTGCTCTCGTGATCCGACCCGATGCCGCTGGCCAGGTACGCCTGGAGCGCACGGCCGCTCAGACCGGGGGCATGCCCCTCGGCCGTCTTGCGGGCGGCCTCGGCGAGCACCACCTTGCCGAGCTCGACGGCGTCGCCCGCCACCACGGCGGGGAAACTCATCATCTCCGCCACGCCCACGACCTGGGGGTGCTCGAGCAACGCCCCGATCTCCGCCAGCCCCAGCGCCGACCCCGCCGTCTCCATGGCGGTGGAGGGGACCGAGCTGGGCACCGTCACCCAGACGTCCAGCGGCAGGCCCCGCGAGCGCTCGAGCAGCCACTGCACCCCGGGCACGCCGGCGACGTTGGCGATCTCGTGCGGGTCGCACACCACCCCGGTGACGCCGCGCGGCACCACGCCCTCGGCGTAGGCCGCAGGCGTGACCAGCGAGGACTCGATGTGCACGTGCCCGTCGATCAGCCCGGGAGCGAGGTAGGCGCCGTGCAGGTCGATGGTGGTGTCCGCTGCGGGGGCGTCGTCGTCGCTGCCGACCGTCGCGATGAGGCGGCCCGCGAAGGCGACCGATACGCGGCGGATGCGCCCGTCGAAGACGTTGAGCAGACGCCCGTCCCTGAGCAACAGGGTGGCCGGCCGGCGGCCCGCCGCCACATCGACGGCCTGCCGGATCTCGTCCGCCGTGATCTCGTGGGCCAGCTGGGCCTTCGCTCGACTCGATCGCATGGGCACCGTCCTGGTCGGCCGGGGGCCGGGTTGGGCGAGTATACCGCCGGGCACGGCGCCGGCGACGGCGGCCGCGGACCCGCACGAACCCGGTCCAGCACGCAGCCGTCAGAATCCCGTAAGAGGCCGGGGCCTATGCTGCCATATGGGTGCGCCCAACCGAACCGTGTTGGTCGCGGACGACGACCTAGGTCATCTCCGTCTGCTCGAGCTCGTTCTCAGCGGCTACACGTTCGATGTGGTCGGCGTAGAGAACGGGCATGACGCCCTCACCTACCTGCAGTCGCACACCCCCGATCTGATGATCCTCGACGTGAACATGCCGTTCATGACGGGCCTCGACGTCTGCGCGCGGGCACGCCGCCTGACCCGGCTGAAGCACGTGCCGGTCATCATCATGACGGCGCTCATCGACGAAGACACGCGCCGTCGCGCCGAAGACGTGGGCGCCGATCTGTTCCTCAACAAACCCCTGACGGGCACCGACCTGCGCGGCGCCATCAACGCCCTGCTGGCGACCCGCTAGCCCGGGTCCCGGCGGCAGGTCAGGACAGCGGCGATTCCTTGGCGCCGTCGGTCGACACGTAGAACGGGTTGGTCCCGGCGGCATGGTCCGTGCCGTCGCGCACCGCGGTGATCTCGGGAACGTGCTGCTTGAGGATGCGCTCGACCCCGCCCTTGAGCGTGACGTCGGCCGCGCCGCAGCCCTGGCAGCCGCCGCCGAAGGAGATGTAGGCGACGCCGTCGTCGACGCTCTCGAGACTGACGTTGCCGCTGTGCGCCGCCACCCCGGGGTTGATCACGGTATCGATGACGTCCTGGACCTTCTGGGCCAGCGGGTCGTCCCAGCTCGGGCTGGGGAAGAACACCCGGAAGCCGCTCTGCATGGCGCCTTCGACGAAGTCGACGGTGGCGCCGGAGAGCCGGTCCGAGGTCAGCGGATCGAGGTAGACGTCGAAGGCATCGACGCGGAACACGGCGTCCGTCTCCTCGCGGTCGCTGGGCTTGACCAGCCACAGCCGCTGCGAGGTGCGGTCGCCGGCGATGCGGAGTGCGCTCACCTGCTGGTCCTGCTGCATCTCGAGGAAGTGCGCGACGCGCTTGCGGGCGGAATCGGTGAAGGTCAGCATGCCAGCTACGAGTATAGGAGCCTCGCCGGAGCGGGGGGCCGTCCCACCCTACGCCGGCGACTCCAGCGCTGCCGGGGAACGGACCCGGCGGTCGCCGGTCCCAACGAGCACCGCCCCGGCGTTCGTGGCCGGGGCGGTGCAGAGCGAACGGGATACCGGGCGCGGGGTCAGAGCACCTGCATGACGTAGTGATCGGTGGCGCGCTCCAAGCCCTCGAGGTTGGCGACGTACACGCCGCGGGTACCCTCCAGAGCGCCGTCGGCCCGCAACTCGCCGAGGATGCGGGTGATGGTCACGCGGCTCGAGCCGGTGAGGTCCGCCAGATCCTCATGCGTCAACGCCAACGGCAGCTTCACGCCGCCCTCGATGCCGTCCGCCGCCGACGCGCCGTCGCTGGGC
>CAZTTB010000192.1:0-3546 GCA_964616005.1 uncultured bacterium | reverse complement strand
AGGAGTAGACCACGTCGGCCGAGGTCATCTCGCGGCCGTTGTGGAACTTCACGCCCTTGCGCAGCTCGAAGGTGTAACTGAGCCCGTCGGGGGAGACGGTCCAGGACGTCGCCAGTGCGGGCTCGAGCTGGAGCTTGCTGTTGACCTCCACCAGGCCCTCGTAGATCTGGTTCACCACGGCGAACGAGGAGAAGGCCGTCACGATGTCGGGGTCGAGCCCGACCGGCGCTTGATCGACCGCGATCTCGAGCGTTCCCTTCTGCGCGTATGCCAGGCTCATCGCGGCGACGAGCACCGCCAGGAGCAGACCGATCCGGATCCGCATGTCCAACCTCCTTCTATCGTGGTGGCAACGAAGGCCGTTCCCCACGCTAGCCACAGCTACCGACGGTACCTCTGCGACGCGGCCAGTGTACCATTCCAAGACCAATCGCTTCAATCGTGCTAGCGTGGCCGCCATGAACGACGCTTCTGCGGCCGAGAGCCGCGGCAGGGCGGCCGTCGCGGCCGCCCTCGAGGCCGCGGTGGCGGACGGAACGGTGCCGGGCGGCGTGATCCTGGTCGCCGGTGCGGACCACGTGTGGGAGCCGGTCATCGCCGGCGTGCGCCGCTACGGCGGCGAGCGCGTGACGGCCGATACCCGCTACGATCTGGCTTCACTCACCAAGGTGGTCGGTTGCCTGAGCGCGCTGCTGAGGCTCCTCGACGCCGGTGCGTTGCGGCTCGAGGACCGCGTCCGGCGCTTCTTCAGCAACGCCGGCTGGTTCCAGGAGCCCTCGCTCGGCGACGTGAGCCTGGAGGCGCTCGCCACCCACGTGTCCGGCCTGCCGGCATGGCGGCCGTTGTTCACGCAGGCCGCCGACCGCCGCATGGGCGTGGCCGGCGTGCTGCAGACGCCGCTGGAAGCGCACGCCGGTCGTTACCGCTACTCCGACCTGGGCGTCATCGCCCTGACCGCCGTGATCGAGCGGGTCGCTGGCGAGCGGATCGACGCGCTGCTGGCGCGTGAGGTCTTCGCGCCGCTCGGCATGGAGCGCACCGGCTACGGTCCGCTCGATCCCGGCCTGCCCGTCGCCGCCACCGAGGACGACGGCCTGCGCGGCGGCGTTCTGCAGGGGGTCGTGCACGACGAGAACGCCTGGGCCCTGGAGGGCGTCTCGGGGCACGCCGGCCTGTTCGCGCCGGCCGCGGACGTGATCGCCTTGGGGCGGGCGTGGCTGCGGCTCCAGGCACCGTTCGCGTCGGAGGGCGTGTTGCGTGCCGCCCTGCTCGACCGCTCCGGCGGCGAGGGGCCGCGGCGCGGGCTGCTGTGGCGGTTGCGCGAGGCCGACTGGCCGTTCGGGCCCGAGGCGACGGAGGCGGCGTTCGGGCACACGGGGTTCACGGGGACCAGCCTGGTCGTCGAGCCACGGCAGGGCTGGACGGCGGCCCTGCTGACCAACCGCGTCCACCCGACCCGGGAGGCGGGAGCCGGCATCGAGGGCCTGCGCCGGCGCGTCCACGGCCTGGTGGCGGGCGCGTTCGACGAGGAGGCGGTCCGATGAGCGATGTGGAGCGCACAGGATCCGTCCCCGGCGATCTCGAGCCGATGACGGTGCTCGGACTCATGTCGGGCACCTCGCTCGACGGCGTGGACACGGTCACCGTGAGGCTGGCGCGGCGCGGCGGACGGCTCGACTGGGAGGTGCTCGGGCGCGGCTCCCACCCCTACCGGGACGCGCTGCGCGAGCGGCTCCAGCGCGCCATCGACCCGGCGCGCTCCGACGTGGTCCTGCTCACCGAGCTGCACCAGGAGATCGGGGTGGCCTACGCCGAGGCCGTGGCCGCCGCCGCCCGGCGTCAACCGCTCGATCTGGTCGCTCTGTCCGGCCAGACCGTGTACCACATCCCCCGGCCCGAGGCCGAGCGCGGCTGGCACGTGGTCAGTACCCTGCAGCTGGGGGAGGCGAGCGTGGTCACCGAGCGCTGTTCGGTGGTCACGGTGTCGGACTTCCGGCAGGGCGACCTGGCGGCGGGCGGGCAGGGGGCGCCGATGGTGCCCTTCGCCGACCTCCACCTCTACCGACGGCCGGGCGAGCGGATCGCGGTCCAGAACATCGGGGGCATCGGCAACGTCACGGTGCTGCCGGCCGACGGCGATCCGGAGAAGGTGCTGGCGTTCGACACCGGGCCGGGGAACTGCCTGATGGACGAGGCGATGGAGCGGCTGCTGGCCGAGCCGTTCGACGAGGAGGGCCGGGTCGCCGCCGGCGGGCAGGTGCTCGACGATGCGCTCGAGCGGCTGCTGGCCGAGCCGTATTTCGAGCTGCCGCCTCCCAAGACGACCGGGCGCGAGCTGTTCACGCTGCCGTACGCCCTGGCCCGCGGCGGGCTCGACGGCGCGGCTCCCGCCGACGTGGTCGCCACGCTGAGCGCGCTCACCGCCGAGTCGATCGCCCGCGCCTACGAGCGGCACGTGCTGCCCGGCGGCCTCGACGAAGTGCTCGTCGCCGGGGGCGGGGCCCGCAACCCGGACCTGGTGGGGCGCCTGCGCCGGCGGCTGCCGGTCCCGGTACGCACCTTCCGGGAGGCGGGTTACCAGGACAAGGACCGCGAGACGCTGGCGATGGCGGTCATGGGGTTCATGGCGATCCACGGGGAGCCGAACGTGCTGCCGGCCGCCACCGGCGCCCGCCACCCGGTCATCGCGGGGAAGGTGTGCCGGCCCTACCGGGGGTGAGTCGGCTCAGTCGTCGCCGCCGGCCCGCGCCGGCGCGGGCTGCGCGTCGTGGGCGTCGATCATCTGCTTGAACGCCTCCATCGACGCCTGGGTGGCGACCACGGTGAGCCGGTCGCCCTCCTCGAGCATGGTGTCGCCGTCGGGGATCGAGGCCCGCTCGTTGTGCATCACCCCGGCGATGAGGACGTCGGACGGCAGCCGCAGCTCGCGCAGCTTCTTCTTCGTCACCGGGCAACCCAGGGGCACCTCGGTCATGTACACGAACTCGTGGCGGCCGACCATCGGCACCGGCTCGCCGCGCGACAGCCGGTCGACGAACTCGCGGTCGAGGATGGTCGGGTCGAGCGTGACCACGCGCTGGCGTAGCAGCTTGAGCACCGCCTGGTAGTACTCCTGCTGGTGCACCGGGCTGTCGCCGGGGTGGGCGACCTGCCACTCGTACAGGGTGGGGTACTTGGCGCGCCGCGTGAGGGTGTCCTGGATCACGTAGCTGAGCGACACCGTCAGCATGGTCGGAACGATCAGGCGGTAGCCGCCGGTCATCTCGGCCACCATGATGAGGGTCGCCAGCGGCACCCGGGCGGCGCCGGCGAAGATGGCGGCCATGCCGACCACGGCGAGCGCCTCCGGGCTCGGGCCCGACGGCGTGAGGAAGTGCAGGAAGCTGGCCAGTGCGCCGCCCAGCATGCTGCCGACGAACAGGGTGGGGCCGAAGACCCCGCCCGAGCCGCCGGAGCTGATGGTGAACGACATCGCCACGATCTTGCCGAAGGCCAGCAGCACCATCAGCCACAGCGCCAGCTTGCCGTCGATGGCGAGCTGCATGA
>CAZTTB010000191.1:0-3568 GCA_964616005.1 uncultured bacterium | reverse complement strand
TAGCGGGCGAACAGCACGTGCCAGCGCTCGCGCTCGAGCCAGCCCTGCACGTTCCGCTCCGCCATGTCCGCGCGCGTGATGCGCACCGTCGCCACGTCCAGGCGTTCCCCCGAGGCCCCCAGGTCGCGCAGCGCCCGGGCCTCACGGGGGTAGTCGACGCGCCACAACCGCTGCGCGATGAAGATGGCCAGGATGACCCCCACCACCCCGACCGGATAGCTGATCGAGTAGGCCACCACCGGCTGGTTGTCCAGCGCGGCGCGTCCGCTCTGCTGCAACGTCTCCACCAGGCTCGCGAGGGCGGGGGTGTTGGTGAGCCCGCCGGCGAACAGGCCGGCGGCGAACGGCCCCGGGATCTTCAGGCCCAGCGCCAGCACGGTGGTGAGCCCGGCGGCGAACAGCAGCGCGAACAGGACCAGCAGGTTGTCGCGCAGCCCGCGTCTGCCGAAGGAGGCGAAGAAGCCCGGCCCGCTCGCCAGGCCCACCGTGTACACGAAGATCACCAGCCCGAGCTGGTAGACCAGGTCGGGCAGGCGCAGGCTCGGATCGATGGCCCCCACGCCCAGCCCCACGAACAGCACCGCCGCCACACCCAGGTTGAAGCCGGCCACCCGGATACGGCCCAGCGGGTAGCCCAGGGCGGCAACGATGAACAGCAGCAGCAGCGGATTGCCCGCCAGGATCTCGATCACGGTACCCCCGTCAGGACCGGGACGCCATCACACCAGGGGCCCGGCCGCCAGGACCGCCTCGGAGACCTGCCCCTCGAAGCGTCGGAAGTTCTCCCGGAACATCTCGGCAACCTTCTGCGCCTGCCGCTCGTAGGCCTCGCCGTCGGCCCAGGTGGCACGCGGCCACAGGACGTCGGCGCGCACGCCGGGGACCTTGGTGGGCACGGCCAGGCCGAAGTAGGGCTCGTTCTCGAAGTCGGCGTGGTCGAGTCGCGAGGTGACCGCGGCGTCGATCATCGCGCGCGTGTAGCTGATGGGCATGCGGTGGCCCTCGCCGTACGGTCCCCCGGTCCAGCCGGTGTTGACCAGCCACACCGAGGCCTCCGCCTCGCGCACCTTGGCGGCGAGCAACTCGGCGTAGGTGACGGCCGGGCGCGGCATGAAGGGGCCCCCGAAACAGATGGAGAAGGTCGCCTGCGGCTCGGTCACGCCGCGCTCGGTGCCGCCCAGCTTGGCGGTGTAGCCGGACAGGAAGTAGTACTGGGTCTGCTCGGGCGTGAGTCGGGCGATGGGGGGCAGGACCCCGAAGGCGTCGGCCGACAGGAACACCACGTGCGCGGGCTTGCCGGCGAAGCCGACGCGGCTGGCGTTGCCGATGTGGGTGATGGGGTAGGCCGCGCGCGTGTTCTCGGTCTTGGAAGTGTCGTCGAGGTTGACGCGGCGGGTGTCCGTGTCGACGACGACGTTCTCCAGGATGGTGCCGAAGCGGCGCGTGGTCTGGTAGATCTCGGGCTCGGCCTCGGCCGAGAGGTGCTCGATCTTGGCGTAGCAGCCCCCCTCGAAGTTGAAGACCCCCTGGTCGGTCCAGCCGTGCTCGTCGTCGCCGATGAGGGTGCGCTCGGAGGTCGACGACAGGGTGGTCTTGCCGGTGCCCGACAGCCCGAAGAACAGGGCCACCTCGTTGTCCGGCCCGACGTTGGCCGAGCAGTGCATGGGCAGCACGCCGCGGGCCGGCAGCTCGAAGTTCATCATCGAGAAGGCCGCCTTCTTCATCTCGCCGGCGTACTCGGTGGAGCCGACGATCACCAGCTTCTCGCTGAGGTTCATGGCGATGACGGTCTCGCTGCGCGTGCCCATGGTCGCCGGGTCGGCGCGCAGGCTCGGCAGGTCGAGGATGGTGTAGACCGGCTCGAAGCGTGCCCGCGCGCGCAGGGTGGGGCGCACGAACAGGTTGCGGATGAACAGGCTGTGCCAGGCGTACTCGGTGATGACGCGTACCGGGACCCGGAAGTCGGGGTGGGCACCCACGAAGACGTCGGTCACGAACAGCTCGAGCCCCTGCGTAGTGTCGAGCGCGGCCGCCCTGAGCGCCTCGAACTGTTCGGGCTCCATCGGCTGGTTGATCGGGCCCCACGCCACGGTGTCGGCGGTGGTGGCGTCGCGCACGATGTACTTGTCCTGGGGCGAGCGACCGGTGTAACGGCCGGTGTCCACCACCAGCGGCCCGAGGTGGGCGAGCTGCGCTTCGCCCCGGTTGAGCGCCGCGGTGTAGAGCTCGGGCGTGGTGAGGTTCCAGTGGACGACGACCGCGTCCGTGATCCCCGAAGCCTTGAACGACTCCGCCTTGATGGTGTGACCGTCGTGCTTCATGCGTCTCCTCCGGTTGTGTCACGAGGGCGGCGGGTGCATCAGCTGGACGCTAGCACGCCGGAGGCGGGACGCGTGGCCCGGCGTGCCGTGGAGCGTGCCTCGGGCTCGACGTAGACGCCGCCGTGCCGATGGCGGGCGGGCGGCCGCCGCGCCCGGGGCCGGCGCTATGATAGACGGCCAGAGTCATGTCCCCTCGCAACCCCCAGCCCCGCCGCACGCCGGCCGAGCGGACCACGCGTCTGTTCCTGTTGAACGTGCTGGTCTTCGGCGGCGCCATGCTGCTGCTGTGGGGCGGCTCGAAGCTGCTGCACCACCCCAGGGACGCCGGCGCCACCGTTCCCATGCCGGCCGTCATGACCGTCGGCGAGGCGCCGACCGCGCTCGCCTCCGGCGACTACCGCCTGGGGCTGGAGCGCGCGCGCTGGGTGCGGCAGGACAGCCTTCCCAAGGACCTCCGCCTCAGCTTCCGGGCGCGCCCCAACGTGCTGGTCGACTACCTGGTGGTGAGGGTCACGGTGGTCGATCGCGGCGCCGGCCCGCTGCCGCTCGGGTACTACGGAGCGGAGCAGGACGTGCGCTTCGTGCTGTCGTCGAGCGATCCGACGTCGGCCTATGCGGAGCCGGTGCCGCCGGCCGACGCGGCGGCGATCAGCGGCGAGCGGCCGCTCGCCAGCGGCGCGCTGGCCCCCGGCGAGCGCCGCAGCGGGGTGCTGGTGTACGCCCTCGAGCCCTTCCGGAAGGGGCTCGCGCTCCTCCTCATCCCCGACTACGCCGCCGGCGTCCCGCCCGATCGGGGCCCCACCCAGCCCGCCATCGAGCTGCGCTTCGCGCCCGCAGGCTGAGGTCCCCCGGCGCCCGGGGAGCGGCCGCCGCGCCGGGTCGGCGCGGGCCGATCAGCGGGTACGCGTCACCTTGCGCAGGTGGCGGGGCGCGTCCGGATCGATCCCGCGGGAGCGCGCCAGGCGCTCGGCCAGGAGCTGGCCGGCCACGACCAGCACGAATCCGGCGGTCACCTCGTGCATCCCCTGCGGCAGCGGCACCGCCGCCGACGCGTGACGCAGGAGCGAGGGCGCGCCCGCCAGCACCGTCAGGTCGGCGCCCACCTCGCGCAGCCGCGAGGCGACCGTCTCGTTGCCGCTCAGGCTGGCGTCCTCGCTCGCCAGCAGCAGCAGTGGGTCGCCGGCGTCCACCACCGCGATGGGGCCGTGCTGGAACTCGGCGCTGGAGTAGGCCTGGGCGTCGATGTA
>CAZTTB010000190.1:0-3573 GCA_964616005.1 uncultured bacterium | reverse complement strand
ATGGGACCGGACCGGCCGAGGGGGAAGCAGCGGCCGACGGGGAAGCACCGGGCGAGCCGGAGCGCTAGGCCTCGAAGGTCCTGCGATCGACCTGTCCGAGCGTGCGCCCGGGAGCGGCGACGCTCAGCCGTCCTGGAGCGCCCTTACCTCGAGGGTCCCGTCCTTCGCCGCCCGCATGGCGTCCACCATCCAGCTCGCCGCCTGCGCGGTGGTGGCGTAGGGGACGCCGTTCTCCAGCGCCCGGCGCAGCTCGGCGGTGTGCGCCAGGTCGACCAGCAGGGCGTAGTCGGGCTCGCCCATGGGGTCACCGGGTTGGGCGCCGCGCACGACATCGAAGCCCATCGCCTCCAGCCCTCCAGCCAGCGCATCCAGGTCGTCGCCGATCAGGCGGACGCGTCCGCCTGACGGAAGAGCCACCCCGGCGGCGAGCTCCGCCTTGAGGTAGGCGAGCGCCGGATCGTGCGAGATGCCCATGCTCTCGCCGGTCGAGCGCATCTCGGGCCCGAGCACCGGCAGGATGTTCCGGAACTTCAGGAAGGGGAGCACGACCTCCTTGACGCTGTACAGCCGCGGAACGGGCGTCTCGGTGAAGCCCAGCTCCTTCAGTGTGCGGCCGGCCGCGATGAGCGCGGCGTACTTCGCCAGCGGGTGGCCGATGGCCTTCGACAGGTAGGGGATGGTCCGGCTGGCACGGGGGTTGGCCTCGATGACGAAGACCTCGCCCTGCTTGATGACGTACTGGATGTTGATGAGCCCGCGCACCCCGATGGCGTCGGCGAGGCGCACGCTGTAGTCGCGGATGGAGGCGATCACGTCGGGGGAGAGCGTCACGGGCGGCGTGATGCAGGCGCTGTCGCCGGAGTGGATGCCGGCGCCCTCGATGTGCTCCATGATGCCGGCCACCACCGTGGTCTCGCCATCGGAGATGGCGTCGACGTCCACCTCCACCGCACCTTCGATGAAGGCGTCGACGAGGATGCTGGGGTTGTCGGGGAGCTCGCTGTAGACCTCATCGAGGTAGGCGTCGAGCTCGGCATCGGAGGCGACCGCCTTCATGGCACGCCCGCCCAACACGTAGCTGGGCCGCACCATCACGGGATAGCCGATCTCGTGGGCCAGGCGCCTGGCTTCGGCGGGCTCGGTGGCCACGCCGCCGGCCGGCTGCGGGATGCCGAGGCGGGAGCACAAGGCATGGAAGCTGTCGCGGTCCTCCGCGGCATCGATGGCCTCGGCCGAGGTGCCCCAGATGGGGACGCCGGCCTCGTGCAGCGGGCGCGCCAGCTTCAGCGGCGTCTGACCGCCGAGCTGCACGATGACCCCCTTGGGCTTCTCGTGCTCGATGATGTTGAGCACGTCCTCGAAGGTCAGCGGCTCGAAGTAGAGCCGATCCGCGGTGTCGTAGTCGGTCGAGACGGTCTCGGGGTTGGAGTTGACCATGATCGTCTCGAACCCCGCCTCGCGCAGTGCCCACACCGCATGCACAGTGGCATAGTCGAACTCCACGCCCTGCCCGATACGGTTCGGGCCGGAGCCGAGGATGAGCACCTTGTCCCTGTCCGAGGGCACCGCCTCGTCCTCCCACTCGTAGGTGGAGTAGTGGTACGGGGTGTACGCCTCGAACTCGGCGGCGCAGGTGTCGACGGTCTTGTAGACCGGCGCGCCGCGATGCGCCAGCCTCAGCGCCCGCACGGTCGCGGGGTCGCGCTCGGTGAGTTGCGCCAGGTCGGCGTCGGAGTAGCCGATGCGCTTGATCTCGCGCCACAGCTCCCAGCTCCAGGTCTCGATCTCCGGCAGTCCGCGGATCTCGCTCTCGCCGTCCACGATCTCCTTGAGCTGCCCCAGGAACCAGGGGTCGATGTGGGTCTTCTCGAACAGTACCTGAGGGCTCTTGCCACGCCGTAGAAGCTCCAGGACGGCCGGCAGGCGGTAGGGGTTGGGGGTCAGGCGGGCCTCGAGCTGCGCGAGGCTCATGTCCTTCGTCTCGCCGCGCACGTCGAGCTCCAGCGAGCGCATCGCCTTGAGGAGCGACTCCTTGAAGGTGCGTCCGATCGCCATCACCTCGCCGACCGAGCGCATCTGGGTACCGAGCTCGGTCGAAGCGCCCGGGAACTTCTCGAAGGCGAAGCGCGGGATCTTGGTGACGACGTAGTCGATGGTCGGTTCGAAGGCCGCCTTGGTCTCCTTGGTGATGTCGTTGGGGAGCTCGTCGAGGTGGTAGCCGACGGCCAGCAGGGCCGCGATCTTGGCGATGGGGTAGCCTGTCGCCTTGGACGCCAACGCCGACGAGCGCGACACGCGCGGGTTCATCTCGATGACGATGACGTCGCCGTCGACCGGGTTGACGGCGAACTGGATGTTCGAGCCGCCGGTGTCGACGCCGATCTCGCGGATGATAGCGATGGAGTAGTCGCGCAGCCGCTGGTACTCCTTGTCCGACAGGGTCTGGGCCGGAGCGACGGTGATGGAGTCGCCGGTGTGCACGCCCATCGGATCGAGGTTCTCGATGGAGCAGATGATGACGACCGTGTCGTTGTGGTCGCGCATCACCTCCAGCTCGTATTCCTTCCATCCCAGCACCGATTGCTCCACCAGCACCGTGTGGACCGGGGAATCGTGCAGCCCCTGCCGCACCACCTGGCGGAACTCCGCCTCGGTCATGGCGATGCCACCGCCGGTCCCGCCCAGCGTGTAGCTGGGCCGGATGATGGCGGGATAGCCGATGGTCTCGACGAAGGCCAGGGCCTCTTCGAGGCTGGCCACCATCTTGCCGGCCGGCGTCTTGATGCCGATCTCCGCCATGGCCTGCTGGAAGCGCTGGCGGTCCTCGCCCTTCTGGATGGCCTCGTGGTTGGCGCCGATGAGCTCGACGCCGTACTTCTCGAGGGTGCCGGCCTCCCACAGCGCCATGGCCAGGTTGAGGGCGGTCTGTCCGCCCAGGGTGGGCAGGAGCGCATCGGGCTTCTCCACCGCGATGATCTTCTCGATGAACGCAGGCGTGAGCGGCTCGATGTAGGTGCGGTCGGCGACGTCGGGGTCGGTCATGATCGTCGCCGGGTTGGAGTTGACGAGAACGACTTCGTATCCGGCGCCGCGCAAGGCCTTGCAAGCCTGGGTACCGGAGTAGTCGAACTCGGCCGCCTGCCCGATGACGATCGGGCCGGAGCCGAGGATCAGGATCTTGTGGATGTCATCGCGTCTGGGCATGGATCGTCATGGGCCTCCGGACGCCCGCTCGGGAGTGTATCACGGGCGCTGGGAGCGTCCGGCTCGGGAGCGACCGCGGCCGAGAACGGCTGGGTCGCGGCCCCGGCACCCCGTGCAAGAAGTTCCGGCGGTGCGCATGCTCCGGGCATGACACGGAGCCGCCGGCGGGACGGACACGGATGGCGAACGGAGGAGGGGCCGGGGGACGGACCGCGGGACGGGGCGCGGGACGCGGCGGTCGATGCGACAGGCGATGCGACAGGCGATGCGACAGGCCATGGGATGGTGGACGAGCCGCGGGACGGTGCCGCGGGTGGTTCTGCAGGAGGATCCGGTCGGCCTTCCGGGGACCGTCCCGCGCGCGTTCCG
>CAZTTB010000189.1:0-3576 GCA_964616005.1 uncultured bacterium | reverse complement strand
GCGAAGAGCGCCCGGGCGAAGGCCTTCATGACGGCCTCCACCACGTGGTGGGTCTCCTCGCCGGCGAGAACGCGCACGTGCACGGTGGCACCGGCGTGGTTGACGAAACCGCGCAGGAACTCCCGAAGGTGATAGGCGTTGAAACCGCCTGCATCGCCGACGAAGCCGGCGGGCTCGAAGATCAGCGTGGGCCGGCCCGACAGGTCGAGCACCACGTGTGCCAGCGTCTCGTCCATGGGAACGAAGGCGTCGGCGTAGCGCTCGATGCCGGTGCGGTCGTCCAGCGCCCGCGCCACGGCCTGCCCCAGGGTGATGCCGCAATCCTCCACCAGGTGATGCACGTCGACGTGCAGATCGCCCTGGGCGGCGACCTCGAGGGTCAGCCGGCCGTGCCGGATGAGCTGATCCAGCATGTGATCGAAGAACCCGTGGCCGGTTTCGGCTCGCCCCCCGGTGCCGCCGTCGAGGTCGAGTCCCACGCGCACCGTAGTCTCGCCGGTCACGCGTTCGACGTCCGCGCGCCTAGCCACCGACGACCTCCGCGCCCAGCACCGCCTGCAGCGCCTCCAGGAAGGTATCGGTCTCGGGGGGCGTGCCCGCGCTGACCCGCAGGCAGCCGTCGAGCCCCACCAGATGGTCCTGGCGCCGGACCGTCACGTCCCGTTCGAGCAGGCCCCGGTACACCGCCTCCGCGTCGGCGACCCGGAACAACACGAAGTTGGTCTGCGACGGCAGCGGCTCCACGCCCGGCAACGCCGTGAGGCCGGCGACCAGTCGCTCGCGCTCGCGCCTGGCCAGCGCCACGCGCTCCTCGACGTAGTCCGGGTGCTGCAACGCAGCCGCAGCCACCGCGCTCTGGAGCGAGGACAGCGAGAACGGCAGCAACCCCTTGCGCACCTCGGTCGCCAGCGCCGGGCTCATCAGGCCGTAGCCGATGCGCGCGCCGGCCAGGCCGAAGGCCTTGCTGAAGGTGCGGACCGAGACCCCTTGCGCATATGCCGCCACCAGATCACGATGATCGGTGCCGGCGAACTCGCCGTAGGCCTCGTCGAGGACGACCAGCCAATCGTCGCCGGCGTGCCGGAGCACCGTCGCCAGCTCCTCGCGCGGATGCACGTTGCCGGTAGGCGCCGCCGGATCCGCGATGAAGACGATCCCCCGGCGCCCCGCCATGGCATCGAGCAGGCCCGCGAGCGGCAGGGAGAAGTCCGTTCCCGCCAGTGGCACCTCGACCAGCTCCGCCCCAAGCAGGCGCGCCTGCATCGCATAGATGGCGAACGTGGGCGACACCGTGACCACGCTCTGGCCGATGCCGGCGACGATCACCAGCGCCTGGAGCAACACGTTGGAGCCGTTGCTGACGACCACCCCGTCCGGGTCCCAGCCGAAGCGCGCGGCGATGGCCTCCTCCAGCGTTCGGGGATGCAACTCGGGGTAACGATTCCAGGCCGCGGAGCGGAGCCGATCGAGCGCCTCGTCTCGGACGGTCTCCGGCAGGTCGAAGGGGCCCTCGTTCTGGTCGAGCTTGACCGACGAGGACCACGGCGTGAAGTGGTAGCGCGGCAGAGCGCGCACGCTGGCCCGGATGCTCATGGCGTCATGCTAGCGCAAGAGGGCGCTGTTACTGCCCGCCGGCCTTCTGCTGCGCCTGTTGACGCACCTGGGCCACCGTGGTCTGAAGGTTGGGGTCGAGCTTGACCGCCTGGTCGAACTCGCCGACGGCCTCCTGGTAGCGCCCCAGGCCGTAGTAGGTGAGGCCCAGGTTCAGGTGCGCCTGCGCGTTCTCGGGATTGACCTTCAACGCCTTGTCGAGCTGCACCAGGGCGAGGTCGAAGCGTCCGAGCTGCAGGTGCGCGTAGCCGAGGTCGTTGAGGACGATGTCGCTCTCAGGGAAGGCTTTCAGCGCCACCTGGTAGCTATCGACCGCGGAGCGGGGATCGCCGGTGAGCTGCTGGGCGTACCCTTCGAAGAAGGCGGCGAGGCCGTTGTCGTCGAGCTTGCGCGCCCGCTGGAAGGCCTGCACGGCCGTCGCGTAGTCCTGCACCTCGAGAGCGTAGATGCCCTGCTGGAACGCTGCGCCCGCCTCCCCGCTGAACGCGATCTGGGCGCCGCCCGTGAGCTGCCGCTGCTGCTTCAGGAAGCTCAGTCCGCGCTCGGCGATCGCCAGCTTCGGTTGCGCCTTGAGCGCCTTCTCGAGCTCGGCCTGGGCCTGGTCGAACTTCCCGATGCGACCGAGGGCCAGACCGTAGTACGCCAGCGTCTGCGCCGCCGGCTTGGCGCCGCTGCCGTTGACGAGGGGGTCGAGGAGCTTGAGGGCCGCTTCCGCCCGGCCCGCAGCGAGGTAGATCGCCGCCAGATCGCTCTCGGCGCTGGGGCCCGTGCCGTTCACGCTCTCGAAGGTCTGGCGCGCCGCATCCATCTTGCCCTGACGCGCCTGCGCCACGCTCAGCAGGTTGGCGATGCCGCCGTCCTTGGGGTTGGCGCTATGGAGCGGTGCCAGGACCCCTTCGGCGCCGGCATAGTCACCTTGCCGGACGAGCAGCTCGCCCTCAGTCGCCTTGAGCAGCGTGACGTCCGGGTAGACCTTCTCTCCCTCACGCACCAGGTTCAGCGCGCCAGACGTGACGTCGGTGGGCAGCAGCCTCGCCAGGGAGTACAGCCCCGCGGAGGACGCCATCGGGTCCTTCACGGTCTGCTCCAGGTAGGCCAGCGCGCCCTTGTCGTCGCCCATCGCCAACACCTGCTGGACGACCGCGCGCTGGAGCGCCAGCGACTCCGGCAGCGATGTCTCGGCGTTGCGCAGCGTCTGCAGCGAACGCTGAGCGCTGCTCTGCAGGCTGGCGAGCTGAAGGTAGGCATCGACCATGCGAGGGTAGGCTTGGATAGCCGCCTGCAGGTCCTGGGTGGCCTTGGTCTTGTCGCTCTCCATCCGCGCCAGACCGGTCAACGCCACGGCATTGGCGGGGTTGAGGGCGAGTGCCTTCTGGAATGCGGCCATCGCCTGCTGGTTCTGGTTGTCGGCCTGAAGGACCACTCCCAGCACGACCTGTGCTTCGACGTCGTCGGGCTGCGCCGCCACCGCCTGCTGGGCGATCGGAACGGCGCTCTTGGCATCCCCACCGAGGGCCAGCAGACGGGCGTACTCGATCTTGACCCATGCCGAGTCGGGGTCGAGCTGCATGGCCGTCTTGAGGTCGTCGGGCTTGGTGCCGGGGAGGCGCGAGGCCGCCAACGCCACCGGGGCGAGGCTGGGGAGCGACGGAGTCTGCGCCGCCGCGGCATCGATCCGGCCGAGCACGGTAGCACCGAGATCGGGGCGCAGCGCCTGCGCCAGCGCCTTGGCGGCCGCCCGCGCCAGCGTGACCGGGCGTCCGTCGGTCGTCTGGGCGGTCACGGTCTGCTGCTTCCCACCCTGGTCCAGCGTCATGGTGACCGTCACGGTGGCGCCACTTCCGCTCACCGTGCCCTGCACGATGGCGTCGGCACCGAACAGCGAGCGCACCGTCGTCAACGGGTCCTTACCCGCCTGCCGCGCCTTCTGCATCACCAGCGCGACGTCGCCGACGGCCGGAACGT
>CAZTTB010000188.1:0-3587 GCA_964616005.1 uncultured bacterium | reverse complement strand
TGGATCGTGCGCTGCTTCGAGGACGGCAGCCGCACCCGCCGCCGCTCGCCCAAGCGCGGTCGCGCCGAGGACATCTTCCGCGAGCTGGTGAGCATCCCCGACCTGCTCTCGCACCCCAACTTCGAGCTCGAGGTGGCGCTGACCGAGCAGGAGGAGCTGCGCCGCCACCAGCCGGGCAAGGCGTGGCGCCGCCAGGGCTGGGTGGTGGTGGGGCGCGAGCTGCTCGCGGTGCGCGAGCGGCGCAGGCTCCGGCGTCCCAGCGACCTGCTGGCGTTCCTGCCCGAGGCGCTGCCCGATCCCTTCGGAACGGCCGATCTGGCCGCGCTCGGAGGGTTGCCGAGGCGCACCGCGCAGGAGGCCGCCTACTGCCTGCGCGCGCTCGAGCTCATCGAACCGGTGGGCAAGCGCGGGAACGCGGTGCTCTACCGCACCGCCGCTCCGCCCCAGGCGTCCCGGCCCGGCTAGGGCTCGGTCAAAGCTCGGTCAGGGCTCGGCGACCGCGAACGCCTCCAGAACGGGCTTCGGCACCCGAACGGGGCGGCCGCGGGCGGCGTCCACCCACACCCACTCGGTGATCGCTTCGGCCAGCAGCGTGCCGTCGCCGGCGCGCCGGATGTCGGTGTGCCGCACCGCCCGGCGCTCGTCGAGCCGGCGCAGCTCGGTGGTCACGCTCAGGGTGTCGCCGGGAAGCGCAGGCCGGCGGTAGCGGATCTCGTGGCGCCGCACCACCGGAAGCGCGCCCAGCGCCAGGTACGCCTCCAGCGGGAAGCCGCGCGCGGCCGAGTGCGCCCGGGCGGCCTCCTCGGCGTAGCGCAGATAGTGGGCGTTGTTGACGTGCCCCAGCTCGTCGAGGTCGGCCTCCCGCACCCGTAGCTCGAGCGTCCAACGCGACGCAGACGCTCCGCTCACGCCCGCTCCCCCTCCATCGCGCGGTCGAACGCATCGCGCAGGACGGCGTCGTCGACGCCCACCACGGTGCCCTCGCGCAGGTACACGAGCTGCGCCCGCGGACGCTCGCCCAGCGCCCGCTCCACGGCGTGCACGTAGAGCGCGAGCTGGAACGCGTAACGCTCCGGCCGCACGGTCCTGTCGGTCTTGTAGTCCTCAACCGTCCACCCCTCGTCGGTGCGGTAGAGCCGATCGATGACGCCCTGCCACACGGTGCCGCCGTACGGCACCGCCACCGGCAGCTCGGCCCGGTCGTGCCGGCGCGCCGCCAGCGCCGGCAGCGCGCCGCCGAGCAGCGAGCGGTAGCCGCGGACCAGCCCCAGCACTTCGTCGAGCAGCTCGCGGCGCTCGTCGGGCGCGAAGGCGAACATCACCTCCTGCGCCACCAGGTTGGCGCGCGTGGCGGCGTCGTCCGGATCCCAGTCCTGGCCGATGGCGTAGTGCACCAGCGTGCCGACGGCTGCGCCGCGCCCGGGCAGCGCCGCGTCGTCGTCCGGGTCCGATGGGGGCAGCGGCTCGACTTCCGGCTCGAACACGCCCCCGCTGCGGGCCTCGTGACGCAGGCGGGAGGGGCTGTACACCGCGGGGTAGCGGTGCGGCGCGAAGCGCCGCGTCAGCCACGGTGCCGCCGACAGCCCCGCGGCCGGGGCCTCGGCGCCCGCGCGCGGCGGCGGCGCCGGCTCCGCGCCGGCATGCGTGTGGATGCTCACCCCGGGCGCCTCGGCGTCCGGTCCGAAGCCGATCTCGGCCAGCGCCGCCGCCCAGCCCTGCGGATCGCCGGCCTTGACGCTGCCGGTGACGATCAGCGTGTCGCGCGCCCGGCTGGCGGCGACGTAGAGCAACCGGTAGCTCTCCTGCTCGTCGCGCTCCTGCGCGCGCCTGCGCGCCTCCTCGAAGCCCTCGCCCCCCGCCAGCCGCGGGCGGCCGTCGCGCGGGTCGAGGTACAGAGCGTCGGTGCGCGCCATCAGCATGCGTCCGGCGTCGAACACCGCGGTCAGCGCGAACTCCAGCCCCTTGGAGCGGTGCACCGTCAGCAGCCGTACGCCGTCGCCGCTCTGCGGGACGTCGCCCGCCTCCGCCTGGCGGCTGAGAAGCTCGAGCCGGTCGAGGAGCACCTCGAGGTCGCGCGGGGCGCGCGCGGCGACCTCGAACAGCAGCGCGTCGACGTTCTGGCGCGCGCGCTCGCCGAGGAACTCGCCGTAGCGGCGGCCGTCCACCAGGGGATCGCGGATGAGGCGCTTGAGCGCCTCCAGCGGCGGCAGCCGCACGATGCCCTCCAGCGTCTCGATGCGCTCGGCAACGGCGGCGTTGGCCTCGCGCAGAGCCTGCAGCGGGCGCTCGGCGCGCATCACGGCGTCGACCTGCGCCAGATCGAGCTGGGCGAAGGGCCCGCGCAGGAACGCCGCCAGGCTCATCCCCTCGGGCCGGATGCCGACGCGCAGGGCGTGGTAGAGGTCGCGGATCTCGCTGCGGTCGTAGTAACCGCGGCCCTGGAGCATCACGCAGGGGACGCCCGCACCGCGCAGCGCCTCCTCGGCCACGGCCAGCCCCCCGTAGCTGCGGGCCAGCACCGCCATGGCGTCGTAGGGGACGCCGTCGGCATGGTGCCGCCGCAACGCCTCCGCCAGGACGGCGCCTTCGCGGGCCCGCAGCGCGGCCATGCGCTCGTCGCCCACCACCCAGTGCAGCGCCACCTGCCCGGTCTTGTCGGCCTGCGCGCCGGCGGCCCGGACCGGCGGGGCCTCGCGCGGTCCGAACCCGAGCGAACGCCGGGCGAGCCCCTCGGTGAGGCGGTTCAGAAAATCGGTCACGACGCGGGCATGGCGCCGCGTGTCGGTCAGCGGCGTATCCACCTCGCCCGCGCGCTCGGCGTCGTCGAGCGCGGCGCGGAACACCTCGACGTCGGCGTTGCGGAAGCCGTAGATCGACTGCTTCGGGTCGCCCACCACCTCCACCTGCACGCCCATCGCCTCCAGCCGCCGGAAGAAAGCGCCCTGCACCGGGTTGACGTCCTGGAACTCGTCGACCAGCGTCACCGGGAAGCGCGCCGCCAGGCGGGCGCGCGCCTGCGGCACGTCCAGCGCCTTCAGCGCCCGCCGCTCGACCTCGCCCGGGGCCACCAGCGCCCCCGACAGCCGCGCCAGGTAGCGCTCGTAGGCGCTGCGGAACAGCGCCAGCAGGGCGCGCTCGTGCGCCGCGCCGCCGGGCTCGAGCTCGGGGGCCAGCGAGCGCTTGCCGAACAGCGCCATCATCAGCTCGCCCGCCCGCTCGCCCAGCAGCGTGGCGTCGGCGTGCCGCGGGTGGCCGGGGTCGGCGGCGAGGAGCTGAAGGCCGCGGACCTCCTCCTCGAACATGGCGGCGGCCTCCCACTCCCCCAGCACGCCGAAGTCCGGATCGAGCCCGAGCACCGGCGCCGACAGCCGCAAGGTGGCGATCATGAAGCCGTGGATGGTGCTGAGCACGGCGCCGCCGAGCTCGCGCCGGGCCCGCCGGAAGGCCGCCGGCTCGCCCGCCGGCCGGAACGCCGAACCCAGGTAGGCGCCGTCGGTCAGCACCGCTTCGATGCCGGCGCCGACGCGTTGCCGCAGCTCGTCGGCAGCCGCCCGGGTGAAGGTGACGCCGGCGATGCGCCGCAGCGG
>CAZTTB010000187.1:0-3605 GCA_964616005.1 uncultured bacterium | reverse complement strand
GCGCCCCAGATGGCGAACTCCGGGTCGTCGGCCTCGTGCCAGTCCTGCGTGAAGAACACGGGGACGCCGGCCGCCCGTGCCCTCTCGGTCAGCTCTGCGATGACAGGGATGGCGCGACGGGCGTCCTCCGCGAAGAGGACACCGTCGGGGTGGGCGAAGTCGTTCTGCATGTCGACCACCAGCAACGCCGTGGCGCCGCTGGGGAGCGCCACCTGCTCGGCGCGTGGGATGTCGGGTACGTCAACGGGGTGCATCGCTCCTCCTGTCTGGGCCGGGCTCCGCGTGGAGCGCCACGGGGCCCCACGCGGGGAAGCGGCGCCGGCTTCGGCGGAGCCAGCGCACCGCCCGCCGACGGCCAAGGGAAACGTCGTACGGATCGGTCGGTCCGCCAGGAACGACTCTGGATAGAGCGTTCTGCCCACCCTATGACCGTGGTGTTCAGGACGGTGATCGAACCCGCTCAGAGGCCGATCGCCAGCCCCTCCCGTCGCGGGTCGCTGGCGCCCAGGTAGCCGCCGCCGTGCAAGCGCCAGATCGCTTGACCTCCCCCGAAGAAGCGGTCCCCGCTGGCCACACGCGGGTCGCGCAGCACCACGTGGCCGCGCTCCTCGAGATCGTGGTAGAGCGAAGCATCGTAGCCGCGCTCGATGGCGATGGTAGACCCGTCCTGAAGGACCTGCCAGCGCGGCGCGTCGATGGCGGCCTGAGGGTTCTGTCCGTACAGCAACGTCCTGAGCATCACTTGCAGGTGACCCTGGGCCTGCATGGCCCCGCCCATGACACCGAAGCTGGCGAGGGGTTCGCCGTCCCGGGTGACGAAGCCGGGGATGATGGTGTGGAAGGGGCGCTTGCCTCCGTCCACTCGGTTGGGGTGCCCGGGATCGAGCACGAAGCCCGCGCCGCGGTTCTGCAGGCTGATGCCCGTTCCCGGTACCACCACCCCGGACCCGAAGCCCATGTAGTTGGATTGGATGTACGACACCATGCGGCCGCTCGCGTCGGCGGTGGAGAGGTAGACGGTGCCTCCCTTGCCCGGTACCCCGGGACGCGGAGAGGCCGCCTTCTTGGGGTCGAGCTGGCGCGCCCGTTCGGCGAGGTAGCCGTCGTCCAGCAGGTCTGCCGCGGTGACGTCCATGCTGTCGGGATCGGCGACGTGCCGGTAGAGGTCGGCGAACGCCAGCTTCATGGCTTCGATCTCGAGGTGCAGGGCGTCGGCCGAGTCCGGTTCGAGGTCGCTGATCGCGCTGTGTTCGAGGATGCCGAGGGCCATCAGGGTGGCGATGCCCTGACCGTTGGGCGGTAGCTCGTGAACGTCGGCGCCGGCGAAGCGACGGGCGATGGGATCGACCCACAGCGGCTCGTGCTCGGCAAGGTCCGATTCGTCGATCAGGCCGCCCGTTTCCCGGGCGAAGGCGGCGATGCGCTCGGCCAGCTCGCCACGATAGAACGCTTCTCCTTCGGTCTCGGCGATGCGTCGCAGGGTGGCGGCCGCAGCCGGGAGACGGAACCGTTCGCCCGCCAGCGGCGCACGACCTTCGGTGAGGAAGGCCTCGGCGAAGCCGGGTTGGTCACCCAGCAGATCCGCTGCGCGGGCCCATCCGCGTGCGGTCATGGGGCCCACCCGGAAGCCGTGTTCGGCGTAGTGAACGGCCGGCTCCGCCAGGGTCTGAAGTGGCAGCGAACCGTAGCGGCGCCATAGCGCGATCCAGGCAGAGACCGCTCCGGGGACCGTCACCGGATCCCAGCCCATCCTCGGGACGGCCTCCTGTCCTTCGAAGCGGGCGGCGCTCAAGGCGCGCGGCGACCGCCCGCTGCCGTTCAGGCCCTGCAGGCGTGTACCGTCCCAGACGAGCGCGAACGCGTCCGAGCCGATGCCGTTGGAGGTCGGTTCGACGATCGGCAGCGTCATGGCTGCGGCGATGGCGGCGTCGACGGCGTTGCCGCCGAGCTCGAGCATCTTCAGACCGGCCCGCGCCGCGAGGGGTTGCGAGGTAGCCACCACGGCGTCGGCGAGGACGGGGTGCCGAACGGACGGGTAGGGGAGGCGTGGGTCGAACAGCGGCTCCATTGAGGTCCCTTCTACTGGCTGCGAGGATCGAGAGCGTCGCGCAGGCTGTCACCCAGAAGGTTGAAGGCCAGGACGGTCATGAAGATAGCGATTCCGGGTTCGATGGAGAGATAGGGGGCGGAATAGAGGTAGGTGCGCGCCTGGTTGATCATGGCGCCCCATTCGGGGCTTGGTGGCTGCGCGCCCAACCCGAGGAAGCTGAGGGTGGCCGCCGTCAAGATGCTGGTAGCGAGACGAAGCGACGCGTAGACGATGAGAGGGGAGAGGATGTTGGGGAGGATGGTCCGGAAGATGATACGTGCATGGCTCGATCCGACCGCTCGGGCCGAGGACACGTAGTCGGCCTCACGGACCCCGAGCACGGCGCCGCGCGTGATGCGTGCGAACGTCGGCACCGAGAAGATGGCCACGGCCACGATGACGTTGATCAGGCTGGTGCCCAGCGCCGCCACGATGGAGATCGCCAGCAGGATGCCGGGGAAGGCGATGAGGACGTCGTTGACCATCATGATCGGGCGATCGAGGCGACGGAAGTAGCCTGCCAGGAGGCCCAGCATCACGCCCACCATGAGGCCCATCAGGACCGAGGTCACGCCTACGGCCAGTGAGATCCGGGCGCCGAAGAGCATGCGGCTGAGCTGATCGCGGCCGAAGGCGTCGGTGCCCAGCAGGTGCCCGGCCGTACCCGGCGGCTGCAGCACTGCGGCGTAGTCCTGATAGTAGGGATCGATCGGGGCCAGCAAGGGCGCCAGGACCGCGGCCAGAACGACCACCAGCCCGAGCGTTGCGCCAACCACGAAGTGGGGGCTGCGGCGCAGCCGGCCGAGGACCTTCGACCCGCGGGCGGTTCGGGTCCGGGTAGGTGTCGTGGCGACGGTGCTCATCCGTACCGGATGGTCGGGTTCAGGAGGGCGTAGGACAAGTCGACGAGTAGGTTGACGAGCACGAAGGTGGTGGCGATGAGCACGACGCTGCCCTGCACCACCGCGTAATCGCGCGCAAGGATGCTGTCGACGGCCAGACGGCCGACGCCGTTGATGGCGAACACCGACTCGGTCACTACGGCGCCCCCCAGCAGCGCCCCGAAGTTCAGGCCGACGACGGTGATGACGGGGATCATGGTGTTGCGCAGTGCGTGCCGGAAGAGCACGCCGCGCTCAGGGAGGCCCTTGGCGCGCGCCGTGCGGATGTAGTCCTGCCCGAGGACCTCCAGCATGCCGCTGCGCGTCAGGCGGGCCACCAATGCGAGCCCGCCGGTGCCCAGCGTGATCGCCGGTAGGACGAGCGACTTGATCCCCTCGAAGCTCAAGAAGGGATGATGGTAGCCCGCTACCGGGAACCAGCCGAGGCCGACCGAGAACCAGATGATGAGCAGGATGCCCAGCCAGAAGTTGGGGATGGACACACCGAGCAGCGAGATGTTCATCAGGAGCAGGTCGTTCAGGCTGTTCGGGCGGGTGGCCGCCATGACCCCGAGGGGGATGCCCAGCAGCGTGACCAGCAGGCTGGTCACGGCCAACACCGCGGTGTTCGGCAG
>CAZTTB010000186.1:0-3625 GCA_964616005.1 uncultured bacterium | reverse complement strand
CTCCCTGGAGCCACGTCCACACGCGGTTCCAAGTTGTGAAGGTTGGGCCCACCATGCAGGACGGGCGCCGCTGAGTCCGTAGCTATTTCTGGCCCGGAGATGCTCCCGTTTCGTGGGTGCGTCCGCGCTCGAGGGCGAGGAGCCTCTCCGGTCGTTCCGGTTGCACCGAAGCCATCGCTGTGGCGGTCGTCGGCTGGGCGGTGGCCCGACCGTTGGCAATGAGCGCGGCCCCCAGCCTCGTGGACGGTGCCGGTGCGGGTCGGGGTCCGGCAGGGCCCGTCAACCACGCACCCTTCGGGTTCCACGGTTCCCGGCTATCCGCGTGCCGCCGGGGCGGGTGAGGACGCGCTTGCTTCGTGCTTGCCCATGATGACCGTCACGGCGTGGTCCCGACCATCGTCACGCAGGGGCACGCGCCGTGTCGGCTGCGCGCGACCGTCGACGGTGACGGCCGTTACGCCTCGGGCGATGTGGTGAGGGTTCTGCACCTGGATCGTGTAGCAGCTGGCGCCGAACCGGTAGTCCACCTCGAACCCGTCCCAGTCGGGAGTGATGCACGGTTGGACGTCGAGGGCGTCGCCGTGGCGGTGGAGGCCGAGGATCGCCTCGATACCCAGCCGGTACATCCAGGCTGCGGATCCCGTGTACCAGGTCCAGCCGCCGCGACCGACATGGGGCGGGACGCCGTAGACGTCCGCAGCGATCACGTACGGTTCGACCTTGTAACGCGTGATGGCCTCGGCCGATGCGCCGTGCCGTACGGGGTTGAGGAGGTCGAACAGGCGGTATGCGAGGGCCCCGTCGCCGAGCTCCGCGAATGCCCAAGCGGCCCAGATCGCCGCGTGCGTGTACTGACCGCCGTTCTCGCGGATGCCGGGCAGGTAGCCCTTGATGTAGCCGGGGTCCATGTCACCTTGGTCGAACGGCGGCGTGAGCAGCAAGACGATGCCGTCCGTTGGGCGCACCAGGTGCTCGACCACGGATGCCATCGCCTGCGCTGAACGCGTAGGATCACCAGCGCCCGAGAGCACCGACCAGGACTGAGCGATCGAGTCGATCCTCGCCTCGTCGTTCCGGTGCGAGCCGAGCGCGGTGCCATCATCGAAGAAGGCGCGTAGGTACCAGTTGCCGTCCCAGGCGTGGGTCTCGACCGCCGTTCGGTAGGCTTCCGCTTGGCGCCGGTAGCGGTCCGCGCGGGCTGCGTCGGCACGTGCGTCGCACAAGGGCGCGAAGCGCCCCAGGGTGGCGATGAGGAACCACGCGAGCCACGTGCTTTCCCCATGTCCGCCGATCCCGACCCGGTTCATGCCGTCGTTCCAGTCGCCGCCGCCTATGAGCGGTAGGCCGTGCGGGCCCACGGTGCAGGCTCGATCAAGCGCCCGACAGGCATGTTCGTACAGCGAGAACGTCTGCTCGGTCTCCGAGACGCGATCGTATCGGTCCTGTTCTTCGGGCGTTAGCGGAGGGGCCTGCAAGAACGGAACGCTCTCGTCCAGGACGGCACCGTCGGCCGTGTGGTCGATATAGCGTTCGATCACGAACGGAAGCCAGGCAAGATCGTCGGAGATGCGGGTTCGTACGCCGTGGGTTCCGCCCGGATGCCACCAGTGCAAGACGTCGCCTTCCTCGAACTGGTGTCGCGCCGCTCTCAGAAGCTGAGCGCGCGCCAGCTCGGGCGCAGCGTGCATCACCGCCATCACGTCCTGAAGCTGGTCGCGAAAGCCGAACGCTCCGCCGGCCTGGTAGAAGGCCGTGCGCCCCCACAGTCGACACGCGATCGTCTGGTACGGCAACCAGCGGTTGAGCATCACGGTCATCGCGGGGTCGGGCGTGCGTACCGTGATGGCGCCGAGGCGCTGGTCCCATGCCCGGTGCAGGTCCTCTTCGGCGGCGTCGAGCCGCGCGGGGTCACGGAAGCGCCGGATCAGGTCCCGTGCCGCCTCACGGTCCGCGCCAGCGCCGAGCAGGAAGAACACCTCCTCGCTGCCTTCGGCGGGGAGATCGACGTGGACCTGGAGGACCGCACAGGGATCCCGCCCCGCCTCCACGCGCCCGGACAGCCCTACCCGTGCCAGCGCTGCCGGTCGAGCCACGCTGCCCTCCCGACCCAGGAACTCCTCCCGATCCGTCGTGAGACCGTGCGGGGCGCGGTTGGCGACCAGGAACGCTGCCTGCGACGGGAAGGACGGGCTGTACGGATTGCGGGCCAGCAGGGCCTCGAGATCGCCGTCGTACTCGGGGATCACGAACGCCTGTGTGCCCTCGCGGATGCTCCCGAGCACCCATTCGGCGTAGTACGTGACGGTGATGCGTCGCGGACGTGCCAGGAGGTTCTGGAGCCGGAGCCGCGCCACCTTCAGCGGCGCGTCGGACGGCACGAACAGGTGGAGTCGCTGGTCGAGGTCGTGGCTGCCGTGGAAGAAGCGCGTGCTGCCGGCTGCGTGGTGTACCTGGTACGGGGTTCGGCCGGGTATGGGCTGCGGGGTCGGTGTCCAGACCTCGGCGGTCTCCTCGTCGCGCAGGTAGAGGACCTCGCCGCTCGGATCGGCGACCGGATCGTTGGACCAGGGCGTGAGGTGGTTCTCTCCGCCGTCGACCGCCCACGTGGTGCTCGATCCGGATTCGCTCACGAGGGTTCCGAAGCGGGGATTCGCGAGCACGTTGACCCATGGTGCCGGCGTCGGGCTTCCGGCCTGGACGATCCGGTAGGCGTGGCCCTCGTCGGTGAACCCGCCGAGGCCGTTGTCGAACAGCAGAGCCTCCGGCTGGGGCGGCAGCGGTCGCTCCGCTTCGGTCGGATCGGCGACGCTGCGGGTGGCCATCAACGCGGGCAGGCCGGCCTCTCGCCCGTCGCGCGCTAGCGCCAGGGCTCCCTGGAGCGGCACGCCGGCGCCCACCACCACGCGCGCCGCGCTCAGGATCAAGGTTCTCTGCGAGTCGTCCAAGCGGTTCGACGCGATCGCGACGATGCCGGCGGGGCGATCGAGCCAGCCGTCGTTACCGCTGGCGTGAACGAGGCTCCTGAGGCGGCCGTGCGTGGTCTGCAGGTAACCATCGTCGCGCTCGTTGAGCAGGACCAGCTCCGTCGCGAACCCCTGCTCGCGCCAGTACCGGTGCGCCGCCAGCAGCAGGGCGGCAAGGTCCAGGTCTTCGGCCTCACGCACGCGGACGACCACCAAGGGATGGTCACCGGAGATCCCGTAGCCCCACAGGGCTTGCTGCCCCAGTCGATTCTGGCTCAGGAGCCGCGGCGGGGCGCGCAGACGGCGGTTCGGGTAGAGCAGGTGGGAGAGCAGGTGCTCGGTCGTCCACCAGTCGGGCCCGCCGAGCGCCAGCTGCTCGAGGACCGTGGTCTGGCGCGCGCGGGCACCGAGGAACGCCTCCTCGACGGCACCCCAGCGATCGAAGCGTCGCGCGGCGCTCAGCACGCTCGACGCCTCGTCGCTTGCCAACGTCAGGAAGGCGAGACGCACGGTGGCGCCGGGGCCCAGGGCGCACGACGTGCGCAGAGCATAGGCGGGATCGAGAACTGCCCCGCTCGTGCCGGACAGGGCCCCGGTGAGAAGCGCCGCCGGACGCTCCGCGCTGCCGTGCCGGCCGAGGAAGCGCGAGCGGTCGCTCTCGA
>CAZTTB010000185.1:0-3637 GCA_964616005.1 uncultured bacterium | reverse complement strand
ACGAACAGGCTGATGTCGTCGATGTGCAGGCCGGCCTTCTCGACCGCCTCGATGGTGGCGGTGTTCATCACCCGGACGGCGAACTTGAAGACCTCGCGGCCGTTCATGTAGAGCGTCTCGGAGAGCGGGTCGCCGTTGGGCAGGCAGCGGGCGATCGAGCGTTTGTGCAGGTGATGCGCCCCCGAGCCGTCGGCGCCCAGGACCACCGAGCGCAGGCCGTAGGGCTCGTCGACCGCCTCGACCACCACCGCGCCGGCGCCGTCGCCGAACAGCACCGCGGTGGAACGGTCGTTCCAGTTGGTGATCTTGGTGAGTGCCTCGGCCCCGATCGCCAGCACGCGCCGGCACTGGCCCGACTCCACCAGCGACTTGGCCATGCCCAGCGCGTAGATCCAGCCGGGGCAAGCCGCCAGCATGTCGAAGCCGCCGGCGCTGAGCCGGAAGCGATCCTGCACCATCGCCGCCGTCGACGGGAACAGGGCGTCGGGCGTGTTGGTCGCCACGATCACCATGTCCACGCCGGCCAGGGCGTCGTCGCCATGGCGGGCCAGCAGGTCCTCGACGGCGCGGAAGGCCAGGTCGGAGGTGAACTCGTCCTCCGCGGCGATGTGACGACGCTTGATCCCGGTCCGGGTGGTGATCCACTCGTCCGAGGTGTCCATCATGGCCTCGAGATCCTGGTTGGTCAGGATGCGCTCGGGCGCGTACGCGCCCAGCGCCGTGACACCGGCACGTTGGCTGCCGCTCTGATTCACGCCACCCGAACTCCGTCCCGTCGCCGCACACGGGGGCATCTGCGCCCGCTGGGCGAGGCTCGCGATCCGCTAGCTACCCGTTAGCCGGTACGGAAGGCCCTCAGGCCTCCTCGACCACTTGCCGACCGGCATAGCTTCCGCACTCCGGGCATACCACGTGCTGCGGCTTCATGGCCTTGCACTCGGGGCACTCGACCAGATTGGGCGCGGTGAGCGCGTGGTGGCTGCGGCGCTGGTCGCGTCTCGCGGCGGACGTGCGCTTCTTGGGAACAGGGTGTTTGGCCATGGTGCTGACTCACTCCTTCGTCGGTCGCGACGCCGCCTCACTGCGACGTCAGGTCGATGTCCTTCAACGCTTCGAACGGAGAGGCGGCGTCGCGCCGGACGCGGTCCTCCGCCTCGAGCTCAGGGTGTTCGTTGAGGTTGACGCCGTCGAGCGACAACCCCTTGCAGTCCTCACGGCACAGCGCGGTGAGCGGCAGCTCGATGGCGAACAACTGCGCCAGCATCGGGGCGAAGTCCACCTCGGGCCGGCCGAAGACGAGGCGTTCCTCGTCGTCTTCGGAGACCTCGTCGAGCCGCAGGCCCGCCTCGTGGGCGAGGTAGAGCATGGGCATCACGAACGTCGCCCGCGCCCCGGTCACGGTCTCGGTGAGACAGCGGCGGCACTCCTGCACCGCGTGACCCCTCACCCAGCCGTCGACGATGAAGTCGTCGTCGCCGCCGGTATTGCGGACCGTGACCCCCCACTCGAGCGGCCCGTCGAGGACCAGACCGTCGGCCTCGAGCAGCGCCGGCTCGGGCTCCAGCAGACCGGTCCCCACCACCTCATCGGCGGATCCTGGGGCACGGTTGAGGAGGGGGGCCAGGTTGAGCAGCGCGTCCCGGCGAGAAACCATCCCTTAAAAGTATAGGTGACGGTCGCGGCGTGTCAAGGCGGGCGGTGACGACGCCCCTCCGCCGCGTGCTCGCGACGGCTTCCCGCAGGCGCACGGACGGCGCGGAAACGTGTGAAGTTTTATCGTCCCCCGCCGCTAACGCGACTATCATGGCACCTATGCTCGGGGTAGCCCTGCGAAGACGGCGGAGGGTCCGGGGAGCGAGGCATGGCTGAGGGCTCCGAGGACACTCGCACGGAGGCCCCACTCCGCGCCGCCGGCGACGTGACGCTTGCGGTCGTGGACGACGACGCATCGGTGCTGGCGCTCGTCACGTCGGTGCTGTCGAGCTACGACGTGGTCGCCTTCGACCGACCCCAACCCGCACTGGACGCGCTCAAGGGCGGGTTGAGGCCCGACCTCATCGTGAGCGACGTCATCATGCCCGGCATGACCGGATTCGAGCTGCACGAAGCGGTGCGCGATCTGGCTCCGCTGCGCAGCGTCCCCTTCATCTACCTGACCTCCATGAGCGACCGCGACCACATCCGCCGCGGCATGGCGCAGGGCGCCGACGACTACCTCACCAAGCCCTTCACGCCCGTCGAGCTGCGCGAGGCGGTGCGGGTCCGGCTCGAGCGCTCCGGAGTGTTGCGCAGCGCCGCCGACGACGAGATGCTCATCACCAGCCTCGGCGGGCTCGGCGTCAGCTACGGCGCGCAGCGCCTGCACTGGGAGGCGCGCAAGGCCGTCGAGCTGCTGCTGTTCCTGCTGGCCTCGGGCAGGTCCTGCTCGGTCCACGAGGTACGTGCGGAGCTGTGGTGGGGGCAGGCCGCGGACAACCACCTGCACGTGCTGGTGAGCCGGTTGCGCAAGATGCTCGCCGGCGTCGCCACCCTCACGCTCGAGGGCGACCGGCTCGAGCTGCACTACGGCGGCAAGGTGCGCTGGGACGCCGAGGACTTCGAGCGCGTGGCCGGGGCCGCCCTGGAGAGCGGCGACGAGGCCGCCGTCGAGCGGGCCCTGCGCCTGTACGCAGGCGACTTCCTGGCCGGTTTCGACTCCCCCTGGGCCGAGAGCGAGCAGACCCGGCTCGAGGAGTGCCACATGACACTGCTGGAAGCGGCGGTGGAGCGCGCCTCCGGCGAGGCCGAGCGGCAGCGCGCCCGCGACCGGCTCGAAGCGTACCTCGACCTCGGCGACTGACGGACCGTCGTCCCGCGCGCCGGCTGTCCGGTGGCGCCGCGGTACCGGCGGTGACACGCGCTATGCTCGCGGTGCCATGTTCGACGTGATCCCGGCAGTGGACATCCAACAGGGACGGGCCGTGCGGCTCTACGAGGGCGATCCGGCGCGTGAGACCGTGTACTTCGACTCGCCCGTGGAGGCGGCGCGGCACTGGGCCGGGCTGGGGGCGCCCTGGCTCCACGTGGTCGACCTCGACGCCGCCCTCGGCCGCAGCGACAACGGCGCGCTGATCCGCGCGCTGGCTGCGGAGGTCGGCGTGCGGTTGGAGATCGGCGGCGGCGTGCGCAGCGTCGAGGCCGCCACCGACTGGCTCGAGCACGTCGACCGGGTGGTGCTCGGCACCGTCGCCATCCACGAGCCCGAGGTGGTCGACGCGCTGCTGGCCGAGTTCGGGCCCGACCGGGTGGTGGTCTCCATCGATGCCCGCGAGGGACGGGTGGCCGTGCGCGGCTGGGCCGAGGTCACCGACGTCGACGCCGCCGAGCTGGCTCGCCGGGTGGCCGACCAGGGTGTGCGGCACCTGATCTACACCGACATCAGCCGCGACGGCACCCTGCGCGGCGTCGACGAGGAGCCGGTGGCCCGCATGCGCGCCGCCTTCCCGCACCGCTTGGTGGCCGGCGGCGGCGTGGGCGCCGACATCGACCTGGAGCTCTACCAGCGCCTCGGACTGGACGGCGCCATCGTGGGGCGCGCCCTGTACGAGGGAGCCATCACCTACCCGCGCCCGGGCTGAGCGCCCCGTTCACGCGAGCG
>CAZTTB010000184.1:0-3666 GCA_964616005.1 uncultured bacterium | reverse complement strand
GCGAGGTGGAGGATCAGGAAGGTGAGGACGGTGACGCCGAGCAGGACCGGAATCGCTTCCAGTAGGCGTCTCAGGCTGTAGATGAGCACGTCTCGACGTCACCCGTCTCTCACGAGGTACGAAGCTCCTGGGCCGGAAGGCGGACCGCTACTTCATCGTAGCGTTGGCGATCGACCAATCTCCCGTAGGCAACAGGGTGATGCCGCTGACGTTGGTTCGATGCGCGATCAGCGCCACCCCGTCATAGAGCGTGACCCAGGCCACGTCCTTCAGGAGCAGCGTGTTCGCCTGGTTGAGCAGGTCCAGGCGCTGCTGCTGGTCGGTGGTCGCGCGGCTCGCCTCGATGAGCTTGTCCGCAGCCGGGTTGTTGTACGCCGAGCGGTTGGCTGCACCGATGTTGGCGGAGTCGAGGTTGGGGTAGATGAGCTCGGAGCCGTCGGCGGTCTGATTGGTCCAACCCAGCAGGTAGAGGTCCTGCTCGTACTTCTGCGTGGCGGACAGGTAGGCGCCCCACTCGACGGTCTTGATGGTGGTCGGGATGCCGGCCTGGCTGAGCTGTCCCTGGATGATCTGACCGACGCGCGGATAATCGCCGATCTGCGGTACCCACAGCGTGACCGGGCGAGCATCGGAGAGCCCGCTCCAGAGCTTCTTGGCCATGGCGGGATCGTAGGGCGTGCAGTTCGACTCGACACCCTCGACGTAGCCGAAGACCTGTGGTCCGATGATGCTGCAATCCTTGTTGGCGAGCGGCTGAAGGAGCTTGGAGATCACGTCGATGTTGATGGCCGAGGCGACGGCTTCCCGCGCGGTCTTGTTCTGCCACAAGGGCTTCTTGTAGTTGAAGCCGAGGTAGTACACCGGGGTCCCTGGCTTGCTGACGACCTTGATGTTCTGGTCCTTCTGGAGGCGACTCACGAGCTCCGGGGGCACCGTGTCGATGAGCTGTACGTCACCACGCTCGAGCAGCGCCACCTGCGTGTTGGCGTCCGGAACGACGCGGATGACGAAGGTGTCGATGGAGGGCGGCGTGCCCCAGTAGTTCGGGTTGCGCACCAGCGTGATGTGGTCACCCGAGACCCAGTCCTTGAGCATGTAGGGGCCGGTGCCGACCGGGTTCTTCATGAGGTCGCCGTACTTCTTGACGGCGGTGGGGCTCACGATCTCGGCGTTCGGGTGCGCCAGCGCCGCCAGGAAGGCGCCGTACGGGGCCTTGGTGGTGATCTTGACGGTAGCGTCATCGACGACGTCGATGCTCTTGATGGGGGTCAACAGGCTGGCGCGCGGAGCACCGACCTTGGGGTCCATGATGCGTTCGAAGGTGAACTTGACGGCCTCCGCGTTGAAGGGGGTGCCGTCCTGGAAGGTCACGCCCTGACGGAGATGGAAGATCCAGGTGGTGGCGTCGGGGGTGTCCCACGAGGTGGCCAGCCAGGGCACCAGTTTGTTGGTGACAGGGTCGCGCTTCACCAGGTTCTCGTAGATGTGGCGCTCGGCGACTGCGGAAACCGAGTCGTTGGTGAGGATCGGGGACAGTCCAACGGCGTCCGCCTGCGCGGCGTACGTGAAGGTCGCGGCGCCGGCCGATGCGCCGATCAGCGCAACGAGCAACACAGCGAGGAGACGTGCGAATCGTGTCATGGCTCGGGTACCTCCCTCGGGCTAGTGCCCTGGTCGCGAACGATACTTCGTTCGACGGCCTCGAGATGTTCGTGAACGGCGGAACGCGCGGCTGCGGGATCGCCGTCGATGATGGCGGTTGCGATGGCGGTGTGTTGTTCCAGGGCGAGCACCGGCTGGTCGCCGGTGAGCATGCGTGATCTGAGGTCGAGGAGCATCGACTGAAGGGTGTTGAGGACGTGGAGGACGGTGGTGTTGCCGGCGACTCGGGCGATCAGGCGGTGGAAGCCCAGGTCCTCGCCGAGCAACCTGCGCCCTGTGTCGACCAGCTTGCGCTGGCGCTCCAACGCGGTGCGCAGCTCCGCGGCGTCGGACTCGGTGCAGCGCAGGGCGGCCAGGGCCGCTACCTCCGGCTCCAGGATCCGGCGGAACTGCAGCAGGTCTTCGGCGAGTTGGGGCTGGCCGCGGAGCAAGCGCCGGAAGGGTGTGGCGAGAGCCTCGCCGCCGGGGTTGCGCACCACCGTGCCGTCTCCCTGGCGAACGTCGAGGTAGCCGAGCAGCTCGAGCTCCCGGATGGCATCGCGCAGCGTGGTACGGGATACGCCGAACCGGTTGGCCAGGTCGCGCTCCGGCGCGAGTCGGTCGCCCTCGTTCAGCTCTCGATCACGAATCATCGCAAGGATCGCATCGCGAACCTCGTCGGATACCTTGCGGCGCTTGATGGTGTCCCGGGCGTCGATAGCGATCCTCCCTTCCTCCGTCATCACGACGGAGGTGGTGTGGGTCGAGGTACCAACCGGAAGGCTGGCACCTCGACCGCTGGGTCCGTCCGGGAGTGGTCGGACGTCGGGTGGGGGGAGCCGACGCCGTGGATCGAAAGGTTGTATGGTCGGACCTCTCAGCGAGTTTAGGAGGTGCGTCGGTGCGGTGTCAAGGCTGGCGACCGGGCCGGCGCCACCTGCGCGCTACCATGGAGCGAATCCTGGAAGCGAGGTGGAGGCGCATGAAGCGGATCGCCGTGACGTCACGCTCGCCCTTCGAGGCGACCATCGGGTTCTCGCGTGCCGTGCGGATCGGTGACCGCGTGGCCGTGTCGGGAACGGCGCCGATCGCCGAGGATGGCTCAGTAGCTGCGCCTGGCGATGCCTACGGCCAGATGCGGCGCTGCCTCGAGATCATCGAGCGCTCCCTGCGGGACACCGGTGCCGGCATGGGCGACGTGATCCGGACACGCGTGTACCTGGGCCGGGCGAGTGCCTGGGAGGGTGTGGCCCGCGCCCACGCGGAGGCCTTCGCCGAGATCCGTCCGGCCAGTTCGTTCGTGGTCGTGAGCGCGCTGCTCGACCCCGAATGGCTGGTCGAAGTGGAAGCGGACGCCGTGGTGGGGGGAGCGCCGTAACGCGGACACGGTTGCCCGTTCCAGCGTTTGAGAGCCTGGCGGCGCTACCGTCGCCCGACGAGAGCCAAGGTATCCACGGCCACCGTAGCATTATCAAATCCGTTGGAGATGTTGCTGAACCTGCGTTACGAACGTGACGGCGCCGCCTCATGCGCGGTGATGACGCTTCCGCGATCGCGAGAGCGTTGGCGCGGCCGCTCGCCTTGCCTCGGTGGTGGCGGTGAGGTCATCGCGTTCGGGGGTGGGGTGGGCGGTTAGGTGCAAGTGCCGTGGGTTGCGGGAGGGGTCGAAGGACCCTTGCGATTTGATAAGTGGTCTTATCAAACATGCCCAGGAGAGCCTGACGGAGCAGGTTATCGACCGTGTATGGCACGGCACTAGTCTGCAGGCAGGAGGTGAGTTCGATGATGAGATGGTCCCGCTGGTTGGTAACGGCTCTGGGTGTTGGCTTGCTCGCCTTTGCATGGGCCGAAGCCCCGAACACCAAGGCGGGTGCTGGAAACGGCACCGACGTTCAGACTCGCACGCAGACCCAGGTACAGACCCAGGTGCAAACGCAGGTTCAGGCTCAGGTCCGAACCCATGCGCAGAGCCAGGATCGCACCATGACCCAGACGGACGCCGGCGCCTGCCAGCGGGCCGACGCG
>CAZTTB010000183.1:0-3674 GCA_964616005.1 uncultured bacterium | reverse complement strand
CTGGCCGCGCTCCTGACCGAGATCCACGATCTGCAGGCCGCCCTGACGGTGTCGGCCGAGCGCGGGCTGATGGCGATGCTGCAGGGCGGCTGCCAGCTCGCGCTCGGCGCCCACGCCCGTCTGGACGGCGGCACGGTGCGGCTGCGCGCGTACTACGAGGGCGCCGCAGTCGAGACCGAGCACCCCACCGGCGAGGGCGCCGCCATGCTGGCGTTCGAGGCGCTCGGCCGCCCTCATCCCGCCGGGAGCGGCGCCGGATGAGGATCGTCCTGACCCACGCTGCCGGCCGCTTCGAGGGCCTGGCCGCGGCCCTGCAGCGGCGCGGCCACACCGTCGCGCAGGCGCCGTTGATCGCCACCCGGCCCCGCACCGGCGAGGACGTGCGCGCCGCGGCGGCGGCGCTGCTGGCGTTGCCCTGGCTGCTCTTCACCAGCCGCTCGGCGGTGGAGGCGTGGAGCGCGCTGGCGGTGGGCTGGCGTCCCGCCGATGGGCCGACCGCTGCGGCACCGACCGACGCGCCGCGCCTGGGCGCGGTGGGGCGGCCGACGGCATCGGCGTTACGCGCCGCGGGGGCGGAACCGGCACTGGTCGCCGAGCGGTCGTCGCGCGCCGCCGGCCTGGCCGACGCCTTCCTGCGCCACCCGCAGGCCGCCGGCCCGGTGGGTCTTCCGCAGGGCGACCGGGCGTTGCCGACGCTGCGCCGCGCGCTGGAGCGCGCGGGCTTCGAGACCCGGCCGCTGGTGTTGTACGAGACCGTGACTCAGCCCTGGTCGGGCGACGCTGGTGACGCCGACGCTGGTGACGCCGACGCCCAGGCCCCGGAGCGCGCTTCCGAGCCCGAGCTGGTGGTGCTGGCCAGCCCCTCGGCCGCCGACGCCCTGCCGCAGGCGATCGCGGCGCACGCCACGCTCGTCGCCATCGGACCCACCACCGCGGCCGCGCTCGAGCGCCGCGGGCTGGCCTGCCGGCAGGCCCGCTCGCCCAACGTGGGGGGCGTGCTGGCCGCCGTGGACGCTCTGGCGGCCGGGGACGGGCACGACCACGAAGGAGGCAGCACATGAGTCGAACCCTGGAGCACGGCGCGGGCAGCGTCACGCGGGGCACGATCCCGCGCGACCCGGACGCCCGCGACGACGACGGGGCGGGAACGGGAACGATGCCGACCCCGCTGGCGCGCCCGCGGCGGCTGCGCACGACCGCGGCGATGCGGGCGCTGGCGAGCGAGACCGCCCTGCAGCCCCACCAGCTGGTGGCCCCCTTCTTCGTGACGGCCGGACGCGACACCGTGGAGCCGATCGCTTCGCTGCCGGGCGTCTCGCGCCTCGGCACCGACCCGCTGTTGCGCGAGCTCGAGCGCGCGCTGGAGCTCGGCATCCGCTCGACGGTGCTCTTCGGGGTGGTGGACGGCAGCGCCAAGGACGCCCACGCCCACGCGGCCGACGATCCGCAGGGGCCGGTGGCGGCAGCGCTGCGCTCTGCACGCGCCGCCTTCGGCGACGACCTGGTGCTCGTCACCGACGTGTGCCTGTGCGGCTACACCGATCACGGCCACTGCGGCCTGCTGGCGCCGACACCGCGCGGCCTGGTGGTCGACAACGACGCCAGCCTGGGCCGGCTCGCCGCCATGGCGCTCGCCCACGCCGAGGCCGGCGCCGACCTGGTCTCCCCCAGCGACATGATGGACGGCCGGGTCGCTGCGATCCGCACCGCGCTCGACGGCGCCGGTTTCGAGAACGTGGGCGTGCTGTCCTACGCCGTGAAGTACGCGTCGGCCTTCTACGGGCCGTTCCGCGACGCGGCCGGCTCGGCGCCGAGCGGCGGAGACGGTAACGGCGCTGCGGAGGGCAGCGCGGCGCGCTCCGGCGGCTGGGGCCGCGACCTGCCGGTCCACCACGACCTGGTCCCGCCCGAGAACCGCGCCACCTACCAGATGGACTACCGCAACGCCCGCGAGGCGCTGCGCGAGGCCGCGCTGGACGAGGCCGAGGGCGCGGACATGCTGATGGTGAAGCCGGCTCTCCCCTACCTCGACATCCTGGCGCGCCTGCGCCCGCGCACCCAGCTCCCGCTGGTGGCCTACTTCGTGTCGGGCGAGTACGCCATGATCAAGGCGGCCGCCGCAGCGGGCGCTCTGCACGAGCCCTCGGCGGTGCGCGAGGCGCTCACCGGCATCCGCCGCGCCGGCGCCGACCTGATCATCACCTACCACGGCATCGAGGCGCTGGAGAAGGGCTGGCTGCGGTGATGGGGACGGCGTTCCCGGAGCGAATTTCTTGACAGGGCATCGCCTTTCTTCAGACAACATCCCGCTGGGTGACGGCTGACCATGCCCGGCCCCGACGCATCCACGCGCACGCTCGGCTCGCGCCGCTGGGCCCGCTCCCGGACGGCCACCCGCGTGGCCTTCGGCGTCATCGTGGTGTTCGTGCTGACGCAGGCGGCGTGGTGGATCGTCTTCGAGTTCCGCACCATCCACCAGGCGACGCAGGCACAGCTCGCCGCCTGGGAGAACGACGCCCGCCTCGCCAACGAGGTGCTGGCCCAGGCGGGCGGCGGCACGGCCGCCGAGGCGACGCTCCAGCAGCGCATCCTGAGCCGCTACCCGCACCTGGCCTACCGGGGGAGCCTGCCGGGCGGAAGCTTCGTGGTCGACCCCGCCAGCCGGCAGCGCTTCCTGGCGACGCAGGATCGTCACCTGCGCATGTTCGCCTTCGAGGGGCCGACCTTCGCGTTGGTGGTGCTGTCGATGCTGCTGCTGATCGCCGCCACGCTGCGCAGCGAGCGCGAGCTCAAACGGCGCCAGCAGAACTTCCTGTCGGCCATCACCCACGAGTTCAAGACGCCCATCAGCACCCTCAAGCTGTTGGTGCAGACGGTGCAGATGCGCAGCCTGCCGCCCGCCAAGCAGGAGGAGTACCTCGAGCGCATGGAGGCCGAGCTCGACCGGCTCGAGCGCACCAGCGAGCAGGTGCTGGCGAGCGCCCGCCTGGAGCACGCCGAGCAGGCCCCCGGCTTCGCCCCGCTGGAGCTCAACCACGTCGTCCAGGGCATCGTCGGCGCCGCCCGCTCCGGCCTGGAGGCGCGCGGCGCCCTGCTCAAGGTCGACTACGCCCCCGAGCCGTTGCCCGTCTCGATCGACCCGGACGCCTTCACGGTGGTCCTGAACAACCTGCTCGACAACGCCGTGAAGTACACTCCCGGGGCGGAGCGGCCGGTGCGCGTGAAGCTCGAGCGCCGGGGCGACCTGATCGAGGTCCACGTGGACGACCAGGGCGTGGGGCTCAAGGAGGGCGAGGAGGAACGCGTGTTCGAACGCTTCTACCGGACCGGCGACGAGATGACCCGCGAGTCGGAGGGCGTCGGTCTGGGCCTGCACCTGGTGCGCAGCATCACCGAGGCGATGAACGGCTGGGTGCGCTCCGGCGCCAACCCCGACGCCGAGCGAGGCTCGCGCTTCACCGTGGTGCTGCCGCGGCGCGTGGTCGCGACCGAGCTGGAGCGTGACGCGGTCGGCGCGACCGCCGGGCGCGAGGGGGCGTCGTGACGGCGGCGCCGCGTCCGGCTGCGGGTACGCGCACGGACGCCGCGCGGGTGCTGATCGTCGAGGACGAGGCGGGGCTGGCCGCGGTGCTGGCGGACAACCTGCGCGAGGAGGGGCTGGCCGTGAGCACGGC
>CAZTTB010000182.1:0-3692 GCA_964616005.1 uncultured bacterium | reverse complement strand
CTGTCGACGCCCGCCGAGAAGGTCCCATGGACGGCGGCCCCGGTGACGCTGCCGCTCAACGTAGGCCGCAAGGCGGAGCCGGCGACATGCGCCGCCAGCGTCTCGTCGATCCCCGCTACGCGCAGCGGGAGCGTCAGCGAACCGCGCAGCTCCGTGATGCTGCCGCCGAGGCTGAGCCCGTCGCCGCTTGCGGACAGCGAGCCCGTGAGCGGTTCCCAGGCCAGCGAGACCCGTCGGCTGGGGAGGACCAGCCACGGCGCCGCGGCGACGGCGGACGTCGTCAGGGTGCCGGCCACGCGAAGGTCGGTCCAGCTCCCCCGCGTGGTCGCTTCCAGTCGCAACGCCGCCCCATAGGCCCGCGCCACGAGCTGGAGCCGGGGAGCCGGGAGGACGGCGCCCGAGACGTCGGCCTGCACCGGGCCGTAGGCGGCGTGGAGCGCTGCCATGAGGCCCGTGTCCGTACCGGTGAGGTCCGCCGAGAGGGGAACGGGCGTGGTGGACCGGGCGTGCAAGGCTCCGCTCCAACGGCCCTCCTCGAGGTGCAGCGTGCCGTTCAACGCAGCGTCGAGCGGCGACCTCACGAAGAGCGGGCCGAGGTCGGCCGCGTCCGCCGTGAAGGTCGCCTGCCCGGGCGAGGCCCGGAACGTGAAGCCGCCGCCCTGCGCGTCGACTCGGTAGCCGCCGGCACCGCCGGAGAGGGTCGCGATGACGGTGGATGCCCCGGCCTGCCAGCGTGCGTCGAGCCGGTAACGCGAGCTGCCGGTCAGGCTCGCCTCGCCGGTCAGAGCGATGGTGCCGGCGGGCGTCAGGGCGTCGGGGAGAGGACCGGCAGCCACGGCGGCCGGAACCGTTCCCGCGAGCTTCAGCGCCCCGGGCGTGCCCGACACGTCGAGCAGGGAGGTGCCGTCGGCCGTCAGCAGCCGCGCCGCGAGCGGCAGCGCCCCCAGGCCGCCGTCGAGGCGAACCTGCGGTGCGCCGGCGACGTCGTCCAGTGGGCCGCTGCCGGCGGTGGCGAGCTCGGCGAGCAGCGGCTGGCCCCGGTACCGCAGCGGCAGCCGCAGGTCGGCCGCGAGTCGCCCGCCGGCCAGGTGGACGTGTCCGCCGCCGAGCACGAGATCGATGGCGAGAGGCGATAGTGAGCCTCCGACGGTCCATGGGAGCGCCGGCATATCGACGCCTGCGGCCAGGGCACGGGCCGGAAGCGTTCCCGAGCCCGTCAGCCGGCCACCTCGGACGTCGATGGGGCCGAGGCTGCCGGCGTGTGCCACGAGGGCGAGGGAGGGCAGCAGCGTGCCGTCTGCGCGTAGGGGCGTACCCGCCAGGCTCGATCGTAGCGACGCCTCGAGGCGGTCGCCGTGGCCGGCCAGGCTCACTTCGCCGGTGAGCGGCGCGGTGACGTGGACGTCGGCGGTCCCAAGATAGCGGACCCCCGCCGCGTCGCGTTGCGCCGTCAGGTCGGCGCGCAGCGTACCTGTCAGGGGCAGCGTCAGCGCCGAACCGACCGGCGCCAACGGCAGCGAGCCCGTGAGGCTCCAGCCCTGTGCCGTGAGTATCGCGTCGAGTCGCCCGGGTTGCGAGCCGGCGCTCGCCTGGGCGCGCAACCCGCCCGCCGGCCAGGCGACCGCGGCCGACAGCGGAACGCTCCCCAGCGCGCCGGTCAGGTCGGCGTGCGCGGCCGCGAGATCGGCTTCGCCGGTCAGGTGCAGGGGCTGCGCCAGCGAGAACGGACCGAGCCGGCCCCCGGCCGGAGCGGTGAGTTCGAGTGCGAGGTTCCCGTCGCTCGGCCTCAGCGTCAGCGCGGCGTCGCCGTTGTGAAGCGTGAGGTCGGGGCGGAGTGCCGCCAGCGGGGCGGCCGAGCGGGTCGTGGCGGTGCCTGCGGTGCCGGCCGTTCCGAACGGAAGCCGGACGCTGCCGTCGGCGGTGACGGGTAGACCGGCGAGAACGAACGACGTTCGCGAGAGCGTCGCCCGGGCCCCCCCGGCGCCGACCTCGACGATCACGTGGCCGTCCTTGGAGGTCGCTACCAGGCTCGCGCCGGGGCCGCTACCGGCTGCGAGCTCGAGCGGGCCCGGCCGGTACCTGAGTGGTCCCGCCAGGACCGTGCCGACGTCCACCGTACCGTGGGGCTGAAGGCCGTTGGGGCCGATGTCGATCGTGCCCCCAGCCAGTGACAGCCGCGCCGTGACCGGGCCGCGCAGCGCCGTCGGTGCCAGCTCCACACCGAGCGTTCCGCTCAACGGCGCCAGACGCAGCTCGCCGGACGCCGTGAGCGGACCCAGCGCCGCCCGCATCTGGCGGAGGCGGGCGCCCTCCAGCACGGCGTGCACCTGGCCGCTCAGATCGGCCTCGAGCGTCTCGCCGGCGAGGCCTGCGGTCACGGGAGCCCCAACGCCCAGGGTCAGGGTGAGCGGCAGGGCCGTGACCGGACCGTCGGCTCTCAAGCTGGCGTCGATCGGGGAGGTCAGGCCCGGCAGCGTCAGCGAGTGCACGCGCAGCTCACCGCTGAGGGTTCCGGCCGCCAGGGCGAGCGCGCCTTCGAGGCGGCCGCCCAGACCGTCGCTCCCTTGCACCACGCCTTGCCAGCCGTCACCGTTGAGTCCCGCATCGAGGGACACGACCGCCTGCCGATCCGGCAGGGAGGCGTGATCGGTGAGTCGGAGGGTGCCGCCGGCGCCCTTGGCGGTGAGCTCGACCTGGAGCTGAGCGTCGACGCGCTGCCCCGGGAGGGGTGCCATCTGCTTCGCGTTCGCCTCGATCCGGGTGCCGGCGGGTCCCGACGCCACCGTGACCACGGTGGGCCCCTGCGCCACCGCTCCCGTCGCCTGTACCGTCACGCCCCGCTGCGTGTCGTAACTGAAATCCGAGGCCAGTCCGGCGAGCGGCAGACCCGCGATAGCGCCGTTCCCATGGGCGGTCCCGCTCACGTGCACCCCGGTCCAACCTGCCACGTCCAGCGTGGTGGAAGCGCTGCCCGTCAGCGGGATCCGGTCGCTCGCGGGGAACTGCCCTCTGCCGAGCCAGGCCGCGGCGGCGGCCAGTTGTGGGCTTCCCTGGCCGTGGGCCTCCCAGTGGCGGGCGGCGATGTTCACCGTCCCTTCGGCCTGCACGTCGCCGCCCAGCACCGTGCCTTGGAGCTTGGCGGTGATGAGCGGGTAGCGGAGCTGAACCGCGCCGTGGATGTTCGTGGGGTTCAGGCCGATCGCGTCGAGCGACCCGTCGCGGAGCGTGAAGTCGCCGTGGATGCCGTCGCTTCCCACGTGCAGCGGACCGGAGACGGTGCCGCCAGCGGCGCCTGGGAACCAGTGCCGCGCCAGCGTCACGTCGGCACGGGTGACCTCGCCGTCGAAGCTGCCTCCGGCCAGATCGAGCACCCCGCGACCGTCCGCGCTGCCATCGGCGGTTCGCAGGTGGGCCTGCACGTCCAGGGTGTCGCCGCGTTGCCGGATGCGGATGTTGCTCACGGCGCCGCTCGGGAGGGTATAGGGAACCTGTTGGACGGTCAACGAGGCGTCGCTCACCGTGAGCTCTTGAAGCACCGGGGTCACGGGCAGCCCCGCCGAACCCGCGGAGCGTCCGGCCCGCGTCAGTGCGGTCACGTCCACCGAGCCTCGTACCCCGTCCATGGTCACGGCCAGGGGCAGCTCGCCGGTGAGCAGCGACGGTAGGAAGTAGCGCACGTCGAGCGAGCTGAC
>CAZTTB010000181.1:0-3701 GCA_964616005.1 uncultured bacterium | reverse complement strand
CGTCGACTTCGACGCGCCCGTGGAGAGCGACTTCGAGGCGCGCATCGAGGCGAGCGACGAGACTTCCTGGACAACCTTCCGGCGAACGCTGGCGAGACGGCGGAAAGCACGCATCACCGTGCTGGGTGCACTCTTCGCGGCCGGGGAGCCGGTGGCGCGCTTCGAGGCCCGTTACGTGGCGCTCTCCGTCGAGCCCGACCCCTCCTCCCGGCCGCGCTCGAACAGGTAGAACGCTGCCGGCACCACGAAGAACGTGAGCAGCGCAGAGACCAGGATGCCACCGAGCATCACCAGCGCGATGCCGTGGTTGAACTCCGACCCCGCCCCCCTGCCCAGCAGCAACGGGAAGCTGATGACCAGGACCGTTAGCGTGGTCATCACGATGGGCCGGAAGCGGAGCCTGGCGGACTCGACCATCGCCTGTCTGAAGGGCATCTTGCCGATGCGCTCGACCACGAACTCCAGGTAGAGGATGGCGTTCTTGGCCGACAGGCCGATCAGCAGCAGCATCCCCATGAGGCTGAAGATGTCGAGCGACTGGCCCTGCACCACCAGGAACCACACCGCCCCGGCTACCGCCAGGGGCACCGGCAGCAGCAGGTAGATGGGGTAGCGGAAGGAGTTGAACTGCGCCCCCATCACCAGGTAGGCCAGCAGCAGCGCCAGTGCGAACACCTGCGGCCCCAGCGTGCCGAGCTGCCGGGACAGCGCCGCACGACCGAACCGGTCGCCCGTCCCCAGGGTGACGTGGCTGTCGAGCACGCCGGCCTGCGTGAGCTGCTCGGTGATCTGACGCTGGAACTCGATGGGGCTGGGAGCGTCGGCGCTCGGCGTGATCGAGAAGCTCGCGCTGTACAGACGGTTGCTGCGACTGATGCTGATGGGCGCCTGCTTCTCGATGATGGCGCCGAGCTGGCTGACCCGCAGGTTGGTCCGCAACGAGGGCGAGTAGATGGGCAGCGACAGCAGCGACTGCGCATCGTGGAGGTAGCTGGGATCGAGCTGGACCACGATGCTGTCGCTCTCGCCGCCGCTCTGCACGCTGCCGGCGGTGGATCCGCCGGTGTAGGTGCGCAGCAGTTGCGCGACGCTGCTGGCGGTGATGCCGGTGCCGGCGAGCAGGTTGGGGTTGGGCACGAACACCGACTCGGGCGAGGCCTGCTGGTTGCCGATATCCACGCTCAACACGTCCGGGTCCCCGGACAGCACGCTCGAGACCCGTTGCAGCCGCTGGTTGAGGAGCGCGTAGTCGGTGGACAGCAGGTTGAACGACACCCCCGAGCCCTGCCCGCGGAAGCCGCCGCCGGTGCGCACGAACAACCGCGCCCCGGGAACGGCGCTGGCCGCGCTCTGCAGCGCTCCCTGGTACTCGGCGCCGAGCGCGTAGATGCTGGGCCGCTGCGTGACGGGCACGAGCTGGGCCTGCACGTTGACATCGTTGCTGCTCACGCTCGTCTGGACCGTGCGCACCGCCTTCTGGGTCAGCAGGTAGCGTTCCACGTTGGCGGCCACCTGGTTGGCGGCTGCCAGCGTCGTCCCTGAAGGCAGGCGGGCACCGATCTGCATGAGGCCGGAGTCGGTCTGGGGCACGAAGTCGAGCGACACCCTGGGGCCCACCACGAACACCGTGAGCGCCAGGAAGGCGCCTGCCCCCAGCAGGACCCAGAGGCTGAAGGGAAGCATGCGGGAGAGCAGCGCGGCGTACGCGTCGCGCGTCCGGCGCAGCCCGGCCTCGGTCCAACCGTGCAGCATGGTGGTGAGCGCTTCCAGCACCGTGAAGACGATCCGGACCAGGTAGGCGAGGACCATGAGCGCCGGCGGGTAGAGGATCAGCGCGACCAGCGCCACGGGAGTGACCCAGTGCCACAGGGCGTAGCCGACGGCGGCGGCCCCGAGCAGGCCGAACGATCGCCGCCAGGAGCGCCAGCCCCAGCGAACGGCGTCACCGACCGCGAACAGGCTGCGGCCCGCGTCGCGCCAGCCTCGCGCCGGCGCGTCGCCGATGTAGGCCATGCGAACGGTCAGGAACAGCAGCGCTTCGAGCCAGGACAGGAACACCGCGGCCGCCAGCCCCAGCCCGAACTGACGCAGGTAGGCGCCCGCGAAGCCGCCCATGAAGCTCACCGGGATGAGGACCGCCAGGATCGACAGCGACGCCGCGGTGACGGCGCCGAACACCTCGCTGGCGCCTCGCAGCACGGCGGTGCGGCGGTCCATTCCCATCGCCCGATAACGCTCGACGTTCTCGGCCACGACGATGGAGTCGTCGACCACGATGCCGATCGCCACGATGAGCGCGAGCAACGACACCTCGTTGAAGGTGAAGCCGAGCAGCCCGTAGAGCACCGGCGCGGCCGAGAGCGCGATGGGGATGGCCAGGATCACCGTGAACGCGGTGTTGAGGCGCCCCAGGAAGAGCAGCACGATGATCGCCACCACGATGGCGGTGATCCACAGCTCATGGAAGGTGGAGTGCACCGACGCCACGATGGGGCCGGTCGTGTCGTTGCTGACGGTGATGGTGTAGCCGGTGGGCAGCACCGTGTGCTTCAGATAGGCGCGCACCCCGTTGGCCACGGCCACCGCGTTGCTGCCCGACGCCTGTTGAACGGACAGGAGCACCGCGGGCTTGCCGTTGACGCGTGTGTAGGAGTTGGCGATGGAGGCCTGCTGCACGCGGCCCAGATCCTGCACGCGGACGTTACGGCTGTTGTCGACCACCATGGTGGCGATGTCCTGCACGCCACTGGGCTGGGTATTGGTGGAGAAGGTCAGGACGTCGTTGTTGCGCGTGATCGAGCCGATCGGCTGGTTGACGATCGACGCGCCGATGGCCTGACTCACCTGCTGCGGGGTGAGGTCGTAGTAGTTCAGCTTGGCGGGGTCGAGCAGCACCTGGTAGGTCCGGCTCGAGCCGCCCGAGACGTTGACGTTGGCGACGCCTGGAACGAGTTGAATGGCCGGCACCAGGATGTTGTTGGCATAGGCGTAGACGTCGTCCATGTTGGCGCCGTTGCCCTGCAGGCCGAGCTCCAGGATGGGCTGCGCGTTGGGGTCGAACGTCCGCACGATCGGCGAGTTGGCGTCGGATGGAAGGCCGCGCAGCGCAGCGACCTGGGCGGCGACGGCGTTGGCGATCGCGGCCTGGTTGGTGTCGGTGCCGAACTGCAGGATCACGCGGCTCGAGCCGGTACCGCTGTTCGAGCTGATGCTGGTGATGCCTCCCACCGTCGACACGGCGGACTCCACCACCTGCGTGACCTGCTGATCGACCACCGCCGGCGAGGCACCGGGGTAACTGGTGGCCACCATCACCACCGGGATGTTGGTGGAGGGGAGCAAGTCCACGCCCAGGCGGCTGGTCTCGATCAGCCCGAAGACCACCACGCCGACGAAGATGCCGATCGCCAGCACGTAGCGTGCGACCGATAGCCCCACCAGCGGGTTGACCCGGGTAGCGACGACCGCGTTCGCCTCCTCGGATTCGCCCGAGGGACCGGGAGAGCCCTCCCGCTCGTCCGGGCCCATCACTGACCTCTGCCGCCCGACGGGGTGCTGCCGCCGGCAGGCACGCTACGCCGGGACGAGGGCGTCCCGCTGGGCTCGGCCCCGTTGGCGCTGTTCCCGTTCGCACCGGCCCGGCTCGCGCCGGCCGCGTTCGGTGCGGTGCCCGTGGGGGACGTACCCGTGGGGGACGTACC
>CAZTTB010000180.1:0-3712 GCA_964616005.1 uncultured bacterium | reverse complement strand
GCGGCGTGTTCAAGACCGACGCGCGCACCCGCCAGGAGTTCCTCGACGCCATCGGATGAGGCGCCGGCCGGCGGTCCGAGACGACGTCCCGCGCACGAACCTCGTGCGCGGGACGTCGTCGTCATGTCGGTTGCGGCGCTTCAGAGGCCGCGCTTCAGAGCACGTGGGTCTCGAGCCAGCTGGCGACGCCGCCGTCCTCCGGTGAGCCGATGTGCTCCGCCGCGGCGGCGACCAGATCGGGATGAGCGTCGCCCACAGCCACGCCGTGGCCGGCCCAGGTGACCATCGTGAAGTCGTTCAGTCCGTCGCCGAAGGCGACCACCTCGCTGCGCGGGATGCCCGCGCGCTCCGCGATGAGCGCCAGCGCCGAGCCCTTGTCCGCGTGCGCGGGGAGCACCTCGAGGAAGCCGTCGCCCCACAGGTAGCGCAGCATGTCGGGGTGGCGCGATGCCACCTCGCGGTCGAGCTCGCCGCTGCGCGCCTGCGAGTAGAACACCAGCTTGTCGGCGTCCAGCGCCATGCCGGGGCGGAAACGATCGACGCGCCGGCTCCGGGTGTGCGCCCACTCCCAGCGGCCGTCGTCCGGGTCGCGCACCCACAGGACGTCGTCGACGATGCAGCTGAACTCGACCTCGGCGTCGGCGAGGTAACCGCCGAGGAGGCCGTCGACGTGCTGCGCGGCGATGCGACGCCGGCGCAGCTCGCGCCCCCCTTCGCCCATCACCTGACCGCCGTGGTTGACGCTGAACGGCCCCGTGATGTCGAGCTGCTCCAGGTACGGGCGGGCCGCGGAGAGCGGGCGACCGGTCAGGACCGTGACCAGGTGACCGCGCTCGCGGCTGCCGCGGATCGCCCGCTCGATGGCGTCGGGTAGGACGAAGTCGTCGGTGACGAGGGTCTTGTCGAGGTCGAAAGCGAGCAGCACGACGTGAGCTTACCCCACCCCGCCGGCGTTGGCCGTCGCCGGCTCACCGAGCGCGGGGCGGTTGCCAGAGCGACGCGTCCAGATCGAAACTCTGCAGCGATCCGTCGGCCTCGCCGGCGTAGAGCACGAGGTCCGCTCCCCTCCAGCGGGCGGCGAGGTTGCTGCTGAGCGGGGCACCGAGCGAGAGCATCAGTTCGGGTACGCAACCCGCATCGGTGCAGGCGACCACGTGCACCTGCCTCAGATCGGGGCTGGGCAGGGCCAGGACGTCCACGTCGCCCGGCTCCGGCGCGGGGAGCAGCAGCGCCAGGTCCAGGTTGCGTGAGCCCAGCCGGTGATTGGTGACGCCGAGCGCATAGCGGGTCACCTCCAACCGGGCGCCGGCGATGCGGAAGCGCTCCAGGGGCCCGCCGAGGTGCGGCGTGCGTACGGCGTAGGCGTTCGGTCCGGAGACCGCGAAGAGGTTCAGCCACCGGTTCTTGGTCCCGATGGGGGGCGCGCTGGCGACCTCGGTGAGCTTCCCGCCCTCCAGCGCGATCGCCGTGACGCCCGCGCCGGCGTCGGGCGTCGAGCGGGTGAGGAGCATGCCGTACGGGCCCGCGGCCGGGAACGCCGCCACCCTTCGCTGCTCGATGACCGCCGGCGCCGCCACGGTGTAGGTCGCGATGGGGGTCAGGTCGTCCTGCCGTAGCAGCGTCACGGCACCCGCCTCGATCTCGTCGCCGAGGATGCCGTGGCGGTAGCGCTGGGTCGGGTGCGACAGCACCGCCACGGCGCCCTCGACCAGGACCGGATCGTCGTCGGGGAGCGCATCGAGCGGCCGGCGCGCGATCGTGGTCAAGGCGGGTGAGAGCAGCAGGATGCTTCGCGCGTCGGAGCTGATCGCCGCCACGCGGCCGCCGGGAAGGCACGCCGGCCGGCTGTGCAGGCTGACCGCGGGTCCCACGCGGGCTCCCGGCCCGGTCAGCGACCGGAGGTGCCCGTCGGCGTCGATGCCCAGGATCTGACCGCCGCACAGGCGCAGGCTGTCGCCTCGCACCGCGTGGGCCAGCACCTTCTCCTGGCCGCCTGCGAGGTGCAGCAGGACGTCGCCGTCTCCCTGCAGCGTGGCGGCCCCGCCCGCCGTCGGACTCACCCACAGCGTCGCCGCGTCCGCCGCGCGGGCGGGCGTGAACGCCAACAGGGCGATCAGGAGCGGCAGCGCGTGCGCTGCCAGGGCCCCTGCGAGGCGACCGACGGCACCGCGCCCCGGCCGCCGACGCCGGGCCGCGCGGGGGGAGGGTCGGGCGGGCTCAGGCATCGCCCTGACGGTAGCAAGCCTCGGCGGTCGCGGTCGCTTCGCGGCGGACCCCCGCATGCCGCGGTCGCACGCCCGCGCGGTTTCAGTGTCGGGGGCGCCGGGAATCGCGCAGGGAATCGGTTGCGACCGGTGATACAATCCCGTGGACATGGTTGTGAGCGTCCGCTCGGCCCCAGGAGGTTTTTCATGTATCGAGGAAGAGAGGGTCAGTGGGCCTTCGTGCTCCACCGGATCACCGGTGTAGCCCTGGCGCTGTACCTGCTTCTGCACGTCTTCGATGTCGGCTTGGTGATGTACGGTCCCAAGGGTCCGTTCAACGTGTTCCTGGCGTTCTATCACCAGTGGCCGTTCCGCATCGGCCTGATCCTGGTGATGGCGGCCGTGGTGTACCACGGCCTCAACGGGCTGCGCATCATCCTCATCGACTTCACCTCGTGGGGCATCCGTTATCAGCGCAGCCTGTGGTACGGGGTGCTGACGTTGACGACGGTGATCGGCATCCCCATCCTGATCAAGGTCGTACCGGAGATCCTGGCAGGGAAAGCCTGATGGCGGCCCGGCCCAGGACCCTCCAGCAAGCGCGCGCCACGTACAACACCAACCGTGAGCTGGCGTGGTGGGTGTTCATGCGGATCAGCGGGTTCCTGCTGATCTTCCTGGTGTTCGCGCACCTGTTCTTCAACAACATCCAGATCAACGTCGCGACCGTCGACTACGCCTACGTGGCGCAACGGCTGTCCAAGGCGTGGGTGAAGGTCTACGAGTCGTTCCTGCTGGGGCTCGCCATGTTGCACGGCACCAACGGCTTGCGCTACAGCATCGAGGACTACTTCAAGCGTCCATCCACCCGGTTCTGGCTCAAGGCCGTGGTGTTCACCGTGGCGGGCGCGCTGTTCGTGATCGGCGTGATGGCGCTGTGGGCCTTCAGCTACCAGCAGATGGGCGACGCCATCAACGCAGCGGGTCACGGCGGCTAGGAGGGCTGCACAACGGCATGAAACGAGCTCATAGGTACGACGTGATCGTCGTGGGCGCCGGCGGAGCCGGGCTCATGGCGGCGCGCTACGCCGCCCAGAACCCCAACGTCTCCGTGGCGGTCATCTCCAAGCTGTATCCGACGCGGTCCCACACCGGAGCGGCGCAGGGTGGCGTGGGCGCCGCGCTGGGCAACATCAGCGACGACAGCCCCGAGTGGCACGCCTACGACACGGTCAAGGGCGGGGATTACCTCACCGACCAGGACGTGGCTACGACCTTCGCCGAGGAGGTCATCGAGTCCGTCTACGAGATGGAGCACATGGGGCTGCCGTTCAGCCGCACCCCCGAAGGCAAGATCGCCCAGCGCAAGTTCGGCGGGCACACCCGGGAGCACGGCAAGTCGGCCGTCGAGCGCGCCTGCTACGCGGCGGACCGCACCGGCCACATGATCCTGCAGACGCTGTACCAGCAGTCGATCAAGGACAACGTCACCTTCTTCAACGAGTTCC
>CAZTTB010000179.1:0-3814 GCA_964616005.1 uncultured bacterium | reverse complement strand
GTCACCTACGTGCCCTGGTTCGTCAACTTCCTGCCCGACCTCCTGCACGTCCTCCGGTGACGGCGCGGTGGGCACGCCACGCAACCGGTGGCGGAACGACCATGGACGCTCCAGACGCGACAGGGTAGACTTGAGACCTGGACACGCGACCAGCGGATGGGCGGAACGGAAGCACGTGAGGTGTCTCCCGGGGAGCCTTCGATGAGGGCTCGGGGTCCCATCCATACCGGTCGACTTCGGCCGCCGTAGGAAGCGGCATCGCCGGAGGAAGCAGGTCGGCGCGTAACACGTTGCCGTCAGACGAAGCCATGACGGAGGGGTGCTACGTTGACGCCGGCTTCACATGAAGGGAAAGGGGAACCATGAAGCGTATCGTCATCCTGTTCTCGTTGCTTGCCCTGCTCGGCAGCACCGCGCTGGCGCAGACGAAGATCGATTTCTTCGAAGCGTTCAGCACGGAGCGGTTGCAGTGGATCAAGGACCGCGCAGCCGAGTGGAACAAGCAGAACCCGAACTACGAGATCGTGGTCACGCCCAAGGCGTCCTACCGCGAGGTCCTCAACGCCGCCGTGCTGGGCGCCCGCCAGGGCAACCCGCCGGCGCTGGTGCAGCTCTTCGAGGTCGGCAGCCAGCAGGCCAAGGACTCGGGGTTGTTCATCCCGGTCGGCCAGATCCCCGGCAGCTTCGACACCAGCGACTACATCAAGCCGGTGCTCGACTACTACACCATCGACGGCACGGTGAACTCCATCCCGTTCAACTCCTCGAACGCCGTGATGTTCGTCAACAACGCCTTGATGACGAAGGCGGGCCTCGACCCCAACAATCCGCCCAAGACCTACACCGACGTGCTCAACGACTGCGCCGCGCTGCGCGCCGCCGGTGACACCAAGGACAGCTGCATCACCTTCGCGCTGCACAGCTGGTTCTTCGAGCAGTGGATGGCCGAGCAGAACGCGCCCCTGGTCAACAACGACAACGGCCGCGGCGGCCGCGCGACCCAGGTGCTGCTGACGAGCCAGCCGGCGCTGAACATCGTCAACTGGATCAAGGAACTCAACGACAAGGGCTACTACACCTACACCGGCAAGCTCGAGGACTGGAACGGCAGCGAGGCCATCTTCACGCAGGGCCAGGCCATGTTCCACATCGACTCGACCTCCGAGGTGAACGCCATCACCAAGGCCGGCAAGGACGGCGGCTGGGGCGCCACTACCGCCGAGCTGCCCATCGCCGACAACGCGCCCCGTGAGGGCGTCGTCATCGGCGGCGCTTCGCTGTGGATCGCCAAGGGCGTGCCGCAGGACGTGCAGCAGGCCGCCCGCAACTTCGCGCTGTTCATGACCAACACCCAGAACATGATCAGCTGGCACAAGCTCACCGGCTACTTCCCGGTGCGCATCAGCTCGGTCAACCAGCTCGACAAGGAAGGCTGGTTCCGCGACAACCCCAACTACGCCGTCGCGTTCAAGCAGCTCCTGAACACCAAGTCCTCGCCCGCCACGGCCGGCGCCCTGATGGGCCCCTTCCCGCAGGTGCGGACCATCATCGAAGAGGCCATCCAGAAGGTCCTCAACGGTGCCTCGGTCGATTCCGCCATGGGTCAGGCGGAGAAGCTGGCCAACCAGGCACTGCAGCAGTACAACAGCAACTTCCAGTAACGGCTTCCGAGCCGGCGGCGGGGAGACCCGCCGCCGGCTCTCCCTGACGTCCACGAGCGGCGCCGGCCCGTACCCCGGCGGCGTCGCAGGAGCCCAGCATGAACGAGGGAACCCCCGTATTTAAGAGCCGGATGACGGGCTGGCTGCTGCTGCTGCCCACGCTTGTCATCCTGGTGATCTTCCTGTACTATCCCGCGGTCCAGTCGTTCGTCCTCAGCATGTACCGCAGCAACCTGATCCTGGGGACGCGCCGTTTCATCGGCCTGGAGAACTTCCGGCAGCTCTTCACCGGCCTGCTGGCGCCCGGGTATCGCCAGGTCGTGCTGCAGAGCATGGTGTTCAGCGCCTCGGTGGTGATCCTGGGGCTCGCCATCAGCCTGGCGTTCGCGATGCTCGCCAACCAGAAGGTGACGGGCTCGCGTTTCTACCGCCTGCTGCTGATCTGGCCGTTCGCGTTGTCGCCCGCCATCGCCGGCACCATCTTCTCGTTCCTGTTCAACCCGCAGGTAGGGGAGGTCAACCAGATCCTGTCGCGCCTGTTCGGCATCGCTCCGCGTTGGCTGGACAACCCCCTGCTGGCGTTCGGACTGGTGGTCGGGGCGGCGATCTGGAAAGAACTCGGCTACAACGTCGTCTTCTATCTGGCGGCGTTGCAGAACATCCCGGGGGAGCTGTCGGAGGCGGCCGCCATCGACGGCGCCAACGCCTGGCAGCGCTTCCGTGCGGTGACGCTGCCGCTGCTGTCGCCGATGACCTTCTTCCTGGTGTTCACCAACCTGGCCTACGCCTTCTTCGAGGTCTTCGGCCTCATCGACATCCTCACGAAGGGCGGCCCCGTGGGTCCGAGCGCGCTGAATCTGGACAACGCGGGTCTGACGACGACCATGATCTACCGCCTGTACCAGGACGGCTTCGGCGGCAACGGCAGCCTCGGCTTCGCCGGTGCGCAGGGTGTGATCCTGCTGCTGCTGGTGGCCGTCATCACCGTGTTGCAGTTCCGCTACGGCGGGCGCAACGTTCACTACGGAGGGGGCTGAGATGGCGGCTCGCACAGTGAGCGCCGGGGCCTCCGCGGGCAGCGGACGGCGTCCGCGGACCCGCTGGCTCATCCACATCCTGCTGATCCTGAGCTGCCTGGTCGTCACCGGGCCGATCGTGTTCGCTCTCATCAAGGCGACACAGACCACGGCGCAGGTGCTGTCGCCGAGCATGGTCCCCGGCGGCGAGCTGTGGAACAACGTCAAGACCGCCTGGGTGACCGCCGATCTCGGCATCTACATGCGCAACTCGCTGATCATCGCCTTCGCCGTGACGCTGGGCAAGACGATCCTGTCGCTGATGGCGGGGATGGCGCTGGTCTACTTCCGGGTCCCGTTCAAGCCCATCGTGTTCGGCTTCATCCTGCTCACGCTGATGATGCCCACGCAGGTACTCATCGTGGGGCTGTTCGATCTGGTGTCGAAACATCCGCCACCCACCTGGGCGGCGCTGTTCTCGTGGATCCTTCACCCGCTGGCGCCCACCCCCTACGGGTTCAACTGGTCGGACTCGTATTGGGCCATCATCGTGCCGTTCATGGCGTCCGCAACCGGGGTGTTCTTGTTCCACCAGCACTTCATGTCGATCCCGGTGAGCCTAGCGGATGCCGCCAAGATCGACGGCGCCGGTCCGCTTCGCTTCCTGCTGAGCATCCTGGTGCCGATGAGCACCAACACCATCGGCGCGCTCGCCGTCATCCAGTTCGTCTACGTGTGGAACCAGTACCTGTGGCCGTTGGTGATTATCCGGCGCCCCGACAGGCAGGTCATCCAGGTCGGCCTCAACCAGATCATCAGTACCGGGCAGGCGGTGCATTGGGGCTTGGTGATGGCCGGTGCCATCCTGGCGCTCATCCCACCGCTGATCGTGTTCATGCTGCTGCAAGAGCAGTTCATGCGCGGCTTTGCGCTCTCCGCCGAGAAGTAGCACGGGACGCCTTACGGCGCGCCCACGTCGAGCGCCTGGCAGCCGAGGACGGCTGCCAGGCGCGTTCGTGGCGGGGGTGGCGCAACGCCGCGACGCGCCTGCCCCGTGGGGGCCCCAGCCGGCGGCAGAGGTCAGCCCGCCTCGCTCGACTGCGCCCAGATGTTGATGCCGGCGTCGGTGGCGTAGCG
>CAZTTB010000178.1:0-3836 GCA_964616005.1 uncultured bacterium | reverse complement strand
AGGACGGCGCCACCCTGCAGATGGGCATCGGCGCCATCCCCGACGCGGTGCTGGCGGCGCTGCACGACCACCGGGACCTGGGCATCCACACGGAGATGTTCTCCGACGGCGCCATCGACCTGATCGAGAAGGGCATCATCACCGGCACGCGCAAGCTCACCCACCCCGGCAAGGTGGTCGCGAGCTTCGTGATGGGCACCCGCCGGCTCTACGACTTCGTCGCCGACAACCCCCTGGTGGCGCTCCTCGATGCCGCCTACGTCAACGACACCGCCGTCATCCGCCGCAACCCCCGGACCACCGCCATCAACAGCGCGGTGGAGGTCGACCTCACGGGCCAGGTGTGCGCCGACTCGATCGGCACGCGGCAGTACTCCGGGGTCGGCGGGCAGATGGACTTCATCCGCGGCGCCAGCCTCTCCGACGGGGGCAAGCCGATCATCGCGCTGCCGTCCACCACCTCATCCGGCGACAGCCGCATCGTCCCCTTCCTCAAGCCGGGCGCGGGGGTGGTCACCACCCGTGCGCACGTGCACTACGTGGTCACCGAGTACGGCACCGCCGACCTCTACGGCAAGAGCCTGCGGCAGCGCGCGCGGGCGCTCATCAACGTCGCCCACCCCGACCACCGCGAGGCGCTGACGCGCTCGGCGTTCGAGCGCTTCCACAGGCTCCCGGCGTAGCCGGCGTCGGGTCCGTGCGGGGCGCACGGCGCTTCCGCCGGGCCCGGCCGGCCGCAGCGCCCGCGCGGGGCGGCCCGTCGCCCGCGCCGCGACGCTCAGGCCCGCTTGCGCGGCGCCGTCGAGGCGCCCACCAGGCGGTAGAGCGGGCAGAAGCCGGCGGCGCCGGTGAGCACCAGGATCGCCCCGACGAGGCCCAGGACGACCGCCAAGGCGCCGCCGAGCCAGCCGAAGACCCAGGCGGCCAGCAGCACCAGCCCGACGATGACGCGGATCACCCGGTCGGTTGCGCTCTCGTTGATGGTCATGTGCGTTCCTCCTCACCCCGAGGCTAAACCACCATTACCACAAAGAGAATGGTATAAATAGTGCCAATGGCCGACGCCGACCGTCACACCCTTCCGTCCCGAGCGGCCGGGCGCCGCCGCGGCGCCGCGGCGGCGCCCTAGCGCGTGTCGGGGCGCGACGACATCCTGCGGCACCTGAAGGTGCACGGCCCCGCGACCGTGAGCGATCTGGCGGTCTCGACCGGGCTGTCGGCCAACGCCGTCCGCCACCATCTCGCCCGCCTGGGGAGCGAGGGCATCGTGCAGGAGGGGAGCCGGCGCGGCCGCCTGGGCCGGCCCGCTCACCTCTTCGAGCTCACGGCCGCGGCCGAGGGCGCCTTCCCCAAGCGCTACTCCGAGCTACTCGACGCCGTGCTCGAGCGGGCCGAGGCGCGCGGGACGCTGCTGGAGCTGCTCGATGACGTGGCGGCGCAGCTGGCCGGCTCGGCCGCCCGGGAGCTCGAGGGGCTCGCGCCGCGCGCGCGCCTCCTGGCCCTGATGCAGCGCCTCGACTACGGCGACATGCTCGGCCGCCTCGCCAACACCGAGGGCGGCTGGGAGTTCCACGCCTACAACTGCGTCTACCGCGCCACGGGCGAGCGCTTCGAGCCGGTATGCGACCTCCTGCCCAAGGTGGTGCGCCTCGCCACCGGCATGGAGGCGGAGCGCGTCCGCTGCCAGCGCGACGGCAACCACAGCTGCCACTTCGCGGGAAGCTACCGGCGCGCCGACGAGCGCTGAGCCCGGCGAGGGCCGGGCCGCGAGGGCCGGGCCGCGTCGGCAGGCCCGCTGCCACAGGCCCGCGCCAGCGACGACCGGACAGCCAAGCCACTCCCGCGGCCATCACGACCGCGCGGCGGAACCGGCCGCGCGCCGGTGCCGCCCCCATGCATCCAACCTCGGCCGGCCCGCGTAGTGCCGGGTGGAGGTACAACCTATGCGTGCTGGTCAGCGGCCCGAGTTCCGTTCCCAGGCAAGCCCAGGTCCCGCGATCCCGCGATCCCGCGCCACGGCGCCGGTCGCCGCCACCCTCCTCGCCGTGCTGGTGGCTGCTCTCCTCGGCGGCGCCGCGCTGGCGCAGGCCATGACGCCCACCGTGCAGGTTCGTTACGACGCCAGCCTCGGGTACTACCTCACCGACGGTGCGGGCATGACGCTCTACACCTTCTCCAACGACAGCGCCGGCAAGAGCGCCTGCACCGGCGGGTGCGCACAGGCCTGGCCACCGCTGGCGGCGGACACCGCCGCGGCGACGCCGCTCAACGTGCCCGGCTCGTTCAGCGTCATCACCCGCGACGACGGCAGCAAGCAGGTGGCCTACAACGGCAAGCCGCTGTACACCTTCAAGGCCGACCAGAAGCCCGGCGACACCGCCGGACAGGGCTCGCACGATGTCTGGTGGGTAGCCAACGTCGAGCCCGCCATCCAGACGCTCGCCACCGCGGGAGGCACGCTGCTCGTCGGCCCGACCGGCATGACCCTCTACACCTTCGGCAAGGACCCGCAGGGCGGCACCGCCTGCACCGGCAAGTGCGCCCTCAACTGGCCGCCGCTGGTCGGCGGCTACGACCCGGCGCACGGCAACATGCCCACGGTGGCCAAGGACGTCAAGGGCACCGTCGGCGTCTTCGCCCGCCCCGACGGCTCCATGCAGCTGACCTTGAACGGCAAGGCGCTCTACTACTTCCGCGGCGACGGCTCGCCTGGCCAGACGACGGGCGACGGCCTGCTCGGCGAGTGGCAGAAGGCCACCCAGCCCTGAGCGCCAGTGACTGACGCCGGACCCGATCCGGGATGCTCGTGAGGGTTTCCCACGTTCTTGCCGAGGACCGCATCCCCCCTGGCCTGCGGTCCCCGGCCTTCCTCAGGCCGCCTGCCGCCGGCGGTACAGCAGCGGAACCGCGGGGATGCCCAGGAAGGCGACCAGCGCCGCCACCAGGAAGGCGCGCTGCAAGCCGGCGCCATCCGCGATCAGCCCGATGATGTAGATGCCGGCCGCCCGCACCAGGAAGTTCATCGCCAGGAAGGTGCCGTTGGCGAGCGCGCGGTTGTCCGGGAAGGCTTCCTGAACCGTCGCCAGCAGCACCGGCGTGGCGCTCACCGCGGCCAGGCCCAGCAGCACCAGCAACGGGAAGGCGAGCGTCGCCGGGGCGTAGAGGAAGGCGACCATCACCACCGGCGCAGCCACGGCCAGGGTGAGCAGCACGCTGCCGCGCCCCAGCCGGTCGGAGACGGTGCCGGCCGAGAGGGCGCCCACCACCCCGGCCGCCTCCAGGATGGTCAGCGAGGCGCCCGCCAGCCACAAGCCGGTCCCGAGCACGTTCTTCATGAACAGCGGCAGGTAGATGGTGGCGGCCACCAGCAGCATCACCCGCGTGGCGATCAGCAGCCCGATGGCCGGGAACACGCGGCGGGCGGTGCTCCAGGGCAGGAAGCCGGCGCGGCGGGCGGCGTTGTGGGCGGACACGTTGCGCAGCCTGAGGTAGAGGATCCCGCTCACGGCCCAGCCGATGAAGGCCAGCCGCCACAGCCCCTCGAGCCCGAACCAGCCCACCCCGGCGACCGCCAACAGCGGCCCCAGCGAGCGGCCCAGCTCGCCCCCGGCCATGAACAGGCTCATGCCGGTGCCCACGCGGCGGCCGGCCACGCTCGCCACCATCGGCGGCGCCGGCGCGTGGAAGGAGGCCACGCTGACGCCTGCGGCGAGCAGCAGGAACACGATCGCCAGGTAGCTCGGGGCGCGACCCAGCAGGGTGATGAAGGTGGCGGTCACCGCCGGCGCCAGGATCACGAAGTAACGCAGGCTGACCTTGTCGGCCAGGTAGCCGAT
>CAZTTB010000177.1:0-3840 GCA_964616005.1 uncultured bacterium | reverse complement strand
TGCCGGCGGTGCTCATCGGCGCCGGGGTGTTCCTGCTGTCGTGGTGGCGCGGCCGGCGCTGACGGGATTTCTCGACCCGCCAGGCACCGGCCGGCGGGCGAGAACGTCCATGGGAGCGACCGTCACCCCAAGGGGATCGCAGCACCCCCCTCGGGGACCACGTGCCACCCGACATCGGTGTGTCGCCCGAGCTTCGCCGGGACTACCCGGGCACGCCGTCGCCCTCGGCCAGCAGCTCGTCGAGCAGGTAGCCCAGACGCGTCTGGGCGTTCTCCTGCGAGCCGTAGATGCTGCGCACCTGCTCGCCGTGGCGGTCGAACACCAGCCAGTGCGGGGTGCCCTCGGCGCCCCAGGCCTCGGCCAGGCTGCCGTCGACGTCCAGCGCCACCGGGATCTCCAGGCGCGCGAAGCTCTCCGCGAAGTGCGTCAGGGTAGGTACCACCTCGTCGCGTGGATACGCCCGGTGGCCGTAGGCGGTGTGGACCATCACCAGTTGCAGGCGGTCGCCGTGCTCGGCCGCCAGGCGCTTGAGGAACGGCACGCCGCGCGAGATGCAGCCTGGGCACTCCAGGTTGAACAGCATCACCAGCCCGGGCTTGTCCCACCGCTCGGGCGCCGGGACCGGGCCGCGCCATACGAAATCGTCGGGCCACAGGGTGTTCACGGACATGGCTCCAGGGTAGGTCCGGCGGCGGCCGCTGCCGGGCTCGCGCGCGACAGGAGCGCCGCCCCCTCCCGCACCCTGCGCGACCCCGGCGCCCGGCCTCCCGGACGTATCCTCGGGCCGAAGCGCAGCACGGGGAACGGACCGTCGACGACGCGGCGGCTCCGATCCGCAGAAGCGCGACCCACGTGGAGGAAGCATGGACATCGCCATCCTCGGCACCGGCAACGTCGGCTCCACCCTGGGGCCCGCCTGGGCCCGCGCCGGCCACACCATCGTCTACGGCAGCCGCACCCCCGATTCGGCGAGCGTGCGCGAGCTGGTGGAGCTCACCGGCCCCGGCGCCCGCGCGCTGCTGCCCGCCCAGGCGGCCGCGCAGGCGGACACGCTGCTGCTCGCCACGCCCTGGCGGGTGGCACGCGACTACCTCCTGGGCCTCGGCGACCTGCGCGGCAAGGTGCTGCTCGACGCCACCAACGCCATCCAGGAGCGCCCACAGGGTACGACCTCGACGGCGGAGCTGCTGGCCCGCGCGCTGCCCGGCACCCACGTCGTGAAGGCCTTCAACTGCATCGGCACCACCGGCATGGAGGACCCGCACTTCGCCGGCCACGCCGCCAGCCTGTTCCTGGCCGGCGACGATCCGGGCGCCAAGGGGCGCGCCGCCGGCCTGGCGCGGGACCTGGGCTTCGACGTCGTCGACTGCGGCGCTCTGGGCGCGGCCGAGCAGCTCGAGCACCTCGCCCGCTTGTGGGTACACCTCGCCTACGGGCTCGAGCACGGCCCGGACATCGCCTTCACGCTGCTGCGACGCTGAATCCCGGCCGGCCCTCCCGCGCCCGACCCGGCCCTCCCCCCGCCGAGGTACACAGACTGCCCCCGTCCCCTCTTGCATAATGGAGGCCTGACGGGGCGCTGGGGGGCCGCGCGGAGGGGAACGAGCTGTCCATGGGCGATATCGTGCCGCCGTCCGACCTGGATGCGCTGCTCGCGATACCGGACGACGAGCGCCGCCTGGAGGCGACGCTGGCGGCGGCATGGGCCGCCGTCGACGGCGACAACCGGCACTTCCGGGCACTGGCCGAGCAGGCTGCCGATCTCTCGGAGTTCCTCCACGACCGCAACGGCCGACTGATCAGCCGTGCCCTGCTGGCCCACGCCAGCTTCCGCGACACCGAGTACGACCTGGCCCGCAGTTACGCCCTGGAGGCGCTGCAGGCCGCCCACATCGACCCCGGGCACGACGCGGCGCACTGGGGCGAGGCGCTGGAGGCGCTGCCGCGCCGCGCCCGCGGGGCGCTGGCGGAGGCCGCCACCGCCCTGGCGATCTCGAACTTCCGCCTCGGCGACTTCCCGGCCTCGCTGCTGTACGCCAACCTCGAGGCCTACCTGCGGCACGCCCTGGGCGACGCCGTCGGCGAGGCGCTGGCCCGCCACGGGCTGGGCTGGGGCTACGACAAGGTGGGCCTCTACCAGCAGGCGCTCGAGCACCACACCCACGCCCTGGCCGTGCTCGAGCCGATCGCCCCGGAGCTCACCGCCAGCCCCCTGAACGGCGTCGCCGAGACCTACCTCAACCTCGGCCACATCGACCGTGCCCTGGAGTACTCCGAGCGCGCCCTGGAAGTCATCGGCGACGCCCCCGAGCGCCAGCGCGAGCGCTCGACGGCGCTGCGCGCCATCGGCCTGGCGATGCAGCGCAAGCGCGACTACGTCGCAGCCGAACGGTACTTCCGGCGCGGCATCGACGTCTCCGACGCCTACGGCACCAGCCTCAACCTGCTGAGCCTGGGCGACATGTATCTCGAGCAGGGCCAGGCCGAGGCCGCCCTGGCCGCCTTCCAACGCTGCCTCGACGAGCTCGTCGGGCCGGGCGTCCAGAAGCGCTCGCGCTGCCAGGCGCTGATCGGCGCCGGCGAGGCGGAGCTGGCCCGCGACAGGCCCGACCGCGCCCTGCGCGCGCTGCGCTCCGCGCTGGACACGGCCGTGGAACTCGGCTCTGCGGTCGACGTCTACCGCGCCCACCACGGCCTGGCGCGCGCACTGCGCGAGACCGGCGACGCCGAGGCCGCACTCGACCACTACGAGGCCTACCACCGGCACCGCGAGCAGGTCATGCGCGAGGTCTCGGACGTGCGCACCGAGGTACTGGTGCTGCAGTACGACGTGGAGCGGCTGCGCAAGGACCGCGAGATCGACCGCCTCACCAACGTCGAGCTGGCGCGCGCCTACCGTGAGCTGCGCGAGCTCAATCGCCAGCTCGAGCGGCAGGCGGCCGAGCTGGAGCGGCTCAGCAACCTCGATGGGCTCACCGGCCTGCACAACCGGCGCGCCCTCGACACCCGCCTGGAGACGGAGCTGGCGCGCAGCCGCCGCAGTGGCGTCCCGCTGTCGCTGCTGATGCTCGACATCGACAACTTCAAGGAGGTCAACGACCGCTTCTCGCACACCGTCGGCGACGAGGTGCTCAAGCACCTGGCGCACCTGATGGGCTCGCAGCTCCGCGACGTCGACCTGTGCGCGCGCTTCGGCGGCGAGGAGTTCGCGGTGGTGATGCCCGACACCGGCATCGCGGGCGCGGTCGAGGTGGCCGAGAAGCTGCGCGGGGTGGTCGAGTCGGAGAGCTGGGACGGCCTGCACCACAGCATCCGGCTCACCGTCAGCCTGGGCGTGGCGAGCCTGCGACCGCAAGAGGACGGCTCCACCCTGCTGGCCCGCGCCGACGCCATGCTCTACCGCGCCAAGCGCAACGGCAAGAACTGCGTGCAGAGCTGACGTCGGCGACGGCGCGGCCGATGCCCGCTTGGTAGAGTGGCCGGCGCGACGCAGCCCGGGAAGGCCCTGCCGGCCGGGGCCGCGCCGCTCGCGCCGGGCGCCGTCCCGGCCGCAGGAAGGGGTCCCACCATCGCACGAGCCGTCGCCCTCTCGGTCATCCTGGGCGTACTGGGCGTCCTGGCGACGTTCTGGTGGCTCGGCGAGAGCGTCACCTCGGTCGCGCAGGTGCCCGTCTGGGCATGGCTGGCCGGGGCCGGGCTGACCGCCCTGAACTACCTCCTCGGCGCCTTGCGGCTGACACTGCTCACCCGTCTGACGGGGCAACCGGTGGGGTTCGCGCGCTCGCTGCGCGCCTACGCGCTGGGCCTGCTGAGCGCCGCCATCACGCCGGGCGGCAGCGG
>CAZTTB010000176.1:1546-3842 GCA_964616005.1 uncultured bacterium | reverse complement strand
GCCGTCAACGAGGTGTACGGCAGCTACTTCTCGGCCGAGCCGCCGGCGCGCAGCGCCGTCCAGGTGGCGCGGCTTCCCAAGGACGTGGGCATCGAGATCGAGGCGATCGCCGAGGTCGGCTAGGGATCCGTATGCAGACTCGCGCCATCGACGTCACGCTACCCGGCGAAGGTGCGACGCTGACGGGCCACCTGGCCCTGCCCGCGGGCGACGGGCCCCACCCGGCCCTGGTGGTCATCCACGAGATCTTCGGCCTGAACGATTCCATCCGTCAGGTGGCCGACCGCTTCGCGGCCGAAGGCTACGCGGCGCTGGCCGTGGACCTGTTCGCCGGCCGCAACCGCGCGTTGTGCATGGCGCGGTTCATGGGCGGTCTGCTGCTGAACTCCCTGGAGCACCAGGGCATCCGCGACCTGCGCCGCACGCTCGACTGGCTCGCGGCTCGGCCCGAGGTCGAGGCCGGGAACCTCGGTGCGGTCGGCTTCTGCCTGGGCGGGTCGTTCGCCATCGCCTGGGCAGCCGGCGACGACCGCCTGAAGGCCATCGCGCCGTTCTACGCCCAGAACCCGCGGCCCTTCAGCGCCGTCGAGCGCCTCTGCCCGGTGGTCGGCTCCTACCCCGGTAACGACTTCACGGCCCCCATGGGCCGGCGCCTCGACCGGGCGCTCGACGACGCCGGCATCGACCACGACATCGAGATCTACGCGGGCGCGCGCCACTCGTTCTTCAACGACAGCAACCCGCGAAGCTACGATCCCGCCGCCTCGGAGGACGCCTGGCGACGGACGCTGGCGTACTTCGAGCGCTTCCTGCGCAGCGACGTCCCGACGTGACGCGCGCGCCGGGAGCGAACGGGGCCGTCGCGCTCACGCCACCAACGTGACGATGTACACCGCATAACCGATCAGCAGGAAGAACCCGGCCGCGCGCCCCAGCCGTTTGCCGCGCCACATGAGCGGCAGCAGCGCCACGCTGAACAGCGCCATCACCGCGATGTCGACGGTGGCGCCGGCACCGTCGAAGCGGATCGGCTGCACCAGCGCGGTGGTGCCGAGCACGGCCAGCAGATTGAACACGTTGGAGCCCACGATGTTGCCGAGGATGATGTCGGTCTCGCGCCGCATGGCCGCCACCATGCTGCTGGCGAGCTCGGGGAGGCTGGTGCCCACCGCCACCAGGGTGAGGCCGATCACGCGCTGCGAGATGCCGAAGCTGGTGGCGATCTGTACGGCCCCGCCCACCAGGGCGCGGGCACCGAACGTCAGCAGCGCGATGCCGGCCGCTGTGCCGAGCAATCCCAGCCACACCGGCAGGCCGCGGGCCGGGGCATCCCGGCCCTCCTCCAGCACCGTCGAGCCCGTGCGCGTGATGACCCACAGGAAGCCCGCCAGGAGCGCCAGCAGGATCCCGCCCTCCCAGCGCAGCACCGCCCCATCCCACAGCACCGGCAGCAGCAGCGCCGTGACCAGCAACATCAGCGGCACCTCGCGCCGCACGAACCGGCTGCCGGTCACCAGCGGGTAGACCATCGCGGTGAGGCCGAGGATCAACCCCACGTTGGCGATGTTCGAGCCCACCACGTTGCCGATCGCGATCTCCGGTGTGCCCGACAGGGCCGCGGTCAGGCTGGCCGCCAGCTCCGGAGCGCTGGTCCCGAACGCCACCACCGTCAGACCGATGACCATGGGCCGCACGCCGAGCCGCGCCGCCAGGGCGCTGGCCGAGCGCACCAGGACCTCGCCGCCGGAGTAGAGGAGCACGATGCCGAGGATGACGAGCACAAGGCTCATGGACCACGCCTCCCATGCCGCCGGCGCGCGGCGGGGGTCTCCCCGCCGCGACACCCGACGGCGTGACGCGATCGACCGATCGGCAGACCCTCAGGCTGCGTGGTCGGTGGCGCGGCGCGGCGTCAGTTGCGCCGCCACAGCACCTCGCGCTTGACCTCTTCGATGGCCTGCGTGATCGGGATCCCGCGCGGACACGCCTCGGTGCAGTTGTAGGCCGTCCGGCAGCGCCACAGGCCGTTCGCCTGATTGAGCGTCTGCAGCCGCTGCTCGGCACCGTGGTCGCGCGAGTCGAAGATGAAGCGGTGGGCGTTGACGATGGCCGCCGGCCCCAGGTAGCGCCCGTTGGTCCAGAACACCGGGCAGCTCGTGGTGCAGGCCGCGCACAGGATGCACTTGGTGGTGGCGTCGAAGCGCTCGCGGTCCTCCACGCTCTGGTAGCGCTCGGCGACCGGGGCGGGATCGTCGTTGATGAAGTAGGGGAGCACCGCCTTGTAGGCGTCGAAGAA
>CAZTTB010000176.1:0-1446 GCA_964616005.1 uncultured bacterium | reverse complement strand
CGGGCGTCCTTCTCGGGATCGAAGCGTTTGATTCGGAACGTGACGTCCATGCATGCGCCCCCTAGTACACCCGGGGCTTCGGCTCGTAGATGCCGAGCGTCACGGGCTTGTAGTCGATGCGCACGCCGTCGCCGTCCTTGTAGATCAGCGTGTGCTTGAGCCAGTTCTCGTCGTCGCGCTCCTTGAAGTCCTCACGCGAGTGGGCGCCGCGCGACTCGGTGCGGTTCAGGGCCGCGTTGGTGAGCTGCTCGGCGTTGTCGAGCAGGAAGCCGAGCTCCAGCACCTCCATCAGCTCGGTGTTGAACTGGGTGCCGGTGTCCTCGACGCCGACGTCACGGTAGCGCTGCTTGAGCTCCGCGACCTTGTCGACCTGCGCCTGCAACGACTCGGCGGTGCGGAAGACCGACGCCTGCTCCATCATGCTGCGTTGCAGTTCCTTGCGCAGCGGGCCGGCCTTCTCCTTGCCGGAGCCGGCGCGTGCCGCATCGAGCTCCGCCCGCGCACGCTCCTCGGGATCCCTGGGGAGGTCCGAGAAGCCGTTGGAAGCCGCGTACGCCGCGGCGTGGACGCCCGCCCGCCGGCCGAATACCAGCAGGTCGCCCAGCGAGTTGGTGCCCAGTCGATTGGCGCCGTGCAGGCTGGCGCAGGCCACCTCGCCGGCGGCGTAGAGGCCGGGCACGATGGTGTTGGCGCCGTCGATGATCACGTTGGTATCGATGGTGGTGGGGATGCCGCCCATGGCGTAGTGCGCCGTGGGGTTGACCGGCACGGGCTCCTTGATGGGATCGACGCCCAGGTAGATGCGCGCGAACTCCGTGATGTCGGGGAGCCGCTCCTCGATGATGTGCGCGTCGATGTGCGTCAGGTCGAGCACGAGGTGGTCTTTGTCGGGGCCCATGCCACGTCCCTCGCGCACCTCCAGGTACATCGCGCGGCTCACCATGTCGCGCGGCGCCAGGTCCTTGATGGTGGGGGCGTAGCGCTCCATGAAGCGCTCGCCTTCACTGTTGCGCAGGATCCCGCCCTCGCCGCGCGCGCCCTCGGTGAGGAGCACGCCGATGCGGTACAGGCCGGTAGGGTGGAACTGGAAGAACTCGGGGTCCTCGATGGGGATGCCGCGCCGGTAGACGATGCTGGTCAGGTCGCCGGTGAGGGCATGGGCGTTGGAGGTCACCTGGAACATGCGTCCGAAACCGCCCGTGGCGATCACCGTGGACTTCGCATGGAAGGTGTGCAACTCGCCGGTCGCCAGCTCGTAAGCGACCACCCCGCGCGCCTCGCCGTCCTCGAGCAGGACGTCCAGCACGTGGAACTCGTTGAAGAAGGTGACGTTGTCCTTGATCGACTGCTGGTAGAGCGTCTGCAGGATCATGTGGCCGGTGCGGTCGGCGGCGTAGCAGGCGCGCTCGACGGCCGACTTGCCGTGCTCCCGGGTGTGCCCGCCGA
>CAZTTB010000175.1:0-3843 GCA_964616005.1 uncultured bacterium | reverse complement strand
GCAACGCGGCGCGCGGTTCCCCACCCGCTGCCGGAGTCGCCACCGACCCACAACCCCCCGCCGCTCCAGGCATGCCGGATGCGCTCCGCGCTCGGACACACGTCACCCGGCGGGCGTCGATGGCATATCATCGCCAGCGTCGTGCCTTCAGTGGAACAGCAGCCCGTGGCGGGTGCCGTCCAGATCGACACGCCCAGCCAAGCCGCATTGCGTCGCTTCCGGCGGAACCGATTGGGCACGACTGGGTTGGCATTGAGCCTGCTCATCGTGCTGGTGGCCCTGCTGGCCCCCGTCCTCGCCACGCACAACCCCAATACGCAGTTCTCCGACGGGCTCTCCGCGATGGGCGGACCGCTGCCCCCGAGCCCGTCGTTCTGGTTCGGCACGGACAACCTCGGCAGGGATCTGTACAGCCGCATCCTGTTCGGCACGCGTACCTCGATGTTCGTCGCGATCACCGCGAACGTCATCTCGTTGGTCATCGCGCTCATCTTCGGAACCGTGGCGGGCTACGCCGGTGGCGTCGTCGACACCATCCTGATGCGCATCACCGACATCCTGATCAGCTTCCCGGTCCTGCTCCTGGCCGGTTTCCTCGCCGTCGTCCTCAGGCCCGGCGTCACCGTCGTCGTGGTCGTCATCGGCTTCTCGTCGTGGTTCTACCTCGCCCGCATCGTCCGCGCCGAGGTCCTCTCGGTCAAGCACCGGGAGTACATCGAGGCGGCCCGCGCCCTGGGGGCACCGAGCGGGCGCATCGTGCGACGCCACGTGCTGCCCCAGATCCTTGGGCAGGCGCTCGTCTACGGCACGCTCAACTTCTCCACGACCGTGCTGTTCGCAGCGGCACTCTCCTATCTGGGCATCGGCGTGCAACCACCCACCCCGGACTGGGGCAACATGATCGCCGAGGGTGCGCAGTACCTGACCGTGATGCCGTGGCTCGTGGTGTTCCCGGGCATCTTCCTCGGGATCTCCGTGCTCGGCTTCAACCTCGTCGGCGACGGGCTACGCGACGCTCTCGATCCGAAGAACACGGGAGGGCGCTGACCGTGCTGGAGTACCTCGCCCGGCGCCTGCTCTGGAGTGCAGTGGTACTTGTCGCGGCCTCCATGATCACCTTCACGATCGGCGTCCTCATGCCCGCCAACCCTGCCCGCATGATCGCGGGTCCGAACGCGCCGGCGTCGGTCGTAGACAGCATCGCCCACGAACTGGGACTCGACCAGCCGGTCTACGTCCAGTACTGGCGCTACCTGAGCCGAGCCCTGCACGGCGACTTCGGGCGCTCGTACAAGACCTCGCAGAAGGTGCTCCCGACCATCCTCAGGCGCTTCCCCTACACGGCCGAGCTGGCGCTGGCAGGGTTGCTCGTGGAGCTGATCATCGGCGTCACGCTGGGCGTGGCCGCCGCCGTCTACCGGGGCTCGAGCATCGACGGCGGATCCATGGTGTTCGTGTTGCTCGCCCTGGCCGTACCCCCGTTCTGGCTCGGCATCATCCTGCTCTACGTGTTCGCCTACGTCGTGCCGATCTTCCCGCTCGGAGGCGCCGCGGGAGGCGTGAGCGCCCTGATCCTGCCGGCCCTGACCCTGGGCGTCACGGGGTCGGCATTCTACACACGGATGAGCCGCGCCTCGATGCTGGAGGTGCTGTCCGAAGACTACGTGCGCACGGCGCACGCCAAGGGCCTGCGCAAGGCGGTCGTGATCTACAAGCATGCCTTCAGGAACGCGCTCCGTCCCATCATCACGATGGCGGGGCTCGATCTCGGGGTGTTCATGGGGGGCGTCCTCATCATCGAGCAAGTGTTCGGCTGGCCGGGCATCGGAACGCTGGCCTGGCAGGCGATCCTCAACGTAGATATCCCGATGATCATGGGGACGGTGCTGTTCACGGCGGCCGTCATCGTGGTCGCGAACAGCTTCGTCGACATCCTCTACAGCTTCGTCGACCCCCGCATCTCGTTCACGAGGGGAGGTGAGTGAGCGCAAGCGGGCGAGCCGAGCCTTCGGCCGTCACACCCGTACGACGTTGCGCTCCCGCAACGGAGCGTCAGCCCACAGGGGCCGTTCCCATCCCGGGCACGCCCCGCCGAGCCCTCGAGGAGGAAGTGTCTTGCGCCGTTCCGTGAAAGCGTTGTCCACGATCCTGGCCGCCATCGGTCTGACCGCGTTCCTGGCCGCCCAGGCGCAGTCGGTCGTCCACGTGTCCTACACCGAGGACATGGCCACGCTCGACCCCGCCATCGGCTACGACATCGAGAACTGGCCCGTCGAGCACGCCCTGTTCATCACCCTGCTGAGCTACCAGAACGGCACCACCCTCGTTCCCTGGGCTGCGACGTCGATGCCGCAGGTCAGCCAGGACCTCAAGACCTACACCTTCCACATCCACCCGGGCATCACCTTCTCCGACGGCGAGGCCGTGGACTCCGGGGCGTTCCGCTACGCCATCGAACGCATCCTGGACCCGAAGACCCAATCGCCTCAGGGGGGCATGGGAGGCTGGTACGGCAACCTGGTGGGCGCCAAGGACTACATCGACGGGAAGACGGATCACGTGGCCGGCATCAAGACGCCCGACCCCCTGACCATCTCGTTCACGCTCGTGAAACCCGATCGCACCTTCATGAACATCCTGGCGACCCCCTTCTCGTCGGCCGAGCCGCAGAAGGCGGTGGAGAAGTGGGGGCGCGACTATGCCCACCACGTCGTCGGCAGCGCGCAGTTCCTGCTCAAGTCGTGGGTCCCCGGCCAGAGCATGGTGCTGGTGAAGAACCCCGGCTACTTCGATCCCGCGACGGCGGCCAAGGTCGACCAGATCGACTTCACCTTCAACCTCGATCCGCAGGTCGCGCTCCTGCGCGCGCAGCGCGGTGAGATCGACGTCATCGGCGACGACATTCCGTCGGCGCAGTTCCTGTCCGTCGCCAACAACCCGAAGTACAAGGCCGACCTCCACCACTTCACCCAGGTCGGCATCAACTACGTGTTCATGAACACGCAGGTGGCGCCTTTCGACAACAAGCTGGTTCGTGAAGCGGTCAACTACGCCGTGGACAAGAAGCGGATCGTCCAGCTCATGAACGGCCGCGGCCAGGTCGCACAGCAGATCCTGCCACCGGCCATGCCCGGCTATGACAGCTCGGTGGAGGGGACCAGCTACGATCCCCAGAAGGCCAAGCAGCTCCTGACCCAGGCGGGCCATCCGAACGGCATCCAGGCGGACTTCATCACGCTGTCGAACCCGCCCGGACCGCAGATCGCCCAGGCCCTGCAACAGCAGATGGCCGAGGCCGGCATCACGCTCAACATCAAGGCGCTGCCGCACGCGGAGTACATCAACACCATCACCACCCTCAAGAAGGCGGCCATCGGGTTCAGCGGCTGGTACCAGGACTACCCCGACCCGTCCGACTTCCTGGACGTGCTGTTCAACTCCGCCAACGTGAAGCAGGGCTCGTTCAACCTCTCCGAGTACCAGAACCCCGCCGTCGACAAGCTCATGAACGACGCGCAGGGTCTGCCGGTCGCCCAGGCCATGCCGATGTACCAGCAGGCGCAGAAGCTGATCCTGGCGGACTACCCCTGGGTGCCGCTGTACTTCCCCGTCGAGTACAAGTGGGCGAACCCATCGATCACGAACTTCACCATCGACCCGGTGTGGACCTTCGTCTACGCCGACTGGGGCAAGAACTAGCTCCAGCGGATCGATCCACCCCGAACAGGGCGTCCCGCGCGAACGTTCGCGCGGGACGCCCTGTCGTTGGCCCCACTCCGGCAACCTTGGCTCCGGCTACAGCACCATGTAGCCGCGGTTGCGCACCGTGCGGATCATCTCCTT
>CAZTTB010000174.1:0-3897 GCA_964616005.1 uncultured bacterium | reverse complement strand
ACCGTCGACGTGTGGTTCGAGTCGGGCGCCATGCCCTACGCCCAGTGGCACTACCTCGGCGAGGCGTCGACGCCCGAGGCGCGCCGGGCGCTGGCGGAGAACTTCCCGGCGGACTACATCTGCGAGGCGGTCGACCAGACGCGCGGCTGGTTCTACAGCCTGCACGCGCTGGCCACGCTATTGACCGACACCGGCGACGAGCCCGGCGGCCGCCCGGCGGGCCCGCTGGCGTCGCTGGCGCCCGACACCTCGGCGTTCCGTAACGTCATCGTGCTGGGCCACATCCTCGACGATCAGGGCGAGAAGATGTCGAAGTCGAAGGGCAACGTCGTCGATCCCTGGACGGTGCTGAACGACCAGGGCGCGGACGCGCTGCGCTGGTACCTCTACAGCGTCTCGCCGCCAGAGGCCAGCAAGCGCTTCAGCTCGGCGCTGGTCGAGGAGACGCTGCGCGACTACTTCCTCACCCTGTGGAACGTCTACGGCTTCTTCGTGCTCTACGCCAACCTCGACCGTCCGCCGCTCGACGCCGCGCCGCCTCCGCCCGAGCGGCCCGCCGTCGACCGCTGGCTGCTCTCGCGGCTGAGCGGGCTCGTGACCGACGTCACCGCCAGGTTGGAGGCCTACGACCCCACCGGCGCCAGCCGCGCGCTGCGCGATTTCGTGGTCGACGAGCTCTCCAACTGGTACGTGCGCCGCAACCGCCGGCGGTTCTGGAAGTCCGAGTCCGACCGGGACAAGGTCGCCGCCTACGCCAGCCTGTACCAGGCGCTGGTCACGGTGGCGACGCTGATGGCGCCGATGGCGCCGTTCACCAGCGAGGAGCTCTACCGCAACCTGGTCTGCACGCTCGATCGCGAGGCGCCCGAGTCGGTTCACCTGGCGGACTGGCCGACCGCCGACCCTACGCTGGTGGACGAGGCTCTCGACCGGGACATGCGCGCGCTGATGCGCCTGGTAGAGCTGGGCCGCTCGGCGCGAGCGGCATCGGGCATCAAGGTGCGCCAGCCGCTACCAGAGGTGCTGGTCCGGCTGCGCACGGAGGACGAGCTCGCCGGCGTCAGGCCGCTCGAGGACCAGCTCCTCGAGGAGCTCAACGTCAAACGCGTGCGCTATCTGGACGTGCACGACAGCTTCGTGGACTACCAGGTCAAGCCTAACCTCCCACGGCTCGGGCCGCGCCTCGGGCGGCTGGTGCCGGCCGTGAGCCGCGCGCTCGCGGCGCTCGACGGGCGCGCCGTGGCGGCCGCCGTCGGCGAGGGCCGCGACACCGTGGTCGAGGTGGACGGCCAGCAGGTGCGGCTGGCGCCGGAGGACCTGCTGCTGGACGCCCGCAGCCCCGACGGCTTCGCGGCGGTTGAGGAGCGCGGCTACCTGGCGGCGCTGAACACCGAGCTCACGCCCGAGCTGGTCAGGGAGGGGCTCGCGCGCGATGCCATCCGGCTGGTGCAGAACGCCCGCAAGAACGCCGGCCTCGAGGTGGCAGACACCATCACCCTGGCGCTCGCCGCGGAGGGCGACCTGGCCACGGCGCTCGACGAGCACCGTGACGCGGTGGCCGCCGAGGTGCTGGCGAGCGAGCTGCGCCTGGGTGCGCTGGAGGGCGATGCCTACCGCGTCGAGCACGACCTCGAAGGGAGCCGTCTCGGTATCGCGCTGCGGCGAGCGTGACGGCGTGAGCCGCCCGGGGCGTTTGCCCGCTTGCGGCCGATACCGGCCGCGGACGTATCATGGGGCCGTTGTCGACGGACCCCGTGAGTACACCGCCGTCGGTACACAGAGTCGTTCACACATCGCTCTTTCTCGGAGGACACCATGAACATCGGCATCAACGGCTTCGGTCGCATCGGTCGCCAGATCTTCAGGATCGCGCACGAGCGCGGCATCGACATCGCCCTGGTGAACGACATCACCGACAATGCCACGCTGGCGCACCTGCTCAAGTACGACTCCAACTACGGCCCCTTCCCGGGAACCGTCTCCCACGACGACGAGAACCTCATCGTCGACGGCAACAAGGTCAAGGCGACCGCCATCCGCAACCCCGAAGAGCTGCCCTGGAAGGAGCTCGGCGTGGACGTGGTGGTGGAGTCCACGGGGATCTTCCGCAAGCGCGACCAGGCGGCGGCGCACCTGACGGCCGGGGCCAAGAAGGTGCTCATCAGCGCGCCCTCGCCCGACAGCGACTTCGACATCATCATCGGCGTCAACGAGGACGCCTACGATCCGGCCAAGCACGACGTGGTGTCGAACGCCTCCTGCACCACCAACTCGCTGGCCGCGGTCATGAAGGTGATCGACGAGACCTTCGGCGTCGAGCAGGCCATGATGTCCACCGTCCACAGCTACACCCAGGACCAGATGCTGCAGGATGGCCCCCACAAGGACCTGCGGCGGGCCCGCAACGCCGCCACCAACATCGTGCCCACCAGCACCGGCGCCGCCAAGGCGGTGGCCAAGGTGCTTCCCCAGCTCAAGGGCATCTTCGACGGCATGGCCCTGCGCGTGCCCACCCAGACGGGCTCGATCTCCGACATCACCGCTATGCTCAAGCGCGAGGTCAGCGCCGCGGACATCAACGGCGCCCTCAAGGCCGCGGCGGACGGCCGCCTGTCCAGGGTCATCCGCTACACCGAGGATCCCATCGTGCTGCGCGACATCGTCGGTGACACGCACTCCGGCATCGTCGACGGCCTGCTCACCAAGACCATGGGGCGCATGGCGAAGGTGCTGGTCTGGTACGACAACGAGTGGGGCTTCTCCAGCCGCATGGTGGACGTCATCGAGCTGATGGGCTCGAAGCTCTGAGGTAGCACGCAGCGCGAGCCGGCTCGCCGCCACCGCCGCTGGCGAGCCGGGTGCCTGAACCGGCGATGCCGGCGGGCGCGACACCGTTAGGAGCCAGCATGTTCACCACCCTCGACGACCTGGACGTCAAGGACAAGCGCGTCCTGGTCCGCGTCGACTTCAACGTTCCGGTCAAGGACGGGCGCGTCGGCGACGACACCCGTATCCGGGCGGCCTTGCCGACCCTGGAGGCGCTCGAGAACCGCGGCGCCACCCTCATCCTGATGAGTCACCTGGGCCGGCCCAAGGGCGTCGACGAGAGCAACCGCATGCGCCCGGTGGCCGCCCGGCTGGGCGAGCTGCTCGGCACCGACGTGCGTTACCTGGCGTGCGACGGCCCCGCTTCCAAGGAGGAGCAGGAGTTCGTGGCCGAGGCGCCGCACGGCAGCGTGACGCTGCTGGAGAACACCCGCTTCGACCCCCGCGAGACCAAGAACGACGCGTCGCTGGCGCGTCTGCTCGCCGGCTACGCTGACGTCTACGTCAACGATGCCTTCGGCTCGGCCCACCGCGCCCACGCCAGCACCGAGGGCGTGGCGAGGCTCCTGCCGTCGGCCGCTGGCAGGCTGCTGGAGCAAGAGCTCACCTCGCTGAGGCGGCTGCTCGAGCGGCCCGAGCACCCGTTCGCGGTGATCCTCGGTGGCGCCAAGGTGTCGGACAAGATCGGGGTCATCGAGAGCCTCCTCAAGGTGGCGGACAAGGTCCTGATCGGCGGGGCCATGGCGTACACCTTCATCGCCGCCCAGGGCGGCTCGGTGGGGGCCTCGCGGGTCGAGGAGGACCAGTTCGACACCGCCCGGCGGCTGCTCGAGCACGCCAGGAAGGTGGGCGTCACCCTGCTCCTTCCGGAGGACTCGGTGTGCGCCAGCGAGCTGCGGGAGGGCGCCCGCACCTCCATCCACGCCTCGGACGCCATCCCCGAAGGGCTGCTCGGCCTCGACGTCGGCCCGCGGGCCGTTCAGGCGATACGCGACGCCCTGGCCGGCAGCAAGACCGTGTTCTGGAACGGGCCGCTGGGCGTGTTCGAGACGCCCCCGTTCGACGCCGGCA
>CAZTTB010000173.1:0-3902 GCA_964616005.1 uncultured bacterium | reverse complement strand
TTGTGCGAGCACCACATGCTGCCGTTCTTCGGCAAGGCGCACGTCGCCTACATCCCGAACGGCTCCGTCCTCGGGCTGAGCAAGTTCGCGCGCGTGGTCGACGTGTTCGCGCGCCGCATGCAGATCCAGGAACGGATGACCGCGCAGATCGCCGACGCCCTGAGCGAGGTGCTCCGGCCCGAGGGGATCGCCGTGGTAGTCGAGGCCAGTCACCTGTGCATGATGATGCGCGGTGTGGAGAAGCAGGGTGCCACCACCCGGACGGCCGCCATGCGCGGCGTGTTCAAGAGCGACCCGCGGACCCGCCAGGAGTTCATCGAGTCGATTCGCTGAGGCGCCGAGCCGCGTTCGCCGCCGCCAGCGGTCCCCGGCGGGGCAGCGCGGGATCCGCCTCAGAACAGGATGTTGGCTTGTAGCCAGGCGGCGACGCCGTGCTCCTCGGGCGAGCCGATGCGCTCCGCGGCCGCGGCCAGCAGCTCGGGCGGGGGGGCCTCGCCGACCGCGACGCCATGACCCGCCCAGGAGACCATGCTGGTGTCGTTGAGGCCGTCGCCGAACGCCACCACCTCGTGTCGCGGGATCCCCAGCGTCGCGGCGATGAGCGCCAAGGCGGAGCCCTTGTCGGCCTCGGCCGGCAGCACCTCCAGGAAGCCGTCGCCCCACAGGTAGCGCAGCATGTCGGGGTGCCGGCGCGCCACCAGCCGATCGAGCTCGATGCTGCGCTCGCGAGAGTGGAACACCAGCTTGTCGGCATCGAGCGCCATGCCCGTGCGGAAGCGGTCGACCCGGCGGCTGCGGGTGTGGGCCCACTCCCAACGGCCGTCGTCGGGATCGCGAACCCATAGCACGTCGTCGACGATGCAGCTGAACTCCACCCCGTCGTCGTTCAGGCAGTCGCCCAGCAGGGCGTCGACGTACTGCGCAGGGATCTGCCGGCGGCGGATCTCGCAACCGTCCTCGCCCATCACGCGGCCGCCATGGTTGACGCTGAAGGGCCCGACGATCTCGAGTTGATCCAGGTACGGTTGCGCCGCGGCCAGCGGCCTGCCGGTCAGGATCGTGACCAGGTGCCCCCTGTCGCGCGCCGAGCGGATGCTGCGCTCGATGCTGCCTGGCAGCTCGAACGCGTCGGTCACGAGCGTCCGGTCTAGGTCGAAGGCGAGCAGCACGCCGCGAGCTTACACCATGGAGACGCGGCCTTCGGTCGCCGCAGCACGGTCACGGGCCAGTTGGCGGGGCCTGCCAGAGCCCGGCGTCGAGGGTGAAGCGCTGCGTCCGGCCGTCCTCCTCGCCGGCGTACAACAGCAGCCGCGATCCTTGCCAGCGGGCGGCGAGGTTGCTGCTCAGCCGATCCGCGAGGGCGAGCGAGAGCCGGGGAGCACAGCCGCCCGTGCCGCATGCCACCAGCTGGACCCTCCGCAGGTCCGGCGTCGGGAGCGCCAGCACGTCCAGCCCGCCGGCGCTCCGGGGCGGCGGCAGCAGCACGCCCAGATCGAGGTTGCGCGAGCCGAGCACGTGGTTGGTGACGTCCAGCGCGTAGCGCGTCACCTCGAGCCCGTCGCCGGTGAGCAGGTAGCGCTCCAGCGGGCCCCCCAGGTGCGGCGTGCGCACCGCATAGGCGCGACGACCGACCGCGGCGAACAGGTTGAGCCAGCGCTCGCCGGCACCGATGGGCGGGGCGGCCGCCACGGCGACCAGCCCCTGGTCGGTCACCGCCAGGGCGACGACGGCCGCGCCCCGGCTGGGCGTCGAGCGGGTGATCAGCATGCCGTCGCGCCCCGCGGCCGCGAACGCCGTCACCCGGCGCTGCTCGATGACCGCGGGCGCCTCGACGGCGTAGCTGCCGACAGGAGAGAGATCGGCCTGCGACAGCAGGGTCACGGCGCCTGCCTCGACCTCGTCGCCGAGCACGCCATGGCGGTAGCGCTGGGTGGGCTGGGAGAGCACCGCGACGGCGTCGCCGACGGGTGTGGGGTCGGCATCGGGGAGCGCGTTCAGAGCCTGTCGCGCGATCACGCTGAGATCGGGGGCGAGCAGCATCACGCTGCGGGCGTCCGAGCTGATCGCCACCAGCCTGCCGTCGCCGAGGCAGGCGGGGCGGCTGTGAGGGCTCACCGACGGGCCCGCAAGCTGGCCCGTCAGCGAGCGCAGGTTGCCGTCTCCGTCGATGGCCAGCAGGACGCCGCCGCACCACTGCAGGCTGTCGCCGCGGGCGCCTCGCGCCAGGACGGCGGTGTCGCCGCCCTGCAGCCGGCTCACCGTGCCGTCCGTGGCGAGGGTCGCGGCCCCGCCGGGCAGCGGTGTCACCCACAGGATCGGGCTGGCCGCCAGCGCCGCCGATGCCAGGCACGCCGCCAGCGCCAACACTCCCGCCAGCAACGGCGCGAGTGGGGCGCGGCGGGCATCCATCGCCTGACCCTAACAGGCACGGACCGTGCCGACGGACGTGGGTGCGACGCCCGGCACGCGCCTCGGCGGGCCGCCGCTCGGCGCCACCAGTGTCGCCGGGGGCGCAGGCGGCAGGCGGAGGCGCTTCGTGCCGGTGATACAATCCCGACGACACGGTTCGGGGCGCCCGGCTGGCTCCCAGGAGGTTCTGTCATGTACCGAGGAAGAGAGGGCGAGTGGGCCTTCGTGCTCCACCGGATCACCGGGGTCGCGCTGGCGCTGTACCTGCTCCTGCACGTGTTCGACGTGGGTCTGGTGATGTATGGGCCGAAGGGCCCGTTCAACGCCTTCCTGGCCTTCTACCATCAGTGGCCGTTCCGCATCGGCCTGATCCTGGTGATGGCGGCGGTGGTGTACCACGGCCTGAACGGCCTGCGCATCATCGTCATGGACTTCACCTCGTGGGGCGTCAAGTTCCAGCGGGGCATGTGGTACGGCGTGCTGGTGCTGACCACGGCGATCGGCATCCCCATCCTCATCAAGGTCGTGCCCGAGATTCTGGCGGGTAAGGCCTGATGGCGGCGCGCCCGAAGACCCTCAAGCAGGCGCGCGCCACCTACAACACCAACCGCGAGCTCGCCTGGTGGGTGTTCATGCGCATCAGCGGCTTCCTGTTGATCTTCCTGGTGTTCGCGCACATCTTCTTCAACAACATCCAGATCAACGTCGCCACCGTGAACTACGACTTCGTCGCCAGGGACCTGTCGAAGGCCTGGGTGAAGGTGTACGAGTCGTTCCTGCTTGGGCTCGCCATGCTCCACGGCAGCAACGGCCTGCGCTACTCCATCGAGGACTACTTCCGCAACCCGGCCACCAGGTTCTGGTTGAAGGCCGTGGTGTTCACCCTGGCCGCGGCGCTCTTCGTCATCGGCGTGATGGCGCTGTGGGCCTTCAGCTACCAGCAGATGGGCGCCGCCGTCAGCGCCGTGAGCCACGGCGGCTAGGAGGGCCGTAGAGCGACATGAAACGTGCACACAGGTACGACGTGATCGTCGTGGGAGCCGGCGGTGCCGGCCTCATGGCGGCACGCTATGCGGCCCAGAACCCTTCCGTGTCGGTGGCCGTGATCTCCAAGCTCTACCCCACGCGGTCGCACACCGGCGCCGCGCAGGGCGGCGTGGGCGCCGCGCTGGGCAACATCAGCGAGGACAACCCCGAGTGGCACGCCTACGACACGGTGAAGGGCGGCGACTACCTCACCGATCAGGACGTGGCGACGATGTTCGCCCACGAGGTCATCGAGGCCGTGTTCGACATGGAGCACATGGGCCTGCCGTTCAGCCGCACCCCCGACGGCAGGATCGCCCAGCGCAAGTTCGGCGGGCACACCCGCGAGCACGGCAAGGCTGCCGTCGAGCGGGCCTGCTACGCGGCCGACCGCACCGGGCACATGATCCTCCAGACGCTGTACCAGCAGTCGATCAAGGACAACGTCACCTTCTTCAACGAGTTCC
>CAZTTB010000172.1:0-3915 GCA_964616005.1 uncultured bacterium | reverse complement strand
TCCAGATCGGTCGCGACGATCCGCAGCGGGATGCGGGCGTCCTCGAAGCGCGCCTCGCCGAAGGCGCGGCGCACGCGCTCCGTCAGCGCGCCGCCCTCGCTCAGCGCGAAGGCGGCGCCCCGCGCCAGGCCCGGGAGCGCCAGGCGCAGCGCCGCGCGCTGCCGCGCGCCGCGCATCACGGCGGGCATCCACAGGCGCCGCAGCACCGCTTCGGTGGTCCCGGCCTCCCAACCCAGCGCCAACGCCGCCGCCACCGCCCCTCCGCTGGAGCTGCCCACGACGCCGCCGACCCGCACGCCGGCACGCTGCAGCGAGCGCTGCGCCCCCACCGCCGCAGCGCTCGCGGCGCCGCCGGCGCCCACCACCAGGGTGACGCCGCCGGGGTCGCGCGCGGGCGATGGGTCGAGAGGGATCGGGGGCGGCTCCTGCCGAGACATGCCCGTTCAGCGTAGCACCGGCGCCGTTGCAGACGCGCCCCAGAGTGCTAGCGCGGGCGCGGCGTCAGAAGACCGAAGTAGCCGGCAGCCTCGCCGGTCGGTCCGCGCAGCAGGCCGATCGACAGCTCCACCGGCACCACCGCCCCGCGCCGGGCCAGCAGCGCCCACGACGCGCGCCGGGCGACGTGCCCGTTGCGCAGGACGCGACCGAACAGCTCGGTCACGGCACCCTCGCCGCCGGACGCCGCCAGATCGCCCAGGTAGATGCCGCGCAACACGTCCTCGTCGAACCCGGCCAGGCGCGCCAGCTCGGGCGAGGCGCACGTCAGCTCGCCGCGCAGATCGGTCTCGAAGTAGGCGACAGGAAGGGCGTTCAGGAGCGCTTCTCGGGCCGTCAGCGCGGCCTGGACCTGCGCCCGCGCGCGCTCCACCTCGGCCGCGCGGCAGCTCGCCTCCTGACGCAGGCGCGCCCGGTCGAGGGCCTGCCCGGCACGCGCGGCGATGCGCCGCAGCACCCGCAGCCGCAGATCGAGGTCCGCGCCCTGCTGCTGGTCGTCGGCGACCAGCACCCCCACCACCCCGGCGGAACCGCGCAGCGGGAGCACCACCGGCCAGGCCGCGCGCATCAGCGGCGACACCGCCACCGGTCCGCTCGGCCGCAGCCGCTGGGGCAGCGGCCCGCCCCCCCGCAGCACGATCTCGTGACCGCCGCGGAAGGCGTCCTCGAGCAGTGGCGCCGAGCCGTCCAGCAGTACCCGCTGCGTCGACTCCGGGCCCAGCTCGAGCCCCAGCCAGGCGCTCGCCTCCAGCACCCGCCCGTCCGGCGACGGCAGCCACACCACCGCCCGCTCGAAACCGGCGGCCGCGCGCGCCGCGCTCAGCGCCAGGTCGAGGACCGCGGTATCGGGCTCCTGCTGCGCGATGGCCACGTCGAGTTGATCGAGCCACGCCAGCTCGTCCTCGGCCCGCTCGGCGCGCTCGCGCGCCCGCGCGTCCCGGACCGCGATCGCCGCCAGCTCCGCGAAGCGCTGAAGGGCGTTCACCTCTTCGGGCCCGAAGGGCCGGCGATCGGCTCGGCGTCGCGCCACCTGCAGTACGCCGAGACTCCGGCCCGCCAGGCGCAGCGGCACCGCCACCGCGGCGCCCGCCCAGGTCGCGGCGTCATCACGCTCTGCAGCGTCGCGGTCCGCGCCGTCGACGGGCAGCGCCTCGGCCGACACCACCGAGGTCGACGCCCACGCCTGGCCCGCCAGCCCCTCCTGGGACCGCAGCGGCGACTCCTCCCGCGCCTCGAAGCCGCCGACGGCCGTGCGCCGTCGCAACACGTCGGCCGCCGGGTCGTGCAGGTAGAGCGCTGCGTGTGGAACCTCCAGCGCCCCCGCGGCGCTGGTCAGCACGATGTCGAGCAGCAACCCCAGCGACTCGCCCCGACCGATGGCGCGGAGCGCCTCGTGCAGCGCTTCGAGTAGCGCCTCGTGACGCCGCTCCTGCGCCTCTACCACCTCCGCCGTGGCCTCCGCCCGGTGCAACCGGCCGCTGTCGACCAGCGTCAGCAGCATCCCGGCGTGCCGCCCGCTGGGCTCGCGCAGCGGCGTCAACCACGCCTCGTAGCGCAGCCTGCCGGTCGCGCGCGACAGCTCGATCTCGAGCACGGCGCGGCGCCGGCGCATCAGCGCCGCCAGCATCGCGGGGAGGTCGCGGAACAGGGCCTCGGCGGGCTCCCCCAGCACCCCCGCCTCGCGGCGGAACACCAGGCCGGCCGCGGCATTGGCATACCTCACCCGCAACGCCCCGTCGAGCCACAGCACCGGTTGCTCGAGGTGGTCGACCAGCTCGCGGCGGCGTGTGCCGGCTGCTGTCGTTGCTGCGGCCGGCAGACTGTCGGCCGCTTCACCGGCGCGCGTGCGCTCGTCGCCGAAGAGCCCGTGGGCAACGGCCAGGGCGGCCGGCGCGAGCAGGAACGCGGCCGGCGGCAGCAACGCCAGCACCGCCGGGAGGGTGTGCGGCGCGACCGCCGCGCCCAGCCCCACCACGGCGGCGGCCACCACCGGCAGGACCACGCCGGCCAGCGTCCAGGCGTGCGGCGCCCGGCGCGGCGCCGGCGCGCGCACCACCGCCAGCGCCAGCACGGCCACCGCCACACCGATCAGGATCGCGTCGAAGGCGCCTGCCAGGGGGCCGTAGACGGTGGCCTCACCCACCCACAGCGATCCGTCGAAGGCGGCGCGGGTGCTCAGGGACCGCCACAGCGACAGACCGCCGATCGGACCGAAGGCGAGAGCGGCGAAGGCGGCCGCCGGCACCGCCAGCCCCCACAGGATCACGCCCTGGCGCTCCACGAGGCGCGTGGCCCGCAGCGCGAACGCCAGCAGCGCCCACGGCACCAGCACACCGGCGGCCGCCTGCAGGCGCAACGCATCGGCGCCGAGCGTGCCGCTGCCGGCCGCCACCCACAGCGCCAGTGCCCCCGCCCACCAGGCACCGAGCACGGCCAGTACGGTCAGCGCCTGCCCGCCCCGGACGTCGCGGCGGCGCGCCCACGCGACCCACGCCAGCACCAGCAGCGCGAGCCCACTGAGGACGAGCGACGGTACGTAGGGACTGTGGACCAGCGACATGCGCGTCCTCTCCCGCAGCGTGGGGTTACCGCCCCCGGAATGCGGCCAGCGTGCCGTTCCCGAGCCGTTCCATGCATTCTACGGAGCGCTCGCCCATCCGACAGCGGCGTGTGTCGCGGCGGGCCGGCGGGCGCGCTTCCCACGTTGCGCTCAACATCTTCACGAAACCCTGGTCTACGGTTCATCTGGGATTCGGTAAACCCCTTGGGTGACGGCGAAACCCCCCGCTCGGGCGGCGTGCGGCCGCACGCCGCCCGAGCCGCGCCGGCAGTGCCGGCGCTCGAAGCCCTCGCCGGCACCCGCTCTACGCGCAAGTACGACCGCGGAGTCGGGAGGTCCAACTTGGTCGACGTTCGGAACGTATCCAAATCGTACGGCGCGGTGCGGGCTCTGCAGGACGTGAGCTTCCGCATCGAGGCCGGCACCATCGTAGGCCTGCTGGGGCCCAACGGCGCCGGCAAGTCCACCCTGATGAAGATCCTCACCGGCTACCTGCAACCCGACAGCGGGCAGGTCAGCATCGAGGATTTCGACGTTCTGGTGGAACGCAGGAAGGCACAGGAGCGCATCGGCTACCTGCCCGAGAACGCCCCGCTCTACCCCGAGCTGACGGTGCAGGAGTACCTGGTGATGATGGCGGAGGTGCGCCGCATCCCACGCACCCAGCAGACGACGTCGCTCTCCGACGCCATCCGCGCCACCGGGCTGGGTCCCATGCTGACCCGCCCCATCCAGCAGCTCTCCAAGGGCTACCGGCAGCGCGTGGGGATCGCACAGGCCATCCTGCACCGGCCCAGGCTGCTGATCCTCGACGAGCCCACCGTCGGCCTCGATCCCACCCAGCTCGCCGAGATCCGGCA
>CAZTTB010000171.1:0-3934 GCA_964616005.1 uncultured bacterium | reverse complement strand
CCGGGACGGTGCGCTTCACGCGGCGCTGGGGCATGAGGTTGGAGAGCATGTCCTGTAGGTTGAGGCCCATCTCCTCCATGCCCGGCATCGTCATCCCGGCGGGCTTCTCGTCCGCGACCTCGATCTCGATGCTGCGCTCGTCCAGGGAACCGGCATCCAGGAGTGCGCGCATGCGCTCGCGGCCCTCGGTGGTGCCGCCCGGAAGGAGGGCGTCGAGCAGGCGCTCCTTGGCCGCAGCCTGGGCACTGCCGCGCACTTCCTCCTTCTTCTCCGCCTCCACCATGGCGGTGGCCGAGCGCACCAGGTCGCGCACGATGCCTTCGACGTCGCGACCCACGTAGCCCACCTCGGTGAACTTGGTGGCCTCGACCTTCAGGAACGGGGCCCTGGCCAGGCGCGCCAGGCGCCGCGCGATCTCGGTCTTGCCGACGCCCGTGGAGCCGATCATGAGGATGTTCTTGGGAGTGATCTCGGCCTGCAGCTCCTCGGGCAGGCGCCGCCGCCGGTAGTGGTTGCGCAACGCCACCGCTACCGAGCGCTTGGCCTTGCTCTGGCCGATGATGTGGCGGTCGAGCTCCTCCACGATCTGCAGGGGTGTGAGCTCTGCAGCGCGGGTCATCAGCGTGTCGGCGCTCACGGCCGTGCCTCCTCGTCGGACCGATCGTCGTCGTCCGCGTCGTCGTCCGCCGCGTCGTCCGCCCCGGCCTCCGACGCGTCGTCCGCTTCCCCGCCGGTGACGAGCACGGTGGCGGTGCCCGAGGTGTAGATGTCGATCTCCGCAGCGATGGCGAGCGCCTTGCGGGCGATCTGCTCGGCGCTCAGCTCGGTCTCCCGCAGCAGCGCGGTGGCGGCCGCCTGCGCGTAGGGGCCGCCGGAGCCCACCGCTGCCACCGGGTCGTCCGGCGCGATCACGTCACCGACGCCGGAGAGGGTGAGGATCTGCTCGTCGTCGGCCACGATCAACATCGCCTCCAGGTTGCGCAGGGCGCGGTCGGTGCGCCACTCCTTGACGGTGTCGACGGCGGCCTTCAGCAGGTTCCCCCGGGCCGAGCTCAGGTAGCCCTCGAACTTGTCGAGCAGGGTGAAGGCGTCGCTGACGGCGCCGGCGAACCCGGTGAGCACGCGGCCGTCGGCCAGGGTGCGTACCTTGACGGCGCCGCGCTTCACCACGGTGTCGCCGAGCGTGACCTGGCCGTCCCCCGCGATGGCGGTCTTGCCGTCCCGGTGGACGGCCACGATGGTAGTGCCGTGCATGCGCTTCATACGTCCCGCAGCGTAGCAGAGCGCCGCTGGCGGCCCGGTATCCGTCACGCGGGCGGTGGCGGGCGGCGCTCAGCGCACGGTCAGGGGGCGCCTGCCGAGCACGCCGATCTCGGTGCGATCGCTCTGGTAGCGGATCTCGTAGGCGCCGGGGTCGGGGGGCACGTCGAGGGTCAGCGGGGAGCCGTCCGCGGTGTAGGTGTACGGGCCGTAATCGCCCTCGGGCGCACCCTTGGGCACGATGGTGAGGTAGTCCTGAGGACCGTCGGGGCCGGTCCAACGCACCTCGATCTGGCCGCCGGCATCGGCACTGTCCGGGGCGTCGAGCGTCACCGGGACGGCCGGGCCCACCGTGACCGGCGTACGCGCGAGTACCTGGGTGGGGTCGTTGTCGTTCTGGTAGCGGATCTCGTAGGCCCCGGGCTGGGAAGGCGCCAGCAGCGAGAAGGTCCCGTGCGTCTGGTCGACGTAGGCGTAGGCCTGGTAGTCCCCGTCGGGCGCGCCCTTGGCAACGATGGTGATGTAGTCCTGGCCGTGGGCGGGTCCGCTGACCTGGACGTCGAACGGCGAGCCGGCATGGATCTCGGGAGCGGGCGTGAGGGTGATGGCGGCCGCCACCACCGTGATCGGGTAGGAGGCGTACACCTTCCCCTTGGCGTCGGCGCGGTCGGTGGAGTAGCGCAGCTCGTACGCCCCGGGCGCAAGCGGCGCCGTGAGCGTGAGGGGGCTACCGTCCCGGGTGTACTGGTAGGACGTGTAGGCGCCGTCGGGCGCGCCCTTGGGCACGATGGTGATGTAGTCCTGTACGGCGTCGGGCCCGGTCCAGCTCACCTCGAAGTCGGCGCCGGCGATCACCTCGCCCAGGGCCTCGAGGGTGATCGGCTTGGGCGGCAGCACCTCGACGCGGGTGCGCGCCAGCACCGTGCCGGGATCGTCGTCGGACTGGTAGCGCAGCTCGAAGGCGCCGGGGTCCGAGGGAGCGGTGAACGCCAACTCCTTCCCGTCGCGGGTGTAGACGTAGTCTCCGTAGTCGCCCGCCTTGGTATCGGGCCTGACCAGGGTGACGTAGTCCTTGGGGCCGTTCGGGCCGGTCCAAGCGACGTGGAAAGTGCTGCCGGCGAAGACGGCGTCGTCGACGATCTTCAAGGTGGCGGGGCTGGGGCTGACGGTCAGCGTGCGGCGCGCTGCGACGGTGCCGACGCTCAGGTAGCGCAGCTCCAGCGTACCGGCCTCCAACGGGGCCACCGCAGCGAGATGGTCGACGCCTTCGACGTAGCCGATGAGCTGGCCCTGAGCGTCGTCCGGAGCACCGGGTTGCACGGCGACGACGGCGTCGCCGGCGACGGGCGCACCCTTCCAGTGCACGCTGTAATCGGTGCCGGCGGGCACCGTGTCGGGGGCCTCGAGCGTCACCTGAGCCGGCGCCGTGCTGGCCGCGGGTGCGGCCGGCGCCACCGCTTCGACCGCGCCGGCGAGGGCCTTGGCCAGCGTGGCGGCGTCGTTGGCGTTGACGAAGGTCGCCAGGTCGGAGAACGTCTTGGCCGCCTTGGGGGGGAGGTCGAAGCCGATGACGCGCAGCGCCACCGGGGGCTGCATGGCCTTGAGCTTCGCCACGGCCGCGGCGAGGTCGCCGCCGCACGACTCCTGCCCGTCGGTGACCAGCACGATCATGCGCTGGCCCGAGGCGCCGCTGAAGTCGCCGGCCGCGGCCAGCAGGGAACCGACGATCGGTGTCGCCCCACGGGCCTTGACGGCGTCGACCGCCTTCTGTAGGCCCGCCTTGTCCACGCCCGAGAGCGGCACGAAGAGCCGGGTGTCGTCGCAGGCGCCAGGCGCCAGCGCGTCCACGGTGGAACCGTAGATCCTCAGCCCCACATCCATACCGCTGTCGGGAAGGCCGCGGACGAACGTGGTGAGGGCATCCTTGGCCGCATCGATCCGATAGCGGCCGTCGGCGACCCGGTTCCACATGGAACCCGAGGCGTCGAGGATGAGCTCGACCTGGGTCTGGGCCCGGGCCGATGCCAGGGCGACGACGAGAACCACCGCAACGATGCCGATAGTGCGACGCATACTTGCCTCCCGGGCGGAACGACTCTCCTGGAGTCTACTCGGGTGGAGCAAGGTCCGCTACCGCTCGGCGTCGTTCTCCCGGCGCCGCCGGGGCCCTGCGGTAGCATGGCGGCATGCTAGCGCACGCCTTCGGTGGAGGCTGGATCGAGCTGATCGTCGGCCCCATGTTCAGCGGCAAGTCCGAGGAGCTCATCCGGCGCGTGAACCGCGCCCTCATCGCCCGGCAGCGGGTGCAGGTGTTCAAGCCGGCCATCGACGACCGCTACGTGCCGGAGGCGGTGGCCTCGCACGACGGTCGCTCGCTGAAGGCCGTCCCCGTCGATGATACCGCCGGGATTCGACGGCTCCTCGCCGACGACACCCAGGTCGTGGCGGTGGACGAGGCCCAGTTCTTCGACGACGCGCTGGTGGAGCTGGCGCTGGAGCTCGCCGATGCCGGCAAGCGCGTCATCGTGGCCGGGCTCGACCTCGACTTCCGAGCCGAGCCGTTCGGCCCCATGCCTACGCTGCTGGCGCAGGCCGAGGTGGTGGAGAAGCTGACGGCGATCTGCTCGTGCGGGCGTGCCGCGACGCGAACGCAGCGGTTGATCGGCGGGCGCCC
>CAZTTB010000170.1:0-3960 GCA_964616005.1 uncultured bacterium | reverse complement strand
GGCGTGGCGTTCTGGGGTGCGCTGTTCCGGGGCGCACCGTTGCGGGGGGTCATGCGGGGGCCTTGCCCGGGCATGGAGCCGTTCGGGGCCATCCAGTCGCGTCCCATCCAGTCGCGTCCCATCCAGGAACGTCCCATCCAGTCGCGTCCCATCCAGTTGGGGCCCATCCCGTCGAGCCCCATCCCGTCGGGTCCCATCCAGCTCCGGTCCATCCAGCTCCGGTCCATCCAGCCACAGCCCCGGCCCATGCCGTTCGGCCCCATCCGGCCGTGGCCGAGCCCCTGGCGCATGGCGGGGCCCCACGGAGCGTCGCCCTGCCCGTACGGGGCGCCGTCGCGAGCCCAGCCGCGTCCCGCGCGATCTGCGCGGCCGTTGTCACCCGGGGCCATGCCCTGACGCATGCCCTGACGCATGCCCTGAACCGTCCCTCGACCCATGCCTTGGCCCCGGCCGGACCAAGGGCCCAGGCCGGGCGCGTTTCCGGGAACGCGGCCGGGCCCGCGGCCGAGCGCCTGAGCGCGCTCGCGCAGACCGGCACCGAGGGAGCGCAGCAGCGTACGTGCCTGCGGCACCCGTTGCAGGAAGCTCTGGACATCGGCGCGCAGGGTCGCGGCGGCCTTGGTGAGGCTGGTACGTTCGACGGCGACCTTCTGTTGCGCCTGGGTCCGCGCGTTGGCGGGCGTGGCGCCCCCTTCGAGCGCGGCCACGTACGCCTGCAACTCCTGCCGCCTCAGCGTCAGGGCGCGCTGGCGTAGCGCGTCGGCGCGATCGAGGAGCTGCCCCGCCTGTTGCTGATCGGCGGCCGGGAGCCGTGCGATCAGGGTGAGCCGGAGCGCCTTCCGTTGGAGTTGCGCCAGCGTCTGGGACGAGGTGGAGGCGTTGGGGGCGGAAGACGAGGGGTTGCCGCTCGGGCTCGTGCCGGTCGCGTTCGTGCCGGTCGGATCGTTGCTGGACTGGGCGGCGGCAAGCGTCGGCACCATCAGGACGGAAGCGGCCAGCATCGCCAGGGCGCCGAGTCGTAAGGATCGGACCATGCCTAGCTCCTTTCGATGGCGGGCGGTAGGGACCGCTCCGCGAACGTGCAGCGCCCACGGGGCGCCTGAGCCCACCTTGCCAGCTGAGCGTGCACGCCATTGCCGCGGGCGGTGCAGAACGTGTGCAGAACGGGTCTAGGTGCCGTCAGTGGGTGGCGTCGATAGCGTCCCTCGCGGTCCCGACGCATCGAGCCGCACCTGCTGGTCGGCCGACCAGCTGCCCGATGCCTCGTCACGCAGCGTGAACTCGAGGGTGGACCGTCCCGCCAGCTCGCCGGGCTCGAGCCGGACCCCGAACATCCCGAACGGCAGGGCGGCGGCCGGTAGATCCCGGGCGTCGCGCCAGCCATCGAAGCCGAGGTGCAACGTGAAGGGCGCCGGGCGCTCGACCAGCATGGCGCGGTCCTTCGGCAGCTCATCGAACGGCACGGTCTCGCGCCAGTGCCAGCAGGCGGCTTCCGGGCGGGCGCCGTGGTAGCGATCGGTGACCGTGCCGAGCAGCTCGAGCGGCTGGCCGGCATCGCGCGCGAACGCGAGCTTGACGAACTCCGCGTGCGCCCAGACCAGCGGCATCGCGCTGCCCGACGGCTTGCCGGGCTCGAGGAAGCGCTCGGGGATGGGGTCGGTGTCCCACACCTGCTCCGGGATGAGACCGGCAGGCCCGGCCATGGCGGCCATGGCGCGCAGGGCCGGCAGCGGATCCTCCCCCTGCTGCAGGCTCAGGTGGGCGCGTTCGCCGGCCAGCAGTGGCCAGGCGCGACCGATACCGGTCCCATCGAAGGGACTGCCGTCGGCATGCTCCCCGTAGCCGTCGTCGTTGTAGCGGTGGTAGGCGGTACCGGTGGGGAGGTGGACCGCCAGCAAGCGGTCGACCAGGGCCGTGGTCGCCAGGATGCGGGGATCGTCGGCCCCACGCAGTCCCAGACGGACCAGGGCCAGGTAGTCCAGACTCACCAGGCGGGCGGCGTCGAGGTCGTCACCGACCCGGTTGCGCACCTCGACCCGCCCGCGCAGCCCGCCGGTCGGCGGCGCGATCCGCAGGTAGTAGCCGTCGACGTCGTGCTGTCGGGCCAGGGGGCCGTCGGTTACGTAGGTCCAGTCCTCGATGCGCTCGTTCCAGCCGTCGGCCAGGGAGAGCGCGTAGGCCCGTTCGTCGTCGTCGAGGAAGGGCCCGGCGGCGACGAGCGCCGCGACCTCGACGGCCAGGGTGAAGGGGTTGGCGCCGGCGTTCTCCTCCCAGCGGTCCTGCGGCGTGAGCGGGCCGTGGCGCGCCAGGTAGCCGGCGGCCGCGCGCGCCATCGCTTCGACCCCCTGGAGTCCGTCCAGCGCGTCACGCTCACGCAGCTTGGCGGCCAGCAGCAACGGGAAGCCCACCTCGTCGAGTTGCACGCCGGTCCAGAAGGGGCGGGAATCGGGGAACATGTTCTGTGTCCAGTGACCGTCGCGACGCTGGGTCGCGATCAGGTACGCCAGCATGCGGCGGGCGTCGCCCTGCTGCCCGGCCGCGAGCAGGCCGAGTCCGGTCTCGACGGCGTCGCGCGGCCACACCAGGTGGTAACCGCCGAGGTCGTCGCGCGCGTTGCCCCAGGGGATGCTGAGGCTGGCGACCACCGCGCCGGGGTAGGCCTTGTCCTCGTGGACCTTGAGGACGGTGGCCGAGAGAAGCGCCTCGTGCGCGAGGTCGTCGGGCAGCGAGGGCGCCGTCAGCGTCTCGCCCCAGGCGGTCCAGGCGTCGACGAAGACGCGACGTGCATGGTCGAACCCCACGGCCAGGCTCGAGCGCGCCCGGGTGAGGGCGCCCTCGACGGTCTCGGCGAGGCCCAGCGCCAGCACGCCTTCGGTCTGCGTCAGCTCGCCCATGAGCGCCACGTTGCCGTGGTGAGCGGCGTCGTAGCTCCAGGTCATGGCGCCGTTGCGCGCGAAGTCCTGCCAGCCGTCGGAGACGCCCACGAAGCCGACGCTGCGTCGCCGGAAGCCGCCGTCCGCCAGCAGGGCCAGCGCCTCGGCGCCGCCCTTGGCGCACAGCGCGCCGGGCTCCTGGAGCCAGGCGTCGTTGTCCGCGCCGTTGGCGCCGAGATGCGGGGCGAGCAGAGGGTAGAGGCGGACCCCGCGGCCTTCGAGCCGATAGCGCACCAGCAGGACCTCACGCTCGGGGTCGGGGAGCATCTCCAGCTCGAGCCGGTAGCCGTCCCCTTGATGCTCGATGGTCGCCAGCGGAACCGTGGCCGCCGGCGTCGTGATCCGGTAGCGCGCCACGCGCTTGAGCTCCCACCACCCGCCCTGCCCGGCCACGATGAAGCCCAGGTCGCGCACCTGCGGCTGACCCGTGGTGGGGTAGTAGACCTCGTTGACGATGCCGTGGCCGAGTGTGGCCCAGAGCCTGGAGGGGCCGAGCGCCGTGGTGACGAGGTCCTTGGCGCTCGAGGTCCAGGTCGGGGCGATGCCGGGTGCGCCGGGGGCGTCCACGGGATCAGCCGCCGTGCGCGAAGTCCGGGTAATCGGTCATCGCGCCGTCCACGAAGAGGGTCGTGCCGGTGACGTAGCCGGCAACGTCGGAGACCAGTACGGTCGCCATCCTTGCGATGTCCTCCGGTTCACCCAGGCGGTTCAGCGGGATCTTGTCGAGCAGGTCCGCCAGCGTATCGGGATCGTTCCACACCGACTTGTTGATGGCCGTCTTGACGGCGCCCGGCGCCAGCGCCAGCACGCGCACGCCGTGCGGCGCGGCCTCCTGGGCGAGGGTACGGGTCATCATCCCGGCCCCGGCCTTGGCGGCGGTGTAGGCGCTGTAGCCGCTCCAGGGGATGACCTCGTGCACCGAGGTGATGCTGAGGACCACGCCGTGGCCGGCGGGGATCATGCGCTTCAGGGCCTGACGCGCGCAGGCGTAGGCGCCGAAGAGGTTGACGTCGATCACCTTGCGCCA
>CAZTTB010000169.1:0-3969 GCA_964616005.1 uncultured bacterium | reverse complement strand
ACCGTGGCGTAGGCCGGCCGCGTCAACAGGTACTCCTCCAGCACCACCTTGAGCAAGGCCACCAACGGGACCGCGAGCAGCGCTCCCACCAGCCCGAACAGCCCCAGACCGGCCATGATGGCCAGCAACACGGTGACGGGGTGGAGGTTGGTGGACCGCGACAGGATCAACGGCGACAGCACGTGCCCCTCGAGCTGGTTGGCCAGCAGGAACACCACGATCGCCAGCACGCTGGTCAGCGGACTGACGGTCAATCCCAGGAGCACCGCGGGAAGCACTCCGATGATCGGCCCCAGGTACGGCACCAGGTTGAAGATGGCGGCCAGGAAGCTGATCGCGGTGGCGAGTGGCACGCCGATGATCGTCAGCCCCAGCCAGATGAGGATGCCCAGCGTCAGCGTGATGAGTACCTGGCCGCGCAGGTAGCCGCCGACCGCGCGATCGGCCTTCTCCGTCAGGTCTTCGTAGAGGGGCCGCCAGCGCACCGGCACGAAGCGGTGGAAGTTGGAGGTGAAGCGCGGGAAGTCGTACAGGAAGTAGGCGCTGGCGATGAAGATGAGCACCACCTGGAAGGTGGTGGAGATGACCGCGGTGGCACCCGAGACCAACAGGCTGGGACCGCCGGCGATGATGTGCTGCAACAGCCGGTTGAGGCTCTGCGCGAGCTGCGTGGTGAAGTTCACCAGCTCCTGACGGATCTGCTGGCTCAGCTGGGTCTGGTTGGCGGGTACCCCCAGGCGACTGGAGATGGCGTCGGGCAGGTTGGTCATCACGCCGGCCAACCACGCCTGTACGTGGGTCGACAGCGAGGTCAGGTTGTCGATGGCCTTGGGCACCAGGCTGACGAAGCGCCCCATCTCGGTGACCACCTGGCTCACGAGCACCGAGCCCAGCACCACCAGGTTCAGCAACAGGAAGAACACGATGACCACGGCCACCGGGCGCCGGATGCGGAGGCGCTCGAGCGCCTCCACCACGGGGTTGAGGATGTAGGCGATGATGAACCCGACGACCCCGACCTGCAGCGCGAAGGCGTAGCCGTTTCGAAGTCGCCACAGCGCGTAGACGATGAAGGCGGCCAGCGCCACGTAGCTGCAGGCCCGCACCCACACGTTGCGCCATACCACTTCCACGGCGGTGACGCGCTGGCCCTCCGGCGCTCGGGAGTTCGGGTCGTCAGACACGACGCTAGGGCCCCACGAACAGCGAAGCTGCCTGCATGCGGACCTCATCGGGCTTCAGGCCCTCACCGAAGAACTGATCGCCCTGCCAGATCTCGAAGTGCAGCCGCGGGTGGAGACTGGTCCCGGCGACGCCGTCCCCGGTGCCGGAGTTGCCGACGTAGCCGATCACCTCGCCGCGGTAGACCCGGATGCCGGTGGTGATGCCGTCACGGACGCCGGAGAGGAACCCGTAGCGCAGCACGCGGCCGTCCGGGAGGCGCTCCCACACCTGCCGCCCCCGCAACTTGTCGAGCTGGCTGGCGTCCGCCCCCCCGCTCCCGACCTGCGCCAGGAGCTGCTTCCACTCTTCCTGCGTCATCTCCACGTAGTTGGTGTCGGCCCGCACGATCTCGCCGCCGGCGGCGGCGATGACCGGCTGCCCGTAGGCGATGGGGATGCCCGCGTCGCCGTCGACGAAGTCGAACCCCTGGCTGACGCCGTGGCGGTACGGGCGCTGCGCTCCGGGCAGATCGTTGGCGTCCTTGGGAACGCCGGCGCCCGGCAACGGGAACCACAGCCCTGCCGGCGCGGTCGCGCCTCCGCTCGGGCCCGACGAGGATCGAGCGGTGCTCGCCGTGCTCGCGGGCGCCGCAACGGGCGCCGGCGCGGCCGCGGCCGCGGCCGGATGCGCCCGCAACCGCCCGATCTCGGCCCGACTGCTGCTGAGCAGCACGGTCGTCACCAGGGCATAGAGCGCCAGCGCGAGGAGCAGGTACCACCCCGGCCGGATGCGCGACAGACGGCTCACGACCGTTCCGATCTAGACCGCGGGTGCGGCCCCTGAGCGCGCCGACCGTTCTTCACGCGGCGAGTCTATCACGCGTCTGTCGGCGACTCCGCCGCGTGAGGGGCGCGCGATGCGCGGCTCATGACCCCGCTCCCGGCGCGTCGAGCCGGAGCCGGTAGAGGTGCGGGAAGTGGCCGCCATGCTCCACCCTCCGCTCCGACTCCACCCGCCAGCGCGACGGCTCCGCCAGCAGGCGCCGGAAGAGCTTGAGCTCGTGGTTCAGCAGCACCACGCGCGCTCCGGGGGCGGCCAGGCGGTCGATCGTCTCCAGTACCGCCGGGTGGAGCGAGCGATTGTCGGCGTGGCTGCCCACCGCGTCCCCCCACGGAAGATCCGCCACGATCACGTCGTACGCCCCGTCGTCGAGCGGCGCGGCGCGCACGTCGGCGCGCACCAGGCGGCACGCTCCGGCGGCACCGGCCGCTTCCAGGTTGGCGCGCGCGCAGGCGAGCGCCTCGCCGTCCACGTCGAGGCCCGTGAGCTCGACCGCGGGGCCCGCCAGGTAGCGCTCGACCAGCAGCGTGCCCGAGCCGCACATCAGGTTCAGGAAGCGATCGCCGGGGCGCACCCCGGCTTCGGCCACCATGGCGGCGGCCAGCGTGGCGTTGAGGCCACCGGCACGGTTGCACACGCGCCAGCTGCGTGCCGACAGTGGGCGCGGGGTCAACCGCACCAGCACCTCCCAGCCTTCCCCGTCCGGCACCGGCCGCACCCTCAGGAGCAGCTCGCCCTCCGCTGCGTCGAACGGCAGACCGGTGGCCTCCTGGAGGGCGTCCGCCAGACGCCGGAAGACGGTCGAGTCGGCCCCGGCAGCGGCGAAACGGAATCCCCGGAAGGGGCCGCGCCGCGCGACGTCGCTCACTGCGGCGAGCAAGCGCCTGAAGTGGCGGTCGCCCAGGAGCGCCTTGGGGCGCGGCACCTCGAAGTGCAGGCGGCGGTACACGGCGGTCGCGAGCCTCATCCCCAACAGCGCCTCGGCATCCGGAGCGCGAACCGTGAGTCCGTCGGCGTGTTCAGCCACGACGGTCGCTCGGGCAGCCTCCGCCTCCGCCCGCGCGAACGGCTGAAGACCCTCCAGTACCTCGATCTCGTACCCATCGGACACGCTGCACTCTACCGTCCGGGCAGCGTGTCCTCGCGGCGGGACAGCTGCCCGTGTCGGTGGCGGCCCGGGCACCTATACTTGAGGTGGTGAAGCGGCCGTGACGGTCAACACCGGTCCACGCGAGCGCCTCCCCAAGCGGGTGTGGCGCGAGTGGATGACCGGTTATGCGTTCATCCTTCCGGCCGTGGTGATCATCGGGATCTTCGGCCTCTTCCCTATCGCCTATGCCGTCTACATGAGCCTGTACAGCTGGCGGGTTCGCCAGGGTGCGTTCGTCGGTCTATCGAACTACGCCCGTACCCTCGGGCACGCCGGCGGGGTCCTGGCCTTCTTCGGGGGCCTGTTGCTCGTGCTGGTGGCGCACTGGTTGTGGACCGACGCCTTCCGCGGCGGTCGGCCTGAGACGCGGCGCTACCTGCAGGCGGGAGGGGCCCTGCTGTTGCTGGCAAGCGGCGTGAGCGTCGCTCTGGGCTGGCAGTTGATGGCCCACGGTGGCGACCGTGCGTTCCTGCAGGGACTGGTGAGGACCGTCTACTACGGTTTCGGTTCGGTGCCCATCCAGATCGCCCTGGCGCTGGTGCTCGCCAGCCTGCTGTTCCAGCGCATCCGCGGGCGCGAGTTCTTCCGGATGCTCTACTTCCTGCCGTACGTCGCTCCCGCCGTCGCCGGCGCCGCGGTCTTCCGAGCCATCTTCAGCCCCCGTCCCGAGTTCCTCGCCAACACGGTGCTGTCGTGGCTGCATATCCCGCCGCAGCGCTGGCTGTTCGAGACCAAACCCGTCACCGAGGTGCTCTTCGGCGGCCTGTTGCACCGCCTGGGCGTCGAGCACATCACGGGTTTCTGGGCGGGCCCGA
>CAZTTB010000168.1:0-3983 GCA_964616005.1 uncultured bacterium | reverse complement strand
TGGCGGCGGGCGGCTTCAGCCCCAACGCGCAGAGCTTCCAGGGCTACGCCAACCCGGCGGCCGACTGGGTGGCGACGGTGTTCATGCTCTTCGCCGGATCCAACTTCGCACTGTTGTACCGAGGCGTGGCGGGGCGGCCGCGCGAGATCCTGCGCGACCCCGAGTTCCGCGCCTACGTGAGCATCGCGGTGATCGCGTCGCTGGCGCTGGCGGCGCTGCTCCTGGGTGTGTACGGCGTGGGCGACGCTCTCCGGCACGGCTTCTTCCAGGTCTTCAGCATCATGACGACCACGGGCTACGCCTCGGCCGACTTCGCCCAGTGGCCGCAACGCGCGCAGGCGGTGCTGGTCGTGGTCATGTTCATCGGCGGCAGCGCCGGCTCGGCCGGCGGCGGCATCAAGGTGGTGCGCTGGCTGATCATCGCCCGCAACACCGCACGGGAGGTGCGGCGGGCACTGCATCCGCGCGCGGTGCTGCCGGTGCGGCTCGGCCGTCGCGTGGTGCCCGAGGACGTGCTCCGCTCGGTGGCCGCCTTCATCACGCTGTACGTCGGCCTGTTCGCGGCCAGCACCGTCATCCTGGTCGTGCTGGGAGCGGACTTCGTCACCGCCTTCACGGCCTCGATCGCCTGCCTGGGCAACATCGGGCCCGGGCTGGCGCGCGTCGGCCCGATGGTCGACTTCGGCCACCTGCATGCGGCCAGCCGTCTGCTGCTCACCTTCGACATGTACGCCGGCCGGCTCGAAGTGGTCACCGTCTTCGTGCTGTTCACCCGGGGCTGGTGGCGCCTGCCGCGGAGGCGGCCGCACGCCCGTCCGTAGCGGAACCCTGTCCGGGCGCCCCCACGGTCCCGCGGCCCCTCGTCGGCACAGGCGCGGCGATTGAAGAGCCGTCGGCGTCGGGGTATGCTCGGCCGCGACTCTCGACGATCCGTCCGTCGCCCCGCCCGCACGGACGCGCCAAGGAGGAAGCATGTCCGAGCGCATCGAGTCGGTGCTGCAGGAATCACGCCGTTTCTCCCCACCCGAAGGCTTCCGCAGCAAGGCCAGGCTGGCCAGCCTGGCAACCTATGAACGGCTCTACCGTCAGTCGCTCGATGACCCGGAGTCCTTCTGGGGGGACGTGGCTGCCGAGTTGCACTGGTTCAAGCGCTGGGACCGTGTGCAGGAGTGGGACGAGCCGCACGTCCGGTGGTTCGTGGGCGGCCAGACCAACCTCGCCTACAACTGCCTCGACCTTCAGATCGAACGCGGACGCGGCAACAAGGTAGCCCTCCACTGGGAGGGCGAACCGGGCGACCGGCGCACCCTCACCTACCAGGAGCTGCTGCTCGAGGTCGAGCGCTTCGCCAACGTGCTCAAGAGCCGTGGCGTGGCCAAGGGCGACCGGGTCGCGATCTACCTTCCGATGATCCCGGAAGCTGCCGTCGCCATGCTGGCCTGCGCCCGGATCGGCGCCCCCCACTCGGTCGTGTTCGGCGGCTTCAGCGCCCAGGCGCTGGCCGACCGCATCAACGACGCCCAGGCCAAGCTGGTCGTCACCGCCGACGGCGGCTACCGGCGCGGCAACGTGCTGCCGCTCAAGCCGGCCGTGGACGAGGCGCTCCGCAACTGTGCCTCGGTGACCTCGGTGGTGACCGTGAAGCGCGCCGGGAACGACGTCGACATGGAGCCGGGCCGGGACGTCTGGTACCACGAGGCCATGCGCCTGGCCGACGACGCCTGCCCCGCCGAGCCGCTGGACGCCGAGCACCCCCTCTACATCCTCTACACCTCCGGCTCGACCGGCAAGCCCAAGGGCGTGCTGCACACCACCGGCGGCTACCAGACCTACACCTACCTGACCACCAGGACGGTCTTCGACCTGCAGGACGACGACGTCTACTGGTGCAGCGCCGACGTGGGCTGGGTGACCGGTCACAGCTACATCGTCTACGGCCCGATGAGCAACGGCGCTACCCAGTTGATGGTCGAGGGCGCGCCCACGTACCCCGGCCCCGATCGCTTCTGGGAGCTGATCGAGCGCTATGGGGTGACCGTCCTCTATACCGCTCCCACCGCCATCCGCGCCTTCATGAAACTGGGCGAGGCGTACCCGGATCGGCACGACCTGACCAGCCTGCGGTTGCTCGGCACGGTGGGCGAGCCCATCAACCCCGAGGCGTGGATGTGGTACCGGCGCGTCATCGGCGGCGACCGCTGCCCGGTGGTGGACACCTGGTGGCAGACGGAGACGGGCGGGATCATGATCGCCACCCTGCCGGGCGTTCACGACACCAAGCCGGGCTCGGCCGGCGTCCCGATGTTCGGGGTGGAGCCGGCGGTGGTGGATGTCGACGGCAACGAGGTCCCGCCGGGCGAGGGCGGCTACCTGGTACTGCGCCGCCCCTGGCCGTCGATGCTGCGCACCGTGTACGGCGATGACGACCGCTACCGGAACCAGTACTGGAACGAGATCCCGCATGCCTACTTCGCCGGCGACGGCGCGCGCCGCGATGCCGACGGTTACTTCTGGATCATGGGGCGCGTCGACGACGTGGTGAACGTATCCGGCCACCGGCTCGGCACCATGGAGGTGGAGTCGGCGCTGGTGTCGCACCCGGCGGTGGCCGAGGCCGCCGTCGTGGGCCGGCCCGACGAGCTGAAGGGGCAGGCCATCGTGGCGTTCGTCACGCTGGAGACGGGCACCGCCGCCAGCCCCGAGCTGCGCGAGGAGCTGCGCCGGCACGTGACCCGCGAGATCGGCGCCATCGCTCGCCCCGACGAGCTGCGCTTCGCCGACGCGCTACCCAAGACGCGCTCGGGCAAGATCATGCGGCGTCTGCTGCGCAACGTCGCCTCCGGCCAGGAGCTGGCGGGGGACGTGTCGACGCTGGAGGACCGCAGCGTCATCGAGAAGCTGACCGGCGGCGAAGCGGGCTGACGCCCTGTCCGGATCTGGTGTCGGAGACCGAAGCGCGGGGCGGGCACCGTCGCACCCGGCCGTCTCCGCCCGGGAGAGCCGCATGCGGGAGGGGCGTGCTCAGCGGTCCGTTCGAGGGGATCCGGGAGCGGCACGATCGTCGGCCTCGCCGCCGGTCGAGGAGACGCTCCGCGCGCTCGCCATCGGGTGGCCCGACGGCACCGGGCGGCGCCGAGGCCGCAGCTCGCTGAGGAACATCGCGGCCACCACCAGAGCGCCGCCGATCCAACCGACCAGGCCCAGACTCTCGCCCAGCAGGAAGAACGCGAAGATCGAGGCGACCACCGGCTCGAGCACGAAGATGAGCGCCGCCACCTGCGCGGGCACCACACGCTGGGCGTAGGTCTGCACCACCGCCACCAGCGCCGTCGCCACCGCCGCCAGGTAGAAGATCGCCAGGTAGGTGCTCAGCGGCACGTACCGCAGCTCCCCCAGCTGCGGCAGCGCCCACAGCCACGCCAGCAGCGCCATCGGCACGTGTTGCAGCGCGGCCAGCGAGGTCGCCGAGGCGCGGCCCGCGACCTCTCCCAGGTAGACGATGAACAGTGCGTAGGCGAGCGCCGTGGCGAGCACCCACAGGTCGCCGCCGTTGATCTGTCCCAGGCCTCCACGCAGCGTCATCATCCCCAGGCCGACGAGCGCCACCAACGCCGCCAGGTAGGCGCGCCCGGTCACGCTTCGGCGAAGCCAGACGGCGGCCACGAGCGGCGTCAGGATCACGCTCAGACCGGTGATGAAGGCGGCTTTCGAGGCCGTCGTCAGCGACAACCCCAGGGTCTGGGTGGCGAAGCCGGCGAACGCCAGCACCCCCAGCACCAGGGCCGGCTTCACGGCCCTCCGGTCGAAGCGTGCCCAGCTCAGCAGCAGCCCTGCCATGGTGAAGCGCACCGCCAGCAGCAGCGGCACCGGGATGGTATGCAGCGCCTGCTTGATGACGACGAAGGTGGTGCCCCAGATCAGCGTGATACCGACGAGGGCGGCGGCTCCGACGGCGGGCGGCATGCCCGCCATTCTCGCACGGC
>CAZTTB010000167.1:0-4010 GCA_964616005.1 uncultured bacterium | reverse complement strand
GCGCGCGACGCTGCGCTGGCCGCCGGGGTGAGCGATCGCACGCCCGCCCACACCGTCACCGTGGCCTGCATCTCCGCCAACCGCGCCATCGCCGACGCCGGCACGCTGATCGCGACGGGCCGGGCCGATGCCGTTCTCGCCGGCGGCGTCGAGATGCTGGGCGACGTTCCCATCGGCTTCAGCCGCGAGGTGCGCCGGCGCTTCTTCGAGACGCGCAAGTACCGCAGCGCGCTCGAGTGGCGGCGCTTCTTCGCCGGCCTCCGTCTCTCCGAGCTCGTGCCTCGGCCCCCCGCCATCGCGGAGTACAGCACGGGGGAGACCATGGGTCGGAGCGCCGATCGGCTGGCCGCCGCCTTCGGCATCTCCCGCGAGGACCAGGACGCCTATGCCCTGCGCTCCCACCAGGGCGCCGCGCGCGCCCGGCGCGAGGGATGGCTGGGCGAGGAGATCACGCCGGTGACGGCGCCGCCACGCTTCGACGCGCTGCAGCACGACGACGGGATCCGCGAGGACACCTCCGCCGAGCGGCTGGCGGCTCTGAAACCCGCTTTCGTGAAGCCGTTCGGCACGGTCACGGCGGGCAACAGCAGTCCGCTGACCGACGGGGCGGCGGTCACGCTGTTGATGAGCGAGGAGCGCGCTCGGGCCGAGGGGCGCCCGGTTCGTGCCCGCGTGCGCGATTTCACGTTCGTGGCGCAGGACCCCGGCGACGAGCTGCTGCTGGGTCCCGCCTACGCCGTGCCCCGCCTGCTGGAGCGCAACGGCCTGAGCTGGGCCGACGTGGACGTGGTCGAGATCCACGAGGCCTTCGCGGGACAGGTGCTGGCGGTGCTCGCAGCGCTGGAGTCCGACACCTTCGCGCGCGAGCGGCTGGGGCGCGACACGCGTGTGGCCAGCATCGACATGGAGCGCGTCAATCCCTGGGGCGGCTCGGTATCGCTGGGCCACCCCTTCGGCGCCACCGGCGCGCGGCTGGTCAACACCGCCGTGCACCGGCTCGAGCGCGAGAACGGCAGGCTGGCGCTGGTGACCGCCTGCGCCGCCGGCGGCCAGGGCCACGCCATGCTGCTCGAGCGGGGCGAAGCATGAAGCCCGCCGAGCGGCCGGAGCCCAGAGCGTGAGCCGGGTCGAGCTGGAACGGCGCGGCGACCTGGGGATCGTGTGGCTGGACCCCGACGGCGCCTCGGTCAACACCCTGAGCACCGCGCTGCTGCAGCGCTTCGGCGAGGTGATCGACGAGATCGAGCGTGACGATGGCGTGCGGGCGGCGGTGATCGCCAGCCGTGCGCCGCGCTCCTTCCTGGCCGGCGCCGACATCCGGGAGTTCCTGCGCTTCACCGGACCCGACGAGGTGCGCGCCGTCATCGGTCAGGGCCACGCCCTGCTGGCGCGGCTCGAGACCGCCCGCACGCCGGTGGTGGCCGCTGTGCACGGCGCCTGCATGGGGGGCGGTCTGGAGCTGGCGTTGGCCTGCCGCGGCATCGTCGCCAGCGACCATCCCGACACGCGTTTCGCGCTGCCCGAGGTGCGCCTGGGGCTGCTGCCCGGGCTGGGCGGCACGCAGCGGCTGCCGCGCCGCGTCGGCCTGCCCGACGCGCTCGACATGGCGCTGACCGGACGCAGCGTGTACGCCCGACGGGCGCGCCGCATGGGCCTGGTGGACGCCGCCGTGCCGCGCGAAGCCCTGCTGGACGCCGCCCTGCGGGCGGCGGCCGGCCTGGCCGCGGGAACGTGGAGGCGGCCGCCGGTGCGCCGCCGGCCGGCACAACGGTTGCAGCAGACGGCGCTGGCGCGCCCACTGGTGTGGCGCGGCGCCGAGCGCAGCGTGGCGCGGGCGTCCGGCGGCCACTACCCGGCGCCGGAGCGGATCCTGCGGGCGGTGCGCAGCGGGGTCGAGCACGGTGCCGCGGCGGGCTTCGAGGCCGAGGCCCGTGCCTTCGCCGAGCTGCTGTTCACGCCCGAGGCGCGCGCCCTCATCCACCTGTTCTTCGCGCAATCCGCCGCCCGCAAGAACCCCTTCCGGGAGCTGGCGGAGCCGAGGACGGTGGAGCGCATGGCGGTGATCGGGGCGGGCCTGATGGGCTCCGGCATCGCCCAGGTGAGTGCGGAGCGGGGCATGCGCGTGCTCCTCAAGGACCGGGAGCTGGCGCTGGCGGCGAAGGGCAAGGGCAGCATCTACCGCGGTCTGTCGCGGCGCGTGGGCAAGGGGATCACGCCGTTCGAGCGCGACCGCGCCGTGGAGCGGGTGACGCTCGTCGACCACGACGCCTCGCTGGCCGGCGTCCAGCTCACCGTCGAGGCGGTGCTGGAGGACGTCGAGCTCAAGCGCGAGGTGCTGCGGGCGGTGGAGGCCGTCACCGTCGCTGATCCCGCCGCGCCCCCCGTCTATGCCAGCAACACCTCGGCCATCCCTATCGCGCAGCTGGCACAGGCGGCGGCGCACCCGGAGGCGGTGGTGGGGATGCACTACTTCTCGCCGGTGCCGCGCATGCCGCTGTTGGAGGTGGTCGTCACCGACGCCACCGCCGACTGGGCGACGGCAACGGCGGTGCAGGTCGGGCTCGCCCAGGGCAAGACCGTCATCACCGTCTCCGACGGCCCGGGCTTCTACACCACGCGGGTGCTCTCGCGTTACATGGCCGAGGCCCTGGCCTGCCTGCGGGAAGGCGCCGACGTGACGCTGATCGACGAGGCCATGCGCCGCTACGGCTTCCCCATGGGTCCGTTCGAGCTGCTCGATGAGCTCGGCATCGACGTGGGCGCGAAGATCCAAGGGGTGCTGCAAGGCGCCTTCGCCGGTCGCGGGGTGCCCCAGGACGACACGCTGCAGCGCCTGGTCGCCGCCGGATTCAAGGGGCGCAAGGGGGGCAAGGGCTTCTACCGCCGCAAGGGCCGCGGACGCGCGCACGAGGTCGACCGCGGCGTGTATGCGGCGGCGGGTCTCGGCGCACGGCGCTCCCTACCCGAGGCCGAGGTGCGGGAGCGGCTGTCGCTGGCGATGATGGACGAGGCGGTGCGCTGCCTCGACGAGGGCGTGCTGCGCTCCCCGGTCGATGGCGATGTCGGTGCGGTCTTCGGCTTCGCCTACCCGCCGTTCCTGGGGGGTCCGTTCTTCCATGCCGATACCGTCGGCACGGCCGCGCTGGTGGAGCGCCTGGCCGCACTCGCGGGCCGTTACGGCGAGCGTTTCGCGCCCGCCGAGGGGCTCGTGCGGCGCGCGCGCAGCGGCGAGCGCTTCCACACGGCTCCGAACACCGACGCGAACGCGCCTGCGGGCGACCCGGAGGCGGACACCGGCTGAGGCTCGCAGGCCGGCCACAGCGCGGCCACAGCGCGGCCACAGTGCGGCCACAGTGCGGCCACAGCGCGGACACGGCGGGAACTGCGGAGGCGGCGCCGCATGCGACGCCTCCGAACACCGGGCCAGGAGGCGCATGCTCGTCTACCTCGACCAGAACTACGCCTCGCGCGTCGCCAAGTACCTCCTGGGGCAGAAGGGCCACGAGCCCTTCGGTGAGCTGTACCGGGCGCTGCACGCGGCGCGGGCGCGGCCCCCGCGGGGCCGGCCACGCATCCCGCCGAGCCCCTTCCACGTCCTGGAGACCCGTGGCGGCTACCTTCTGCCGGTCCTGAAGGACCTCTACGCCGAGTTCTCCGACGGCCTGTGGGTGCGGCCCTGGCAGGAGGTGGCGGCGCGGCAGGTGCGGCGGCTGGAGGCGTGCGCCGACGGCCGGGGTTCCGGCGACCGGCTCGACCGGCGCGACCTGCTGTACGCGCGGGCCGACTGGGAGACGCCGGCGGACCTGCGTCCACTGCACGATCTGCTCGAGGAGCCCCTGTCGGGAGGCTTCTTCGACCGCTGCCGCCGCCTTCGCGAGGCGCTGGCGGCCCGCCTGGGGATCACCCCCGCGCAGGCGCGGGCCGCCCCGTTCGCGCGGCTGCTGGTGCGCATGGTGGCGTTCCGCTCGCTCGACCGCGACCGCGGCCCGCGGCCCAGCGACCTGACCGAC
>CAZTTB010000166.1:0-4015 GCA_964616005.1 uncultured bacterium | reverse complement strand
CCCGGCCGGATCCCGGCTTCGCGCTGCTGGACGAGCTGGTCGCCGGCGGCGATCCGGACGCGCTCTGGATCGCCCGGGAGAACGCAGGCAAGGCGCGGCTGGCACGGCGCTTCCCCGAGCGCACGAAGGCGCTGCAGCGAACCCTGCAACGCTAGCGCCGCGGGCCGGAAGCGGATCGTCGAAGCATGGGGGGCGGCCGGAGTCGACCGGCTAGGGGGTGCGGAGCAGGACCTCGACGCTGCGGTCGTCGAACCGACGCGCATCGCAGGCGTCGGTGTCGCGACAGGCCATCAGGTAGCGGAAGCGCCGGCCGGCCGATTCGGGCACCTCGGACCGCATCAGGTGCAGGTGTTCACGTGGCGAGCTGGTGTGGCAGAGGTCGCAGAACACCTGCGCCGCTTCGCTGCCGGCGCGTTCCACCGGCGTCATCCGCAAGCGCTCCGTACCGGCGGCGTCCATCACCCTCAGGTCGCCGCTCCCGTCGCGCTCGAGCCGGTAGGCATGGTCACGCGGAACCAACCGCGCCGGAGTCGCAGGGAAGAACTCCTGAACGATCTCCAACGCGGTGTAGGTGTGCTTCGGCTCTTCGCTCACCTCGCCAGGAGTATACCGCCGCCCGCCCCTCCGGGCATGACCGCTCCTGCCTACCGGACCGGGCCCGCCCGAACGCCCTCCCTCAGGTGGTGCGGCGCGGCGCCGAGCGCGGGCCGGAGCGCCGCCGCCCTCCGAAGGCCACCACCGCCAGCGCCACCAGCGCCGCCGCGGCCAGCGCCGCGCCGGCGACCACGGGCTCGGGGCGCTGCGCCACCGCGATCCCCACGAACGCCCAGACCAGCACCAGGGCGTAGGCAACGTCGCGCTCGCGGAGCAACATCACGGTGCCGAGCAGGGTGGCGACCGCCAGCATGATCACGGCCCAGGCCACGTCGGAGATCCCCCAACCGCCCCACTGCGCGTGGAGCAGGGCGTCACTGATGTTGGCGATGGTGGCGACGCTGATCCATCCCAGGTAGATGCTGAAGGGCAGGCGGACCATCCAGGTCTCGGCCCGCCCGGCCCCACGTCCCACGCGCAGACCGCGGTAGATGACGATGAGCGTGACCAGCAGCGCCAGCATCACCGGCACCGACCAGTAGATGCGGAGCGTCTGCCAGAGCACCAGCCACACGCTGTTCAGCACGCCGGACAGGACGAACCACCAGGCCACCGAGCGCACCCGGTCGTCGCGCAGCAGCGGCGGCACCGCCTGCGCCACGGCATACACCGCCAGGCCGAGGTAGATCACGCTCCAGATCGAGAACACGTACCCCGCGGGCACGAACAACGCCGGGTATAGCGCGGAGACCTCCTGCGTGGTCCTCCCACCGATCGGCAGGAGGATCGCCAGCGCGTTCACGGCCACGGTGCCGAGGTACGCCAGGAGGACCGCCACTTGTGCCAGACCGAACCGTCCCATGCTCAGCCTCCCCTCGCGCCGCCGTCCGCCGGCCGGCGCGTCACTACCCCTGATCCAGCGTGCCGAGCAGGCTGGCCATCTCCAAGGCGGCCATGGCGGCCTCGAACCCCTTGTTGCCGGCCTTGCTCCCGGAGCGCTCCAGCGCCTGCTCCAGCGTGTCGGTGGTGAGCACGCCGAAGATGACCGGCACGCCCGTGTCGAGCGCAGCGCGCGACACGCCGCCGGCCACCATGGAACAGACCACGTCGTAGTGACTGGTGGCGCCCCGGATCACGGCCCCCACCGTGAGCACCGCCGCGTAGCGACCGGTCTCGGCCATGCGCTTGGCGGCCAGGGGGATCTCGGCGGCGCCGGGCACCCACGCCAAGTCGACGGCGGCATCGTCGACGCCGTGACGCCGCAACCCGTCGCGGGCGCCCTCCAGCAACCTGCGGGTGACGAGATCGTTGAAACGGCTGGCGACGATGCCGAAGCGCAGGCCGGAAGCCTGGAAGGTCCCCTCGAAGACGCTCATGGCCCAAGCCTAGCAGGGCGGGCGCCGACGCGACTGTCGGCGAGCACGGGATCGCGCCGGCGCGCCGGCGCGCCGGGCCTCAGGGCAGGAACACGTCCAGCGCGATGTCGGTGACGCTCGCCTGCACCGCGTACACCGGCTTGTCGCCGGGGAAGCGCACGGTGAAGACGTTCCAGCCCTTCTTGAGGTCGAGAGTGGTGCCGCCGCCGGTCAGGACGGCGGCGCGATCGACGTAGATCAAGCTGAAGAAGCCGACCGGCTTCTCCAGGCTGGGCACTCCGATGAACCACGGATCGGTGACGCGATCGAACACGCCGTTGCCGTTCTTGTCGACGTACATGTTGATGCGCCCGACCGCGAAGTTCACTTCGCCGCCGCCGGCATCCGCCGGCTTGACGGTGTACTCGTTCTGGAGGCCGGGGAGCAGGACCGCGCCGCTACGGAAGGGCCGCAGCTGGTCCTGGGGGATGGGCTTCGCGGTGAGCTTGAAGGTCCCGCCGACGGGCGCCACGCTGGCGACCTCGAGACCCCACACGTTGTTGTTGTCGACCACGTGGATGGCAACGCGCGTTCCATCTGGAAGCGTCTGTTCGCTCTTCACGATGCCGCTCAGTTCGGCACTCTGCTGGGCGAACGCCGCCGACGCCAGCACCAGCACGAGCGAGAACACGAGTCGTCTCATGGCATTCTCCAAATCAGCACAGCTTAGCATGGCGCCTCGCGAGCGGACACCCGCCTTCCCTGGCCCGCGCGCGCCTGAATACGTCCTGGGCGCGAACGGCGGGCTCTGCCGTGACCGCATAGTCATAACACACGGGCCGATGAGAACCGGGGCCCGGGCCTTGCGCGTTCCTTCAGGCAGCGTAGCCGTGCGGGTGCGCCTGCGCCCACGACCACGCCGACGCCACGATCGTCTCCAGCCCCGTGTGCGCCGGCCGCCAGCCGAGCTCGTCGCGGATGCGCCGGGAATCGGCCACCAGCACCGGCGGATCGCCGGCGCGCCGCGGAGCGAGCCGTTCGCCGATGGGCCGGCCGGTGACGCTCCGGCAGGCATCGATGACCTCGCGCACCGAGAAGCCCTGCCCGTTGCCGAGGTTGTAGGCGTGCGCCTCGCCCGGCGCCAGCGCCTCCACCGCCAGCACGTGGGCCTCGGCCAGGTCGAGCACGTGGATGTAGTCGCGCACCGCGGTTCCGTCGGGCGTGGGGTAGTCGTCGCCGAACACCGCGATGTGGTCGCGCCTCCCGGCCGCCACCTGCAGCACCAGCGGGATCAGGTGCGACTCCGGCCGGTGGTCCTCCCCCAGCCGGTCGCTGGCGCCGGCTGCGTTGAAGTACCGCAGGGCGGTGTATCCCAGGCCGGCGGTGCGCTGCAACCAGTGCAGCATGCGCTCCGTGAGGGCCTTCGACTCGCCGTAGACGCTCTCCGGTCGTACCGGAGCGTCCTCCGGTACGGGCACCGAATCGGGCGTGCCGAACAAGGCCGCGGTCGACGACAGCACCAAGCGACGTACATCGTGCGCCAGCAGGGTCTCGACGAGCGCCAGGCTGCCGGCGGTGTTGTTGCGGAAGTAGGCCAGCGGCCGCTCCATCGACTCCCCTACCAGCGACACCGCAGCGAAGTGCAATGCGACCTCGATGCCGTGTTCCCGGAGCGCGGCGCCGACCCGGTCCGGGTCCGCGACGTCCGCTTCCACGAAGGCCGCGCCGTCCGGGACCGCGTCCCGATGGCCGGTCGACAGGTTGTCGAGGACGACCACACGATGGCCGCGCTCCAGCAGCCGCTCGGTGGTGATGCTGCCGATGTAGCCGGCACCGCCGGTCACCAGGATGTCCATGGCGGTAGTGTACCCGCGTCCGGCCCGCGCCGGCCGGCACGCCGGCGCACCGAGCTCCGTTCAGAACAGGCTCGACGCGCGTCTCGTTGTCGCTCGGTGTCGGCGAAGCGCTCGGCGCCGGGCCGTATGATGGCCGGAGCATCCCAGGAGGTCCCCATGGCGGTCCCATCCAAACCCGCACCCACCAGTACCTCGGCCGTGGACTCCGGC
>CAZTTB010000165.1:0-4032 GCA_964616005.1 uncultured bacterium | reverse complement strand
AGTCGCCGGTGGACCAGGCCAGCAAGATCATCCTCAGCGAGGAGCTGGAGGAGGCCCTGGGCAAGCTCAACGAACGCGAGGCGATGGTGCTGAAGCTGCGCAAGGGTCTCGTCGACGGCCGCGAGCACACGCTCGAGGAGGTGGGTAGCCACTTCGGCGTCACCCGCGAGCGCATCCGGCAGATCGAGAACAAGGCGCTGCGCAAGCTCAAGTACCACGAGAGCCGCACCCGCAAGCTGCGCGACTTCCTGGACTGACGCGCGTCGTCCGGTGCGCGCCGGGCCCCGGTCAGCCGGGGCCCTCGGCTCGCGTGCCCCGCGAGGTCACGAGCGCAGGTGCCGGTAGACGTACCACCCGGCAGCGACCGCGATCAGCGCGACGATGACCACGTCGAACCGGTGGAACCAGCCACCGATCGTATGCCAGTGCTCCCCCAGGAGCTCGCCGATCCAGGCCAGGCCGAGCGACCACACGAACGAGCCGATGAACGTGTAGACGTTGAAGCGCCACAGGTTCATGCGGGTCATGCCGCCCGGGAAACCGATGTAGGTGCGCACCACGGGGAGCACCCGTCCGACCAGGATGGTGAGGTCGCCGTGCCGCTCGAACCAGCGGTCCGCGCGGTCCAGGTCCTCGATCGAGACCAGCACGTACGGTCCGTAACGCTCCAGCAGGGGCCGGCCGCCCCATGCCCCCAGGGCGTAGGCGACCATCGAGCCCACCACCGACCCCGTGGCGCCGGCCAGTGCCACGAGCCACAAGGAGAAGCGGCCGGTAGCGACGAGGTAGCCGGAGAACGGCAGGATCACCTCGGAAGGGAGCGGGATGCAGGCGCTCTCGATGGCCATCAGCCCCGCCACGCCGAGGTAGCCGAGGCCGGAGATGGTGTGGGTGATGAAGGACGCGATGGTCGCGAGCATGGTCGACTCGACTCCTTGAAGACGGCGGCGTCCCGTTGCCGGGCCGCGGGTAGGGGCTCGAGGCGACGCCCGCCGGCGAGGATACCCGGTTCCGGGCGCGGCGTCGGTGCGGCCGAAGCCCGAGCCGGTAGACTGGGCGAGATGCGATCCGAGGGGTGACGATGCGCGTCCTACGAGTCCTGATCGTGATCGTGGTGGTGCTGGCGGCCGTCTACGGTGTACTGGCGCTGGTCGTGAAGCCGCGTCCACGTGCGGCCTACCTGGACGCCCTGCCCAAGGGCGTGACGGTGCTGGCGCACCAGGGGGGTGACGGGCTGTGGCCGGGGGACACCCTGTACGCCTTCCGCCATGCCGCGGCGCTCGGGGCGGACGTGCTCGAGCTCGACATCCACGAGAGCGCCGACCACCGCATCGTCGTCATCCACGACGCCACGGTCGACCGCACCACCGAGGGCCACGGCGACGTCAAGCTCATGACCCTGGCCGAGCTGCAGGCGCTCGACGCCGGGTTCCGCTGGTCGCCGGACCGCCAGGGGAAGACCTTCCCCTACCGCGGCCAGGGCATCCGCATCCCGACCCTGCAGGCGGTGTTCGACGCCTTCCCCGGCAAGCCCATCAACATCGAGATCAAGCCGGGCGACGTGCAGGTGGCGGCCGACCTGTGCCGGTTGATCCGTTCGAACGACCGCCAGAGCACCGTGATGGTGGTGTCGTTCCACGCCACGGCCATCCGGGCGTTCCGGAAGGATTGCCCGACGGTGGCCACCGCCGGAGACCCCACCGAGATCGAGGTCTTCTACGCGTTGGCGCGCGCCCACCTGGCCCACGACTTCACGCCGCCGACCGACGCGCTGCAGGTTCCTGAGAGCCAGGGCGGGTTGACCGTGGTGACGCCGCACTTCGTGAGCGCTGCGCACGACCGCGGGGTGCTGGTGCACGTGTGGACCATCGACGATCGCGTCGACATGCAGCGCCTCATCGCCATGGGCGTCGACGGCCTCATCACCGACCGGCCCGACCGGCTGCTCGCCGTGCTTGGGCGCGCCCACCAGGTGGTGCTGGCTCCGGGAGTGTCGCCCTAAGGTTTCCCATCGAGCTCTTATCCAACCCATCGCTTCCGGGCCTACCGTGGCCGCGAATCCGTGAAGCCGGCGGCCGGGTGCGCCCGCCCCGCGGGAGCTGGCCGGGCCCCGGAAAGGGGACGACGATGGCGTTGGAATCGGGCACGACGGCGAAGAACGGTGCGGCGCGTTCGGGCGGTCTCATCGGCGAGGCCCGCCTGGTCGGTCATCGAGGGGTTGGCGTGCTGCAAGTGTGGCGGGATCGGCACGGCCAGCCGTTGGAGTACGCCGGCACCTGGCGCCACGACCTCCAGGACCCGGCCGGCGCCGAGGAGCGCGGGGAGCTCGAGCGCGCCATGCGCGAGGGCAGTGCGGTCCCCTTCGAGGGGACGCTGTCCGACCCCGGCCGGCCGGAGCAGGGGAGCATCCGTACCAGCGTGCGCATCAGCTCGATGGGCGAGTACGCCTACCTGATGGACCCGGACGACCCGCAGTCGGTGACGGTCCAAGTGATGCTGGTGAACTTCCGGCCGGCCGACGGAGTCGGAGCGGACTGAACCGGCGCGTCGTTGTCGCGCCGCCCCCGGGCGCCGGGCGGCGGCCGCCTGCGGGGGCGGGATAGACTGCCTCACGGTGCTCGACGGTCTGTTCGTGCTCGATCTCAGCCGCGTCCTGGCCGGCCCCTACTGCACACAGCTCCTCGCTGATCTGGGCGCGCGTGTGGTCAAGGTGGAGTCGCTCCGCGGCGACGATACTCGCGGCTGGGGACCCCCCTTCATGGGGGAGGAGAGCGCCTACTTCCTGTCGGTCAACCGGGGCAAGGAGAGCGTTGCGGTCGACCTGAAGGACGCCCGCGGGCGCGACGCGGTGCGGCGCCTGGCGTCACGCGCCGACGTGCTGGTGGAGAACTTCAAGGTGGGCGATCTCGCCCGCTATGGCCTCGACTACCGCTCGCTCGTCGACGACAACCCCGGCCTGGTCTACGCCTCGATCACCGGCTTCGGCCAGGACGGCCCGCGGGCGCCCGAGCCTGGGTACGACGCCGCCCTTCAGGCGCTGAGCGGCCTGATGGAGCTGACGGGTGAAGCCGCCCGCCCGCCGGTCAAGCTCGGCGTGGCCTGGATCGACGTGCTCACCGGTTCGCACGCCGCCGCCGCGGTGCTGGCGGCGCTGGTCGCACGGGGCCGGAGCGGGCGCGGCGCTCATCTCGACATCGCGCTGTTCGACGTGGCGCTGGCGAGCCTGGTCAACCAGGCCCAGAGCGCGCTGGTCACCGGCGACGCTCCCAGGCGCCTGGGGAGTGCTCACCCCAGCATCGTCCCGTACCAGGCGTTCGAGGCCGCCGACGGCGCGCTCATGATCGCGGTCGGCAACGATGCGCAGTTCCGGCGGCTGTGTGAGGTGCTCGGGCTTCCCGAGCTGGGGAGCGACGCACGCTACCTCACCAACGCCGGCCGCGTGCAGGCACGCGATGAGCTGGTGCCCCTACTGTCCGCACGGCTGAAGGAACGCCGCCGCGACGACTGGCTGGAGGGGATGCGCCGGGCCGGCGTGCCCGCCACCCCGGTGGCGACGCTGCCGGAGGCGCTGGCCGATCCGCAGACGGTCGCCCGCGGTCTGGTGGTCCGGGGAGAGCACCCCGGGATCGGGCCGCTGCGCATGGTGGGGAGTCCGCTGTGGCACGCGAGCGGGCCGGCCGGCGAGCCGCTCGGCCGGATGCCGGAGGCGGGTGCCAGCCCGGTCCCGCCGCGTCTGGGCGAGCACAGTCGCGCCGTGTTGCAGGGCGACCTCGGCATGAGCGCCGCGGAGATCGACGCGCTGGTGAGCGCCGGCGTGGTCCTCGCCGGGCCTTCGGACGGTTGACCCGGACGTCGCGGTCGCTGCCGGGTCCGACCGCAGCGGTTCAGCGCACCCGGCTCGCGCCGTCCGCGGCGCGACACACGTAGACGGCGGACCGGCGATCGGGTGTGTCGTAGCAGTCGGTGACGGCGCGCAGGAAGGCGTTGACCCCACCCTCCTCGACCAGCGCCACGGCGCAGCCGCCGAAGCCC
>CAZTTB010000164.1:0-4046 GCA_964616005.1 uncultured bacterium | reverse complement strand
TCGGGCAAGAGCAGCGTGCTGCGCGCGGTGCAGGCCCTGCTCTACCCAGAGGAGCAGCGCGGTGCCGGCGTCATCCTCGAGGCCGTCTTCGAGGACGGCAGCGGCGAGCTACGGGTAAGCCGCGTCGGCGACGCGACGAGCTGGACCCGCGACGGCCGCGCGGTGCCGCGACCGGCCCTGCCCGAGCATCACCTGCTCGGCTGCTACACGCTCGGCGTGGAGGAGCTGACGGCTGCCGGCGCGACCGACGCCCTCATCGCGCGGCAACTCGCGCTCGAGCTGTCCGGCGGCTACGACCTCGCCGAGGTCCGCGAGCGCGGGCCCTTCCGCGGTCGCGGCAGCGGCCAGAGCGAAGCGAAGCGCCTCCAGCGCGCGACGGAGGCGCTCAACGCGGTGTTGCGGGAACGCGAGCAGCTGGTTCAGCAGGAGGAGCAGATCGAACGCTGGCTCCGGCAGGAGCGGGAGGCGGAGGCCGCGGCCCACGACGCCGACGACCACGATCGCGCACTCGGTCTCATCGAGGCGCGGCGCGACGTCGAGCGCGTGCGGGCCGAGCTCGACGACTTCCCGGAGGGCATGGAGCGCCTTGTCGGCGGGGAGGCGGAACGACTCCATGCCCTGCACAGCGAGATCGAAGCGTCCGAAGCGGAGCTCGCCGCCGCACGTCGCCGCGACGGAGAGGCGGGCCGGACGCTGGAGACGTCCGGACTCGAGCCCAGCGCACTGAAGCGATCGGACCTCGAGGAACGCGCCCAGCTCCTCAAGGAGATGCAACGCGAGGCTTCGGAGCTCGCGGCCCTGGAGGACCGGCGCGGAGAGGCGCAAGCGGAGCTCGAGCTGGCGCGCAGCGCGCTCGGGCCACAAGCCCGCCCGGACCCGGGTCCGAAGCTCGACCCGGTCACCTTGAGCGCCGTCGACGCGGCGCTGGAGGCGAAGCGCTCGATCGAGGCGGAGCTGCGCGAGCTCCGACACGAGCTCGACCGGCTGCCCACGCCCGACGACGGGGAGGAACCGCCGGAGCGCCTGAAGGCGGCGCGCGATGCCCTGGCGGCATGGCTCGCCGCCGCCCACGGTCCGCGCTGGACGGCGGCGCGCGGATTGGGCCTGGCGCTGGTGCTCGGAGGCGGCGGCGGCGTGCTCGCCCTCGCCTTCCTCGGCGGGGCGCAGACGCTGCCGCTGGCCGGTCTGGCAGGCGCGCTGCTGGCAGGCCTGCTGCTGCTGCTCCGCGACGGCGCGGCCACCCGCGAGCGAGTCCAGGCGCGCGAGCGCTTCCGCCGGAGCGGCCTCGACGCCCCCGAGCCCTGGGGCGCGCCGGGCGTGAGCCGTCGTCTCGACGCCCTCGAGACTGCCGTGGCCCGTGCCGAGGGGCTGCGTACGCAGCTGGAACAGCGTGCCGAGGCCGAGCGCCGGCGGGCCGCGGCGTTGGCGCGGCAGGCCGAGGCCGAGCGCGTTCTCGGTGAGCTGGCGGAGCGCGTGGGCTTCGACCCCGCCGCGCTGGACGCCGGGCTCGAGCGCTGGCTCCGCCTGGTCGACGCGGTCGACCGCGCAGAAGTCAAGCTGCGCGCCATCGAGGCCAGGCGCACACCGCGCCGCCAACGTATCGACGCCTCCACGGCCGCGCTGCGGACGTTCCTGGACGAGCACGGCGAGACGGTCGACGAGCCTGCGCCCCCGGTCGCGTGGCTCGAGTCGCGCTGGAGTGCTCTCTCCCAACGCCTGACGATGCGCGACGACGCCCGCAAGGACCGGGACGGCGCGCGGGCCGCCATCGAACACGCCGAGCGCGACCTGGAGCGGGCGCGTGGCGCGGTCCGCACCCTCCTCGCGGGCGCCGGTCTGGACTCCGGCGAGGGTGAAGCGGCGCTGCGCGACGCCGAGCGGGAGCTCCACCGGCGGCTGGCCCGCCTCGACGCCTACCGGCAGCGGAGCGAGGCGCTGCGCGACGCCGTGCTGCGGGAGCGCGATCGCCGCCAGGCGCTGGCGCACCGACCGGACCTGCTCGAACGCGCCGACGCCGACGATGCCGACGGGCTTCGCGCCCGCCTCGCGGAGCTGCGGCAGTCGGCGGCGGCCGCCAAGGAGATCTCCGAGAGGATCGCCGTCACGCGCGAACGCGTCCGGCGTGCGGGCACCGAGCGCAACCTCGAACGGGCGCACCAGGAGCGGCAGGAGGCCTCCGACGCGCTCGACGATCGGCTCGACGAGGCTCTCTACGCCGAGGCCGGAGCCTTCCTGCTCGACACGGTCGAGACCGAGCACGAGCAGACCAGCCAGCCCGACGCGCTGCGCCGCGCCGCGAGCTGGTTCCGCCGCTTCACGCGAGACCAGTACGAGCTGCTGTTCGATGGCGGCCGCCAGGGCGAGCCCGCGGCCCGGGAGACCGCCAGCGGTGAACGTCGCTCGCTGACCGAGCTCTCCACGGGAACGCGTGCGCAGCTGCTGCTCGCGGTGCGGGTGGCGTTCGCCACCGAGTCCGAGAGGGGACGCGCGTCGCTGCCGCTGTTCCTGGACGAGGCGCTCACCACGGCCGATGTCGACCGCTTCCGGGCGGTGGGCCGCAGTCTGAGCGTGCTGGCCCGTGAGGGGGGACGGCAGCTCTTCTACCTCACCGCCCGGCCCGAGGACGCCCTCCTCTGGGACGCCCCGTCGGAGCGGGACGCCGTCCCTCCGGCACACGACGGAGCCGCGGCCGAGCGCGACGGGGCGCCCCACCTGATCGACATCGCACGCGTGCGGCGCCTCGGCGGGGCCGTCTCGGGGCCCGAAGCGCTCGCCCTTCCCGCCCACGACGATCTCCCCGCGCCCGACGGCGCCACCCCGGAGGCGTACGGAGCCGCGCTGGGCGTGCCCCCCGTCGACCCCTGGCGGCCTGGCGACACCTGCCACCTCTTCCACCTGCTGCGCGACGATCTGCCGCTGCTCCACCGCCTGCTGCGCGCGGGCGTCGAGCGCCTCGGCACGTTGCGCGCGTTCCTGCGGGGCGACGGCGCCCACGCCCTCCTGACCGGCGCCGAACGTACACGTCTCGAGGCGCGGGCCGCTGCGATGGACCCGTTCCTGGAAGGCTGGCGGCGCGGCCGAGGGCGCCCCGTGGACCGGGCGGCGCTCGAGGCCTCGGACGCCGTTACGGCCACCTTCCTCGACCGGGTCGACGACCTCTCCGCCCGCGTCGGCGGGGACGCCCGCAGGCTCCTGGAGGGTCTCGAGGAGGGCCAGGTGGCCCGCTTCCGCAACGAGGCCCGCGACCAGTTGAAGGATTGGCTGCTCGACCACGGCTACCTCGATGACCGGCCGGTGCTCGACGAGGCAGGGCTGCGCCAGCGTCTGCTCGAGGCGCTGGCGCAGCACGGCACGAGCTCGGGCGCGGAAGGCGTCGACGCCGCAGCGTTGCTGGATGAAGCGGACCGACTCACGCGCTGGTGGAGTGTCGCGGTGGGAGCCGGCGGGCCCTTTCAGAGCCGCTTGACCACCCGCAGGGAGTCCTCCGCGAACCCCAGCCGCTCATAGAAGGCGCGCGCTCCGCCGTTGTTCGCGAACACCTCGAGCGCGAGACGACGGAGACCTCGCTCCCGCGCCCACGCCTCGGCCCCCTCCATCAAGACGCGCCCGACGCCCCGTCCCTCGGCGTCCTCCGCCACGGCCAGCACCCCCACGTAGGCCTCGGCATCGCCCGAGAAGTACTCGGCGCCGCGCTGCACTTGAACGCAACCGAGCCGCGCCCCACCCGCGGCCTCGGCCACCAGCACCGCTACCGTGGGCGACCCCTGCACCGTCTGCTCCACGGCCTCCTCGAGCGTGCGCTCGGAGCTGGCCAGGACGGCGGCCGGGTCGCGCGTCGTCAGTCCCTCGAAGGCGACCAGACGCGCGGCCAGGACGCGCACGAAGGGAAGGTCATCGCGCGTCGCGGCACGCACGGTGACGGCTTCATACTCGGCGCTCATGCGGCAGTCTACGCCGCTCGCCAAGGGCCTCGAGGAGACTCCGAGGGCGGCGCGAACGGCGCCTCGAGCACGGCGCCTAGAGGGCGGTCGCGCTCAGCTCCAGCG
>CAZTTB010000163.1:0-4056 GCA_964616005.1 uncultured bacterium | reverse complement strand
ATGGCCGCGCACAAGAGCTTCACCATCGCCACCAACGTGCAGGTCTACTTTTGCGACCCGCGCAGCCCCTGGCAGCGCGGCAGCAACGAGAACATCAACGGCCTGCTACGGCAGTACCTCCCCAAACGCAGCGACCTCAAGCCCTTCACCCAGGACGATCTGGACGCCATCGCTCGGCGCCTCAACACCCGCCCGCGGAAGACCCTCAGCTACCGCACCCCGGGCGATATGCTCGAAGAAGCCATCGTTGCAACCACCCCTTGAATCCGCCATGATTGTCCGACGCCGCCGACACTCGATGGGCATTTGGATTCCCCCTCCGGGCCGACGGTCATGGGAGGTTCCGGTGTGCCGGCGCACTGGACGGGCTGTCACCGGGTCGCCGCGCGAGTTGGCATGCTTCCCCGTGTCGGGATCTCCATCTAGGCCGCGCCGCCGTCCGGGCTGGCAGTCTCGTTTGCCTTGGCGTTGCCAGGCAGGAAGGTGATGGCGAGAAGGGCGCCGGCAAGCGCGATGGCGGCGCAAACGACGAGCGTGGTGCCCACCCCTCCCGTGAAGGCTGCCCTGACGGCGTCCAGAAGCGCCGCCGAATGGGTCTGCTGCGCGACACCGATGCCACCGAAGACGCTTTGGCGGATCGTGTCCGCAGCGGCCGGCGGCAACGCCACGCGGCCGAGATGGGCCTTGTAGCCGGCATTGAGAATGGACCCCAGAATGGCCACGCCGAAGGTGCCACCGACCATGCGCCCGGTCGTGAGGAGCGCCGAGCCGGAGCCAGCCTGCTCCCTGGGCAGGGCAGCCAGGGCGACGGCGTTGGCCGCAGGCATCACGAACCCGACGGCGACCCCGACGACCGTCATCCAACCAAGCACGTAGACGTCCCCGGCACCCACCCCAGTAGCAGCCCCCATGAGCAGCCCCGCCGCCAGCAGGCCGAACCCCAGACCAACCGCGATCCTCGTACCGAGCCGCGGCAGGACCTGCGTTCCGACTGTGGAACCTACGACGACCCCAACCGTCAGGGTAAGGAACCGAACCGCCGTAGCCTGCGGACCCAAGCCCTTGACCGCCTGGAAGAACTGCGGCGCGATGAACGTCACGCCGAACATCGCGAACGTCATCAGGGTGAGTAGGATGGTGCCCCATGTGAAGCCAGCCGATCCGAACAGCCGAAGATCTACAAGTGAACCGCGCCCCTCACTGCGCTGCAACCTCATCTCCCAGAGCACGAACGCGGCGAGCGCGATCAGGCCTCCAGCCATAGGTGCGAACGCGGTGGCGACGAGCCAGCCGCGCTGCCCCGCTTCGATGACACCGTAGACGACGGCGACAAGGCCAACGCTCGAGGTGACGACGCCTACGCCGTCGAAGGTGCCCCGCCGGACCGCCGGGGTCTCGGGCAAGAACGCTATGACGCCCACAAGGCCCAGCCCGACGATCGGGACGTTGATGAGGAACACCGAGCCCCACCAGAAGTGGGCCAGTAGCCAGCCACCCAGGAGCGGGCCGATGGGGGCCGCCACCATCGTCGCTCCCATCAACACGGCCGTTGCCGTGGCCAGCTCGGAACTGCCGAACAGCGTCCTGACCATCGCAAGCCCGAGCGGCATGGTGAAGCCCGCCGCCAGACCAGCCATCGAGCGCGCGGCGATGAAGGCCGCAGGGCTGGGCGCGTAGGCGCACGCCAAGGAAGCAACACCGAAGACGGCCATGCCGAGAACGAGAAAACGCTTGCGACCGAAACGGTCACCGAGCAGCCCGCCCGGCAGCATCACAGCCGCCATGACCAGCGTATAGGCGGCCACGAACCACTGCAGCTGCGCCGTCGACGCATGCAACGACGAAGATAGCGTGGGAAGCGCAAGGTTGAGGACCGTCGTGTCGATGTTGAAGACGAGCCCGCGCAGGGTCAGCGCCGCAAGCGCCCACCACCGCCTTCGGTCCGCGCTCGCCGTTGCGCTCGAGGGTCGTGTGTTCATGGTGTCCGGCTCCCGTCCATCCTCTTTACTTGCCGCCCGGTAGGTGACATGATCGGGGAGATGATAGGAGCTTTCCTTACTTACCGTCAAGTAGGGTATCGGCAGGGAACCGTAACCACTTCGTACGCCTGCGCGGCACCGACCCCGGCATGAGTCCTCGCCGCACCGACACGCGCGAGCGAGCGGTCGCCGTGGCCCTCGAGCTGTTCAACGACCAGGGCTACGAGCAGACGGCCCTGCGCGAGGTGGCCGAACGCCTGGGGATCACCAAGGCGGCCCTGTACTACCACTTCCCCTCGAAGGAAGCGCTGCTGGAGGCGGTGGTCGACAGCCAACAGCGAGAGCCGGTCGAAGAACTCCTCCGCTGGGTGACCGACCAGCCGCAGCCCCAATCGACCGAGGTACGTCGCGAAGTCCTGAGGCGCATCACCGAACTCCTGCAAGGACGCCTGGGGCCGTGGCTCCGGTTCGCCCAGAACAACCAGCGAACCCTCGAAAAGCATCCCGACATCACCAAGCGCTTCAGGGACAGCCTCCTGTCCCTGGTCAGGGTGGGGCTGGCAGGTAGCAGCGACCTTCACGGGCAAGTCCGGTCCCTTCTGGCGCTGCTCGCCATCTATCTCGGAAACCTCGGCGCGTTGTACGACGTCCTTGGCGTTCTCGGCATCGACGCCACAGCAGCCGAGTTCGCTCAAGCCACGATGGACGTCGCCATGGAACTCGTCGAACAGCACTAGGTCGCCCTCGCCAACCGGCGCAAGGGACCGGGGCCGAGAGCCGGCACGTCGTCAGACTTGAACGTCCTGTGGACGATCGGGCGTCGGACCTTGGCAGTTGTCTGACGAGTCTAGGCCTCCAAGAGAACGGCCCCCAAGCGACTGTGCATCGCGCCCCATGTCGGCACCAGGCCCGGCCAGGCGGAGCTCCTCGAGAGGGCTGCGTTCGTAGGGGAACCTCCCTTCCCGCGCGATCCACCCCGCTGCCCGGAGCCGTCGTGATGAGGTCGATGCCGCTTCGCCATGCAGGAGCCCAGGCATAGGCTTGTGTCATGACCACGCGGGGGATCGTCATCCTGATCGGCATCTTCCTCCTGGATCCCCCAGAGTTCTGCGGTGACCCGCAGGCACGTCCGATGGCGGGGCGATCATGATCTCGGGCAGCGGCCTGGGACGTCTGGCGGCGCTGCTCGCGCTGCTCAGCATCGTCCTTCTGACACCTTCCGCACTGGCCAAGAACTGCACCAAGGGGAAACCCTGCGGCAATACCTGCATCAACGTGAACTACACGTGCCAAGTTGGAGCGGGCACCGCGCAATCCGGCCCACTGAGCGCTGCGATCTACCCCCGTGCCGTCCAGGCGAGTGACCTGCCCAACCCCACGCTGACGCCAGGAGACGTGCTGACGACGAACCTGGCGCGCATCTGCACACCGGGCTACACCAAGACCGTGCGGGACGTACCCGAGAGCCTGAAGAACGCCATCTACAAGGAATACGGCATCACACACCACGCACCCTACTCCTACGAAGTCGACCACCTGATCTCGCTCGAGCTCGGCGGCAGCAACAGCGTCCGAAACCTCTGGCCCGAGAGCTACACGAGCGAGCCGCTCAACGCCCACGTCAAGGACCGCCTGGAGAACAAGCTACACGAGCTCGTCTGCAACGGCGACCTCGACCTCGCCACGGCCCAGCACGCCGAGGCAACGAACTGGGTCCAGGCGTACGCCACGTACGTCGGACCCCTCCCCACGAAATGACCAAGGCCACCATCAATGGCCAGCCGGTCGACGTCGAGATCATCGACGCCGACGGACGCAGCGGCACGTCCCTGACGCAGACGGAACGCACCCTCATCACGGCCCTCGACAACTACGTGCAGAAGCACCCCGCCTTCGTCGGGGCTTACCCAGCTGCGCGCCTCACCCGCGTCGACTCCGACCGCATCCTTCAGGACACGGACGAAGGCAGGTTCTACCTCCGGTACCACCACCAGCACGGTGACACCGAGCTATGGGGCCACCTGGCCGACACGCCGATCCTCGACCTCGAGCGTGGCATCGCGGCCATCGCCGGCAA
>CAZTTB010000162.1:0-4120 GCA_964616005.1 uncultured bacterium | reverse complement strand
GGGGTCCGGCAGGGAGTCCGGCCAGTACGGCGTGGCGCCCGGGTCGGTGACGGTGAAGCGTGCCGACGCCGTGTAGGGGGTCGCGCCGGCCTGCGCCCCCGAGGCCCTGGCCGTGAGGGTGTGCTCGCCGGCCGTCATGGCGAAGGTGGAGAGTTGGACGCACCAGGGAGCGGCGTTCAGCGTGAGGGCCGGCTTGCCGGACGCGGAGGGGTCGTCGAGGTAGAGGTCGACGGTTTCGGACGGCGCACGCGTCAGGACGATGACCACGTCGCCGCGAACGGTGCTCCCGTCGAGCGACCGCATGGCCAGGTGGGGCGTGGTGCAGGCGTTGGGAACGCTCAGGTCCGTGAACAGCAGGGTGGGTGAGGAGACGTCGGTTCCCGCCGGTGCGGTCCCGCAGCCGCCCAGCAGGAGGGGACCGGCCAGGACCAGCCCGATCAGGAGCGTACGGAGGACACGCCTCCGAAGCGATGTGCGCGTACCCAGGTGTGCCATGTCCCGCCTCTTCCGGCCGGGCCGACCGGTCGCATGCGAGGCATGGCAGAGCCGGCGGATCGACAGAAACTGTTCGAACCTGGGTCAGAACACGGCGGAATAAAGAGAGCTTGACCCTCGGTCGGTTGCGCCACTGGCTCCGCCCGTCCAAGGCGCCCAAGTGTTAGGACGGGCATCACAGCCACCGAGGGGTGTTGCGCCCCTCAGGACGTCTCCATCATACGCCGCTGCCAGATGAGTGCCGTAACAAAGGACCCATGTCGCCGCGGACCTGCCGCGAGGCGGTGCGGCATCCGTACGTCGGGCGGGCCGGCGAGGCCTGTATCCTGACTGCTGGTCACACGTTCGTAGTTCGACGCTTCGGCACGGCCGATGCGCTGGAAAGGGTGGGGTCAACGTTGTCTTCCATCGAGGAGTACCTTGCCGATCGGATCCGGCGCCGCGAGGCGCGTGTGGGCATCATCGGGCTCGGCTACGTGGGACTGCCGCTGGCGGTCGACTTCGTGCGGGCGGGCTTCCCCGTGCTCGGATACGACGTCGACCAGCGTCACATCGCCTTCCTGTCCGGGGGTCGCTCGCCGATCCTCGACGTGTCCGACGAGGCGTTGTCGGGCGCGCTCGCCACGGGCCGGTTCGACGTCTCGTCGTCGTCCGACGCGCTGGCGGATACCGACGTCGTGCTCATCTGCGTCCCCACCCCGCTCTCGAAGTCGAGGCAGCCCGACCTGTCCTATATCGAGAGCGCGGTCAGTGCCCTGCTCCCGCGCTTCGGGCGCGGCAAGCTCGTGGTGCTCGAGTCGACGACCTACCCGGGCACGACCGACGAGTACCTGATGGATCGGCTGGAGGGCGGAGGCCTGGTCGCGGGCGAGGACTTCTTCCTCGCCTTCAGCAGCGAACGGGTCGACCCCGGTAACCGGGACTTCCAGCTCCGCTCCATCCCCAAGGTCGTGGGCGGCGTGAGCGGCGCCAGCGGCGATCTGGCCGAGGCGCTCTACACGGCGGTGTTCGATCGCGTGTACCGCGTGTCGTCGGCGCGCGTGGCGGAGCTGTCGAAACTGTTGGAGAACACCTTCCGGAACGTGAACATCGCGTTGGCCAACGAGTTCAAGCAGATCTGCGATGCCCTGCACGTGAGCGTGTGGGAGGTCATCGATGCTGCCGCGACGAAACCGTTCGGCTTCATGCCCTTCTACCCGGGGCCGGGCATCGGCGGGCACTGCATCCCGCTCGATCCGCAGTACCTGGTGTTCAAGGCCAGGCTGTCGGGCTTCGAGCCGAGGCTGGTCGCCCTGGCCGACCAGATCAACATGGAGATGCCGCGTTACACCACGTTCCAGCTCATGGAGCTGCTGAACCGGCGCGGACTCGCGATGCGCGGGGCGCGCGTCCTGGTGGTGGGCGTGACGTACAAGCCGGACGTTCCGGACCTGCGGGAGAGTCCGGCGCTGCCCGTGCTGGAGGGGTTGCTCGAGCGGGGCGCCGACGTGACGTTCGTCGACCCGTACGTACCCGTTCTGAGCCTTGCCGGGCGCGAGCTCAAGGGCCTGGCCGCCCTGTCGAACGCCGCGATCGACAGCGCCGACGCGATCCTGGTGCTCACCGCCCACCGGGCCCTGGACATGGCCTTGCTGAGCCGCCATCCCGAGAAGCTCCTGGACACCCGCAATGCGGTCGGCATCGCTGCGGCCCCTCAACCCTCCGAGGCGTCCGGGTCTGCGATGGAGACGGCTCGCACCGCGATCCAGGACAGCACGAACAGCAGCACGTAGGAGCCCAGCATGACCACGCCGTAGGCGAGCACCGCGGCCGAGGCGGACCACGTGGAGTCGTGCGCCACCCAGAAGACGGCTGCCAACAGGGCGAGCCGAACGATGTCCCACGCCAACCGGAGCCGCTGGCGCTCCAGCAGGTTGAGCGTCTCGGAGACCGGATACACGGCGAACTGAACGAGGAACATCGGCGCCAGCAGCCGCACGAAGCGGCCGGACGTGGTCCAGTCGTTGCCGAAGACGTGGGTGAACAGCCACGGCCCGGCCAGCGCGAGGATCGCCGTAGGTACCGCGGCCACGGCCAGCAGGCGCACGACGGTCAGGACCAGGGCCGCCTGCAGGCGCTGGGGTTCCTCACGCGCCAGCCGCGCCGCCTGGCCGACGTACACCTGGCTCACCGACTTGCCGAGGAGGGTCACGGGAGCGCCGATGACGCGCTGCGCCAGCGCGATCAGGCCTGCGATCCTGGCGTCGTACAGCGCCACGAAGAGCAGCGCCGGGATCTGCAACGACGCCGTGCTCAACACCGCTCCAACGGCGGAGAACGCCGGATAGCGCCGGTGACGCTTCGCCTCCATCCACATGCCGCGAAGGCTCACCGAGCGGGGCTGGCCCCGCCGGTGCCGCCACGCCAGCCGGCCGAGCGGGACCGCCGATCCGAGCCGGCCGACCGCGTCGCCTCCGAGCAGGCCGGGGGTTCCCGCCCCGAGCGCGCCCAGGACCAGCTGGAAGCCCACCTGGATGACGGCGCGCGCCACCGTCGACCCTCCGAGCGGACCGAACTTCTCCTTGCGGATCGCCCAGTAGCTGAGCGCCTGGTAGACGGCTCCGCCCAGGATGCTCAACGGCAGCAACCACAGGAACGGTGCCAGCGGCTCGGCGTGCAGCAGCGCCAGCAACGGGCGGTGCAGCCACGCCAGGAGCAGCGCGCTCGCCGCCGACATCAGCACGGCGAGCACGAGGCTCAAGGCCAGCACGTTGACGGCTTCCTCGTCGGTGGTCGCGACCGAGACGGCGATCTCGTAGCGCAGTGAACCGATGACCACGACCAGCGCCATGAGCGCCACGAACACGCTCAGGTAACCGAAATCGGCCGGCGTGTACAGGCGTGTGAGCGCCGGCGACGCCAGCAGCACCACGGCCTGTCCGCCGGCGGTGCCGGCGACCAGCACGGCGACGTTGCGAAGCATGCTGCCCTCGAGCAGCCGTGACCGCAACGCCCGGAGCATCCCCTGCCTCACGCCCGACGGTGGCACGGCGCCATCAGCGTCGGCCCTCCGGCCGGGTCCGGCCCCGCGCGCATCGTGCGCCGCCTTGGCGGCTTCGGGGACCGTCGTCGATGTCGATCACGATGCTCAAGGCATCCTCCACTCAGGGTCGATGTCGCCGGGGGCCGCGCTGCGTCCGACGCCGGGGGGCGAAGTCCGGCATGCGCGCACCGCCCCGATCGTACGCGCTGGTGGGCGCGAGCGCAGCGTCAAGCGTAGCGTGACCCGTGGTCCTGCTGCGCGTCATGGAGCCGGGCGCGCCTGTTGAGGCATCCGTACGCCGCACCCCTCGACGCGCAGGTATGGTGGAGGCCGGCCGCTTCGACGCAGCCACGACGAAGGGAGATGGCCGACCCATGGGATCGCCATGGGGATCCCGGCCACCTGCAAGCCATGAGCATCGTGCGATCTTCATCCACCCCCGTGGCGCAGGAGCGGAGGTCCCTACGGAGGGCTCTGCGGAGGGGCGTTCGGGCGCCGGCAAGGCCGTGGTCCGCGGCGGCCGTGGTCGGCGTCTGGCTCGCGCTCCTGTCGCTCCCGGGTGCGGCGCTGGCCGCATGGCCGGTACCGGTGAACACCGTCGGG
>CAZTTB010000161.1:0-4122 GCA_964616005.1 uncultured bacterium | reverse complement strand
GCGCCGCCGCGGTAGGGCGGGGGGTGTGTCCGAACCCCTCTTTCGAAGGTAAAGGCTGGTTGAACGTTGGCCGCTCGTCAGCCCGTGCGGTCGCTCGCTCCGGGCGCCGGTGCCTCGGGCCCCGGCGTTCCCCGGACGGCACGAGGGCCGTCTCTGACGTACTTCGATAGAGGTAAAGCCAGTCTTTACCTTCGGACGACGGTGCCAGAGAACCCCCCCTGTCTCCTCCCGATCGTAGCGACACCGAAAGCCAGGCTTGCCTAACGCTTCCCCCCTGCGTCCCGGCCCGCACGCTGACCCGGCGGCGCTGCCTACGCCGCCAACCCCTGCACCACCCGGTCCTTGCCCAGCCGCTTGCCCGCGTAGAGGGCGCGGTCGGCCTGGCGCACGACCTCGTGGACGGTGGCGCCACTGTGGTAGACGTCCAGGCCGAAGGTGGCGGTGGCGCGGTACTCGTGGTCGTCGAGCTGTAGCGGAGGCTCGGAGACGGCGGAGCGGAGGCGTTCGGCCACCCGCAGGGCGGTCTTCGCGTCGGTCTCGGGCAGCAGCAGCAGGAACTCCTCGCCGCCCCAGCGCGCCACGTGGTCCTGCGCCCGTACCGCGCCGAGCAGGCGCGCGGCGACGCAGCGCAGGGCGTGGTCGCCGACAGGGTGGCCGTAGGCGTCGTTGACTCCCTTGAAGTCGTCGAGGTCGGCCACCACCACGGCGAAGGTGCGGCCGTTGCGCTCGACCCGGGCGGCCTCGATCTCCAGCAGCTCGCTCATGGCGCGGCGGTTGAGCAGCCCGGTGAGGGCGTCGGTGCGTGCCAGCTCATCGACGCGCGCCAGCGCGCGCCGCAGGTCGCCCTCGGCGCTGCGCGCGGCCTCGCTCACCACGTGCGTCAGGAACGACAGTCCGCCCACGAACAGTGCGGCGTTGACGATCATCAGCAGGCGCTGCACCTCGGGCGCGAGCACCAGCACCGGTGCGTTCGTCTCCGCGACCGCGACCACCACCATGAGCAGCAGCGCCTGCGCGACGCTCCACAGGATCTTGGTGCGCAGGCTCGCCTTGGGGTTGAGGAAGGTGAGGACGGTCAAGAGCGGGAGGAAGATGAAGAAGCCGGGGCGGATGCCCAGCAGCAGCGTGACGATGGCCGCGTGCGCCGCGACCTCGGCGCCGCCGATGGCGAAGGGCGCGTCGACCTGGCCGCGCTGCAGCAACCGTGCGGCCAGCAGATAGCTCAACACGCTGGCGATGTTCAGCGCGCCCAGGCTCCACACCTGCAGTGCGAAGAACACGGCCATGAACAGCAGGTGCAGGGCCACCCCGAACCACAGCATGTTGCGCAGGATCCACCGGAAGCGCTCGACGCCCTGCACGTCGGCCACCACCTCGAGGATGGAGGTGTGGCTGCCGCTGGGGCGCTGGATGAGGCTGCGCAGGCCGGCGAACAGGTCGGCGACCAGGCGGGCCCTCAGCCTTCCGAGCGAGCGGATCCAGATGGGGAGTCGAGCGTTGGCCATGATCCTAGCCGCCGGGAGAGAGGTGTTCGCGGGAGGTCCGCAGCGGTTGGCGGCGCCCGCGCCGGGGGTCGACAGGATCCCCTGCTACACCCCACAGTGACAGGGCGTGGCTAACGTCTCTCTTAGTCCTGGGACTCAGTCCTGGAAGGGCGTCGCCGGGCGCGTGCTCAGTTTGCCTTGGTGCCGAGGTCGTGCCCGGAGGCGCCCCCGCTCCCGGAGGGGCTGCTCCCCGCGGCCCCGTTCCCGGGGGCGCCGCTCGCGGGCACCCGCAGCGCCGTGGGTGGCTCGGTCAGGGGCGCCGGCACACCGTACAGGAAGCCCTGACCCCAGCGGATGCCGGCGCGCTCGAGCCAGGCGTGCTGCTCGGCGGTCTCGATCCCCTCGGCCACCACGCCCAGCCGCAGGCCGCGGGCGTAGGTCACCAGCGCGCGGATCAGGTGCTGGTCGCCGGTCTGGTGCACCACGTTCTCGGTGAACTGGCGATCGATCTTGATGAGATCGACGGGCAGCTTCCGCAGGTAGCCGAGCGAGGAGTAGCCCTTGCCGAAGTCGTCGAGCGCGAGGCGGAAGCCCAGCGCCTTGAGGGCGCCGAGGACGTCCCGCGAGCCCTCCAGATCGCGGATGGCGGCGGTCTCGGTGACCTCCAGCACGATCGAACCAGCTGGCGCGCCGTGCCGCGCCAGCGCGCGGCCCGCCGCCGCGGGGAGGCCCTCGTCGGCGAGGGAATGTCCCGACAGGTTGACGCTCACGAAGCCCTTGAAGCCGTTCCGCCCCCAGGCGGCCACGGCGGTCGCCGCGGCGTCCAGCGCCCAGCGGTCCAGCTCGCGGATCAATCCCGACTCCTCGGCCTGCGGGATGAAGGCCGACGGCGGCAGCAGGCCGCGGTCCGGGTGCTGCCAGCGCGCCAGCGCCTCCATGCCGGCGACCCGCCCGCTCGCCAGGTCGACGATGGGCTGCCCGAACAGCAGCAGCTCGCCCGCGACCAGCGCGGCGGCGAGATCGCTCTCGAGCGCCAGCGACTCGGCGGTGCTGCGGGCGAGGCCGGCCCGGTAGGTGTAGAAAGGATGGCCGCCGTTCTTCGACTCGCTCAGGGCGCTGTCGGCGTTCGCCAGCAGCTCGTCGAGGCTGGTGCCGTCGTCCGGGAACATCGCGACGCCGATCGAGGCGCTCAGTTGCAGCGAGTTGGCGCTGACCTCCACGCGGCGCGCCAGCGTCGCCGATATGCGGCGCGCGAACGCCTCCGCGCCGCTCGCGTCGACCTCGTCGAGCAGGACCAGGAACTGGCTACCCACACGCGACAGGTAGTCGCCGGGGCGCATCTCGCTCTTGAGCGCCGCCGCCGCCAGCCGTAGGAGCGAGTCGCCGGCGCGGTGCCCCAGCGCATCGTTCACGTGGCGCAGGCGCCTGACGTCGACGCTCAGCACGGCCGCGCTGCGACCGTGGCGGGCCAGCCGCGCCAGTTCGCCGACCGCCGAGGACTCGAAGTGCTGCAGGTTGTGCAGACCGGTCAAACGGTCACGGAACGAGCGCGCCGTCAGCATTCTGCCGACGAAGTACATCAGGATGCTCAGCATCAAGCACGTCACCACCCCGGCCGCCCCGTTCTGGAGGGTGATGCTCCGCAGGTCGTCGGCCACACGCTGGCCGTCCTGAACGATCTCGGCGGCGCCGCGCCCCGTGCCTGCCGGCCCCTCCCCGAACGTCACCGGCACCACCACGTCCAGGACCGGTCCGGCGGCGCCCGCGCGCAAGCGACGGTAGGGCTGCCCCGCCTCCACCCGTTTCCAGCCGGCCGCCGGCAGCGGAGCAATGCCCAGCGGACTGGACAGCGACCGGCGCACCACGCCGTCGGCGTCGAGCACCAGGACATCGATCGTGCCGGGGCCCCCACCGAGATGTTCCATCAACACCTGCCAAGCCCCCGCGTGGTCGAGCGGCGGCCCCACCAGCGCACCATCGGCGGCGACGGCGAGATGCATGACCAAGACCGCCTGGGCGCTGTCCAGGGCGCTCTCGAGGATGACGGTGCGGGTGTGGTTCACCACCAAGTACGTGCCCAGACCGGCGCTCCCCGCCATCACAACCACGATCATCATCGTCAGCCATGTGCGGTAGCGCCGCTCCGGATCCCCCCACCTCCGGGCGCCCATCGCGAGACTCGCGCCTCGAGTCCCCACGGATCGCCCTCCATCTCCGACGGAAGCTACGACCGACGCCGAGAGCCCGATCCGACCCAGTCGCTCATCCGATTCTCAAGCATAGTCCCTGCGGGCCGCGGCGCACAGGGACCGATGTCTCGTCCTTGGCGATCTCGTTCCCTGTCTCGTCCCCGCCGCTCAGCCGCGCCCCGCGTGCCAGAGCTCCTCGTCCAGCACGGCGCCCGCCTCCTTGGGCCCCCAGGTGCCGGCGGGGTAGGGGTGGACCTCGGGCGGGTCCTCGAGGAGCGGCGTGTACAGCGCCCAGGACGCCTCGACCTCGTCGCCGCGCACGAACAGCGTCTGGTCGCCCTGGACCACGTCGACCAGCAGCGTCTCGTAGGCGTCGTGGAGGGGCTCGAAGGCGTCGGCGTAGCGGAACTCCAGCGACTGCTTGGTGAGCTCGAAGCTGGGGCCGGGCT
>CAZTTB010000160.1:0-4137 GCA_964616005.1 uncultured bacterium | reverse complement strand
GGGTCGAGCAGGATCCAGTCGCCGTAGCGCTGGCGGAAGTAGCTCACGATCTGCTGCCGGTTCTTGCCGGCGTCGAGTTGCTGCTGGATGAGCCGGCGCATCTCGCCGGCGATCTCGGCGTTGGAGTCCGCCACGGACTCGGCGGTGCACACCGGGCAGCGCAGCTCGCCGGCGATGGCGTAGGCGCGGTCGCTGATCTCGACGTCGGAGGGTGCAGCCGGGGTCGCACCTGAAGTCGCTCCAGGGGCCGCGGTTGGGCTGGCGGGCGGGGTCACCGGCGGGGTCGTTGGCGATGACGTGGGCGATGACGTTGGCGCGGCTGCGGTGGGGCTCGCGGGAACGGAGGACGCAGCCGTTGCCACGCCCAGCGCCCAGAACGCCAGCACCGCGACGAGCGCCGGCGCCGCCCTGCGGGATGCGAACCAGCGGACGAGCGCTCGCATCACTGCAGGATCGCCCCCAGCTCCTTGTCCATCACCTCAGGCGTGACGGGGCCGACCTGCTTGTACACCACGGTCCCCGAGCGGTCGACGAAGTAGGTCTCCGGCACGCCGAACAGCGCGTACTCCACGCCGATGGAGCTGTCGTTGTCCATGCCCACCGGGAACGAGAAACCGAAGCGGCTGATGAACTGCCGGCCGGCGTCGTACTTGCCGCGGTCCTGCGTCTGGATGCCCAGGAACAGCACTCCCTTGCTCCGGTAGCGCTGGTAGTACTGCTCCAACAGCGGCGCCTCCTCGAGGCAGGGGCCGCACCAGGAGGCCCAGAAGTTGATGACGAGGGGGGTGCCCTGGTGGGCGCTGAGCGAGAAGCTGTTGCCGTAGGTCGGCTGGTAGCGCTCGTACAGCGGCAGCGTGAACGGCGGCGCGGGGCGGCCGATGAGGTTGGAAGGCACGTCTCGGTTGGGCGGGCCACGGAACAGGCCGTAGAGGAACAGCCCGGCCAGCACCGCGACCACCGCCACCACGACGAACAGCCGTTTCATGCCCGCGCCGTCTCCTCGGCCGCCGTCGCGGTGCGCTCGGCCAGGCGCCGCCGTGCCGGCAGCAGGCTCAGGACGGTCCCGAACACCAGCAGCAGGCCGCCGAACCAGATCCACGACACCAGCGGGCTGTACACGGCGCGCAGCACCACGAAGGTGGTGTTGGGGCCGATGGTGTTGTCGAGGTTCAGGTAGAGGTCGTGGCTGAAGGTGTACATCACCGCGGGCTTGGTCACCGGCTGCGTGCTCGAGCCGAAGATGTTGGTCCGCGGCCTGAGCGTGGTGATGACATGACCGTTCTTGGAGACCTGCACCACGGCGCCGGAGCTGATGCGCGAGGCGGTGCGCTCCATGAAGCGGTCGACCGGGGTGAGGGTGTACCCCTGGAAGGTCGCCGACTTGTTGAAGTCGATGCGGATCTGCTGATCGACGCGGTAGCCGGAGCTGAAGGCGATGCCGAGGGCGACGATGACGATGGCCAGGTGCACGACCATGCTGGCGACGCGCCGGCGGCTCTCGTGGGCGTAGCTCCACAGCACCGACAGGGTCCGGCGGCTCGACAATCGCACGCGTGGCACCAGCGCCTGGGTGAGCAGGAGCCCCAGGCTGACCAGGTTGTAGCCGGCCAGCGCCACGGTCAGCGTCGGGTAGATCTCGCGCATGCCCAGCAGCAGCGCCGTTCCCCCGGCGACCGCGAAGCCGCCCGCCAGCCAGGCCAGGTTGCGCCTCAGCGAGCTGCCCTCGGCCCGGCGCCAGGGCAGCAGCGGGCCGATGCCCATCAGCAGCAGGACCAGCATCCACAGCGGCAGCGTCACCTGATCGAAGAAGGGCGGGCCGACCGTGACCCGCTGGCCGCTCACGGCCTCGACGATGAGGGGGAAGAGCGTGCCCAGCAGCACCGCGAAGGTGATCGCCAGGAACAGGATGTTGCCGCCCAGGAAACCGCCCTCGCGGCTCACCGCGGCGTCGAGCTCGGCGCGGTCGCGCACGTCGTCCCAGCGCAGCGCGATGAGACCGAACGCGAACAGCGTCACCAGCACGAAGAACGCCAGGAACGCGGGCCCGACCGGGCCGGCGGCGAAGGCGTGCACCGACGACACCACGCCGGAGCGGGTCAGGAAGGTGCCGAGGATGGACAGGCAGAAGGTCAGCGCGATGAGCATGACGTTCCAGCTCTTGAGCATGCGGCGGCGCTCCTGCACCTGCACCCCGTGGATGAAGGCGGTGGCGGTGAGCCACGGCATGAAGCTGACGTTCTCCACCGGGTCCCAGGCCCAGTAGCCGCCCCAGCCCAGCACCTCGTAGCTCCACCAGCCGCCGGCCACGATGGCGGCGCCCAGGAAGCCCCAGCCGGTGAGGGTCCAGCGGCGCGTCTGCACCATCCACTCGGTGCCCGGCCGGCGCGTGATGAGGGCGGCCATGGCGTAGGCGAAGGGCACCGTCAGGCCCACGAAGCCCAGGTACATCAGCACCGGGTGCACCGCCATCATCCAGTGGTTCTGCAGCAGCGCGTTCGGCCCCGGGCCGTCCAGCGGCGGGTTGGGGAGCGTCTGGAAGGGGTTGGCGAGGAACGCCACCACGCCCAGGAAGAACACCTGCACGCCCGAGAGGATGGAGAGCGCCCACGGCCTGAGCGGGCTGAGCGGCGCGGTGAAGGCGAGCACCGCGGTGTAGCCGGTCAGCAGGAAGCCCCACAGCAGGATGGAGCCCTCCAGCGCCGCCCACAGGGTGACGATCTTGACCCACAGCGGCGAGGCGATGCGCGAGTGCTCGGCCACGTAGAGCACGCTGAAGTCGTTGGTGATGAGGGCGGCCTCCATGGCCGCGACGGCGGTTGCGGTGACCAGGAAGGTGGCCACGGTGGCGAGCCGCGCCGAGGTCTGCAGGCGGGCGTCGCGGCGCCGCGCGCCGAGGACACCGACGATCGCCGAGTAGAGCGCAAGGCCGAACGCGAGGAGGACGCTGGCGCTACCCAGATGACCGAGCTGAAGATGGTGCATAGGAGCCTCTCCCGTGACCCGGGGCCGCTACTGGAGCGTCTTCTTGAGCATGTTGACGTCGATGGGCTGTCCCGGTTGAGGAGGCTTGTAGTTGGCGCTGTGCTTCACCAGCAACTGGTCGCTCACGAACGTGCCCTTCTGGAAGCGTCCCTCGACCACCACGCCCTGGTTGGCCTTGAACAGGTCGGGCGGGGCGCCCTGGTATTCGACGGGGTAGGACTTGATGCTGTCGGTGATGATGAAGTGGAGCTGCAGCGTCTTGTCGTTGAAGTGCACCGTGCCGGCCTCGACCAGCCCGCCCAGTCGGATGCGGCGTCCCGCGAAGCCCGCGGGGTCCTTGGCGTACTCGTTGGGCAGCACGAAGTACACCAGCGAGTTGTTCAGGGCCTTGCTGATCATGAAGCCGGCGACGCCGAGCACGGCGACGCCCAGCACGGCATAGGCGATCTTCTTCAAGGTTCGTCCTCGCGTTCGGCGGCGCGGCGCGCACGTCGCGCCAGGTAGAGGCTGTACGCCGCGTAGGCGACGACGACTTCCAGCCAGCCGGCGGCGACCCAGCGCCAGTGTTGGGCGAGCTCAGACACGGACGACCTCCCCGGCGGCGCCGTCCCCCTCGCGCCGTTCGCGGGCCTCCTGGCGCGCATGCTCGAGCCGGGCGATGCGCACCCGCTCCGACACGAAGGTCAGGTAGACGAGGGCCGCCACAGCCACGTTGAACAGCAGCACGAAGAGCATGATCGGCGCCATGGTCACGCCGGTGACGGCCACGCTCAGGGTGGGGTGGAGGGTGCGGAACCAGGCGGCCGCCAGGTAGTTGAACGGCAGGCTGACCGCCACGATGATGCCGATGACGGCGCTGACGCGCCCCCGACGCATGGGATCGTCGATGAGGCCGCGCACCACGAAGTAGCCCACCAGCAAGGCGAACATCAGTGCGGTGAGCGTCAGCTTGGCGTCCCAGGTCCAGTAGGTGTTGAGGGTGGGCTTGCTGTAGGTCATGCCGCTCACCAGCGTGAGCGCCGCGAAGAAGGTGGCGATCTCGGCGTTGGCGACGGCGCGCGCGTCGTCGACCGGGCGCCCCCGCCACAGGAAGGCCATGCCGTACAGCGCCATCACGATGACGGCCACGAAGCACACCCAGGCCACCGAGACGTG
>CAZTTB010000159.1:2784-4170 GCA_964616005.1 uncultured bacterium | reverse complement strand
TGTTCTGCGGCTGCTCGGCCGAGAGCTTCGGGCTGGAGCCCAACGTCAACACCTGCCCGGTGTGCCTCGGCCTGCCCGGCAGCCTCCCGGTCACCAACGAGACGGCCATCGAGAAGGCCGTGCGCTTCAGCCTGGCGCTGAACTGCCGGGTCCCCGAAATGACGCAGTTCCACCGCAAGCACTACTTCTACCCGGACGCCCCCAAGAACTACCAGATCAGCCAGTTCGACCGGCCCGTCGGCGAGCACGGCTGGGTGGAGTTGGAGAGCGGCCGACGCATCGGCATCACCCGTTGCCATGTCGAGGAGGACGCCGGGCGCCTGGTCCATCCCGCCTACGCCGAATACAGCCTGGTCGACCTCAACCGGGCCGGGGCCCCGCTGATCGAGATGGTGACCGAGCCCGACCTGCGCACGCCCGAGGAAGCCCGTGCCTTCCTGACCCAGGTACAGGCCGTGGCCCGCGCGCTCGGCGTCTCCGACGCCAGTCCGGAGCAGGGCAAGATGCGCGCCGACGTCAACGTGTCGCTGCGTGCACCCGACGGCAGCCTGGGGACCAAGGTCGAGGTCAAGAACCTCAACTCCTTCAAGAGCGTGGCCTCCGCGCTGGAGTTCGAGATCCGGCGCCAGGCACGGCTGCTCGAGGAGGGGCGCGCCGTGACGCAGGAGACGCGCGGCTGGAACGAGGGCGGCCAGAAGACGTACCTGCTGAGGAGCAAGGAAGCCTCGGCCGACTACCGCTACATGCCCGAACCCGATCTGCCGCCCCTGGTCCTCGAGGAGGCCTGGCTCGACGCGATCCGGGCGGCCATGCCGGAGCTGCCGCAGGCCAAGCGCGAACGCTATCTCGCCCTGGGCGTGCGCGCCCAGGACGCCGAACTCATCGCCTTCGACGTGGACACCGCCGGCTTCTTCGACGCCGCGACCGGCGCTTACCCGGGAGGCGCGCAGGGGGCGTCCCAACGCATCGCCAACTGGCTCATCGGCGACGTGGCGGGGCTGTTGAACGAGCGCGGCCGAACGCTCTCCGAGGTAGCGCTCCGCCCCGACGCGCTGGCGGCCATGGTGCGCCGCATCGACGAGGGCGCCATCTCCGGCAAGATCGCCAAGGAGATCCTCCCCGACGTCGTCGACGGCGAGGACCCCGATGCCGCGGTCGCGCGCCGGGGGCTGACGCAGATCACCGACGAGCGGGCCCTGGCCGAGCTGGTGGAGCGGGTGATGGACGCCCACCCGGAGGTGGTCGCCAGCGCACGCGAGCACCCCAAGGCGGTCAACGCGCTGCTCGGGCGGGTGATGAAGGAGACCCGTGGCGCGGCGCGGCCCGACGCCGTGCGTCGGTTGCTGCTCGAACGACTGGGGCTGCCGGCCGCCGACTGAGGCCACC
>CAZTTB010000159.1:0-2684 GCA_964616005.1 uncultured bacterium | reverse complement strand
GCGCGTGGCCGCGCCCCGGCTCTGCTACAGTGCCACCAGTTCGCAAGTGGGAACAGGGGGGATGGAGATGGGGGATCCCGTTCGTTGTGCCGTGCCTCGGCGCAGCGCCCGTGGCCGGGCGCGACGACCGTCCGCCGCAAGGCGCGGCGCCGCGCGCAGGCGTTCCGCCGAGAGGGACGTCGCCGGCAGGTGCACCGCCGGCAGGTGCACCGCCGGCAAGGGCGCCGTCGCGGCTCTGGCCGTCTTCCTGTGGGCACCTGCCGCCCTGGCGTTCACGCCCGCCGATGCGCTGGCGGCCACGCCCGAAGGGGAGCGCACCGTGCGGCAGGCGGCCGCGGTCGATGCGGCCGAGCGCGCGCTGGGAGCGAGCCGCACCGGCACCGACGTCACGTTCACGGCTCGGCCGGTCCTGAGCTACGGAGCCGACATCGAGGATCCGGCGGCGATCGGGGCCGCCGCCGACGTCGAGCTGGACCTGGCCTGGCTTCACGACCCTGCGGCGATCCTCGCCGATCGAGCCGATCTGCTCCAGGCCCGCGAACGGCTGCGACACGACCGCCGCAGCGACGTGCTGGCCGCGCTCCGGCTCCACGGCAAGGTACTCGCGGCCGAGGTGGCCCTCCAGCGGGCGGAGCTGGACCTGGCCCGGACGCAACGCAGCGCCGCGTCACCGACGTCGAACCCCGCGCTGCGCCGCGCCCAGGTGCTGGTGGAGGCACGCCGCCACGCGCTGGAGGCGCTTCAGGCGCAGGCGGCACGCCTCGGTTTCGAGGGGGCCGCCCGCTTCGTGCCCCTGCGCTTCGCCCTCCCGCGACCCGCCACCCGGGCGCCCCAACGCGAGCGGTTGCAGCTCGAGCTGCAACGGGCCCTCGTGCAGCGCGACAGCGTCCCCTTCGACGTGGTGCGGGACGTCACGCTGGCGGCCACCTACGAGTCGAGCAGCTACGACTACCAGGTGAGCGCTTCGCTGTCGCTCGATCGAGGCAGGCCCGCCGCCGACCTCGACGGCCAGCTCGGCGCGCAGGAGGACGACCAGTGGAGCGTGGCGTTGAGCGCCCGCCTGCGCCTGGACGGCAGCACCGAGGACGCGCAGGCGGCCGCGGACGAAGGGGTGCGGCGGGCACGCGCCGCGCTCGACGCGCTGGACGCGAGCTACCCGGACGACGTCGGGCGAGCGCGCACGGCCGTCGACGATGCCACCGCGCTTCTCGACGCCGAGCTCGGCGCCTGGCGGGACGCCGGCGCCGCCGGTGCCTCGCCGAGCGCGTGCCGCGTCCTGCTGGCACGTGAGAACGCCGTCTACCGCGCCTGGCTGGACGTGGTCACCGCTGCCTACGACTATCTGGAGCTCGTCGACGGCGACTGGCTGGCGGAGGGGACCTGGCGCTCCAGCGCGGAGGCTACCGCCCGGGACTGGCCGGTGCGGCCGAGCGCCTGCGCGGACGCGACCGTTGGAGGCGGGGGACCGGGCGCCGACCGGTTCGGGATCGTGGCCTAGGCGCGCCTCAGGACCTGCGTACGAAGACGCCGGGCTCGTCCGGAAGGTGGGTGAAGCGGTCGGCGAGATCGATGAGGGTCTGCGCCGCGGCCTCGCGGAAGGCGAGCACCTCCACCCGGGCGCCGCGCTGTTGGGCGAGCTCAAGCATGGGCACGAAGTCGCCGTCACCGGAGCCCAGCACCAGCACGTCGACGTAGGGCAGCGCCCGCACCATGTCGGCGGCGATGCCCATGTCCCAGTCGCCCTCCATGACGGTGCCGCCGCCCTCGTCGGTGCGGTGCACCCGCACGCTGCGGCGCCGCACCCGGAACCCCAGGGCGGAGAGCTTGGTGACGAACCCGAAGGCCGTGCTGTCCCCCTCGCGCTCCACCACGTAGGCGGTGGCGGAGCCGAGCTCGCGGCCGCGCAGCGCCAGCTCGAGCAGGCGCTGGTAGTCGACGCTCGCGTCGTAGCCGTCGCGGGCGGCGTAGTAGAGATTCTGGGTGTCGACGAACAGGGCGACGCGGGCGACGGGGGGCGTCACGCCGGGCCGGGCCGCGGCGGCGGGGTTCGGGTCAGCCATGACGCCAGTCTAGGCGAGCGCCGCGCGGCGCGCAGCCGCGCCACGGTCCCGGTCCGGCCCGCCACGCACGCCCTGGGCTCACCCGACCCAGCGCCCCATGATCACGTTGTCCTCGAAGTCTCCTTCGTCGGTGCGCACCTGAGCGCGCTCGCGCCCCTCCTCGACGAACCCCTCGGAGAGGTACAGCGCGATCGCCGCGGTATTGCCGGCGCGCACGTTGAGGCTCACCTTGCCGACGCCGACGTCGCGTGCCCAGTCGTAGCCGCGCCGCAGCAGCCCGCGGCCCAGACCGTGGTGGCGCCACTCGGGCGCCACCGCCACCGTGAGCACGGCAACGTGCTGCAGTCGACGCGGCTGCATGCGATGGAGCTCGAGCCAGCCTCCCAGCTCGGGCTCGGAACCGCGCCGGACCTCCGCCACCAGGTACAGCGCATGGACGGGGTCGTCCCCGGCGATACGACGCACCAGCGACTCCGGCAGGGGCGGGCCGTCGCCGACGAAGTAGCGGCCCTCGAGGTAGATGGTCCGCATCAGCCGGACGACCTCGTGAGCGTCGCCCGTGCTCGCGCGGCGGATGGCGTGCCCCACGTGGGTGTCCGGCATGCCCGAGTATAGCCACGTCCC
>CAZTTB010000158.1:0-4195 GCA_964616005.1 uncultured bacterium | reverse complement strand
GGTCTCGGTGCGCGCCTGCTGGTCGAGCTGGTTGATCTGCGGGTTGGAGAAGTGGATCTGGTCGGCGTAGTAGCCGCCCTTGGCGTAGAACACGTGGATGAAGTCGTCAGGGTCGGCGTAGTCGGCCAGCCAGCCGAGCGCGTAGGCGGCCATGCTGCTGTTGCTGGCCTCCTTGATGAACTCGGGCCAGGCGACGCCACGCACGGTGACGTGGAACTTCGGGTTCATGTACTCGAGGTTCGACTTGATGATCTCCACCGCCGTCTTGCGTGCGGTGTTGCCGGTGTTGTAGAGCAGCGTGATCTTCATGCCGTTCTGCCACAGCTTGCCGTCCCAGGCGGCCTGGCAGTGCTGCTTGGCCTTCTCGAGGTCCAGCGAGTAGGTCGGCACGTTGGGGTCGTAGCCCAGGAAGTTCGAGGGCAGCGCCATGGTGATCTGCTTGGCCTGGCCGAGCTCGACCTGCTGGATGTACGCCTTGTAGTCGAAGGCGTAGTTGAAGCACTTGCGGACGTCGAGGTCGGTGAAGAAGTTCGGCGGGATGCCGTTGCCGTCGAGCTTGCCGGAGCCGATGTTGGGGTTGTTCTTGGCGGTGATGTCCTCGTTCATGAACAGCGCGTCAGCCGCCGCCTCGGACCAGCCGAGGTCCCCGTTCTGGTTCCAGATCTTGACGCCCGGCGAGCCCTCGACCTGCTTGACGTCCGAGCGCGCGCCGAGATCGATGTAGTCGGCGTTGCCCTTCTGCAGGTTGAGGATGCGGGTGGAGACTTCCTTGTCACGGTTGATGAGGACGTTGGTGAGCGCCGGCTTGCTTCCCCAGTAGTTGGCGTAGGCCTTGGCCACGAACTTCTGGCCGGGGACCCACTGCACCATCTGGTAGGGGCCCGTGCCGTTCATGTGGTTCTGCAGGTAGGAGTTGTTGTGCAGGTCGTAGCCGATCCACTTCTTCCAGGTGGCCTCGGTGCCGTCCCACTGACCGTTGGCGACCGCCCACTTCATGTCGATGATGGAGGCGGCCGAGAACAGCATGCGGGCGAAGAAGGTGGGGCTGGCCGACTGCAGGTGGAACACCGCCGTGTACGGGTCCGGGCAGGTGATGCTGCTGTCGACCGTCTGGAAGTACTTGTGGTAGTCGGCGGCGGTGGCGTTCTTGCCCAGCGCGTCGTTGGCGTTGGAGGCGTAGCCGCTCAGCGGCTCTGCCACGATCCAGTCGCCCGACTGCGGGTTGTTGGTGATGACGGCGCGCTTCAGCGAGTAGGCGACGTCGGCGCAGGTGAAGGGATCGCCGTTATGGAAGGTGACGCCTTTGCGCAGGGTGAAGGTATAGGTCTTGCCGTCTTCCGAGACCTTGTAGGCCGTGGCAAGCTGCGGCACGAAGTCCTTCGCGCTCGCGCCCTTGTAGGCGTACAGCGTCTGGTAGACGTTCTGGATGACCTCGCTGGACGAGGTGTCGTAGGCCTGCGCCGGGTCGAGCGTGTCGATCGAGCCGAACTCGTCCTCGACGAGCGTGTCCTTGGCGGTCTGGGCGAACGCCAGGGTCATCGTGGCCATGAGGGCCACGCCAAGTAGGATGAGAACTCGTTTCATGATCCTCCCACATCCGAGCCATGTCGTGATGCCCCCGGGCGGCTGGATGCGCGCAGCCCGGTGAGGGCCGATATCGATCCCGCGATGTTGCTCGCCGCGCCTCCTTTCGCCTAGGGCAGTGGCGCCCCCTATCGGACGGTCGTCGCAGTCTACCAAAGAAACCCACGTCCACCACATGAGAGGGCGTGAGTCCTACGCTCACGCACGCTTCGCTCGCGTCTGCCATGCTTCGGGTATGCAGAGCCCGACCCGTCCTGCGCCGCCGCGCGCCGGTACGATAGACTTCCTCTCGATGCAGCCGTCGCCTCGCCCTCCAGCCGGCCCCGGCCGCGCCCACCGGCGCGTCCGCAGCCGGCGCAGCCGCGTCCGGCGCGGCCTGCCGCTGGCAGCGGTCGCGGCGCTGTTGCTGCCGCTGCTGGCCAGCTGCATGGGCCGCGGGGACTCCACCGCACCGATCGTGGCGATCACCGATCCCAAGAGCGGCACCACCAGGCCGGCCGAGAACCTGACCATCACCGGCTATGCCATGGACGACACCGGCGTGGCGTCCATCGACATCAACGGCACCAACGTGCTGCAGAACGCTGCCTACAAGGGCGAGAAGGGCAAGCGCCTGATCCGCTTCCGCTTCGCCGTCGGCGGCCTCAAGGACGGCGAGGTGACCACCAACATCAGGGTCACCGACGTCACCGGCCGCACCTCCTCGCTCAACTACCAGCTCACCATCGACAACACCCCGCCGACCGTCAGCTTGAGCAAGGTCGACAAACTGAGCGGTGGCCAGCTCCACGTGGAGGGCGAGGCGAAGGACAACAACCGCGTCGCTTCCATCACGGTCGACGGCCAGCCGCTGGCCTTCACCCCGGGCGCCGACGTGCCGTTCTCCGTCGACGTCCCCGCCAAGGCCGGCGGGCAGATCGTGGTAGAGGACAGCGCCGGCAACAAGACGAGCAAGCCGCTGCAATGACGCTGGCGCGGCGGCACGACGAGGTCGACCCCGTCCTGCCCTATGCCGCCTCCGCGCTTCTCGACGGGCTGCCCGGGAGAACCGCCGTCACCTTGGAGGAGCGCTACGGCAACGGCGACCTCACCGCCGTGCTCGATGCCCTCGGGGTAGCCGGGCCGTTCCGGGTGGAGAGCCCCTGGGAGCTGCGGGACGAGCGCGGGCGCCACCTGATCCACGCCGCGGGCTACGCCGCGCTCCCCTTCGGCGAGGCGTACCCGCCCCTGCTCGATTTCGTCAAGGTCTTCTTGGAGCGGAACCGGGAGGCGGGCCTGCCGCAGCAATCGGCCAGCATCTGGCGCGCTGCGCTGGAAGCGAATCTGGTGGCCCTGGTGAGCCGCTTCGCCCCCAGTTTCGAGGACGGTCGGGTGCTGTTCTCCAACAGTGGCGCCGAGGCGGTGGAGGCGGCCATCAAGCTGGCACGGGCGGCCAGGCCGAAGGCCACCGCCTTCGTCAACTTCCGGTCCGCCTACCACGGCAAGACCCACGGGGCGCTGGCGCTCACCCCCAACAGCGAGTACCAGGCGCCGTTCCTGCCGCTGTCGCCTCGGACCCACACCGTGGCCTACGGCGACCTGGAGGCCGTCGAGACGCTCCTGGCGAGGCGCGCCCGCGAGATCGTGGCGGTGGTCGTGGAGCCCGTCCAGGGTGAGGGCGGGGTCATCACGCCGCCGCCGGGCTTCCTGGCCGGGCTCGGCGACGCCGCCAGGCGCCACGACGTGCTGGTCGTCGTGGACGAGATCCAGACCGGCCTGGGGCGCACGGGCGAATGGTTCGCCAGCCTGGCGGCCGGGCTCGAGCCGGATATCCTGACGCTCGCCAAGCCGCTCGGCGGCGGGCTGGTGCCGGTAGGCGCCACCATCGCCCGCGGCGAGATCGTGAGGGCACTGCTGCCGGGCTTCGCCAGCAAGCGCCACTCCTCCACCTTCGCCGGCGGCAGCCTGGCGATGGCGGTGGCACTGCGCTCGCTCGACCTCATCCGCGAGGAGGGTCTGGTGCGCAAGGCCAGGGAGGACGGCAGCTATGCTCTGGAGCGCTTGCAGGCGATCCAGCGGCGCTTCCCGAAGTTCATCCAGGAGGTGCGCGGTGCCGGCATGCTGTTCGGTATCCAGGTACAACCGGTGATCGGCCGCCTGCCTCTCGGCACCCGCCGGCTGCTCAAGTACGACGACGACACCCTCGCCCAGCTCGCCTCCGCTCTGGCGTTGCGCGCGTTCCACCTCGGCGGCGTGCATGCCTGCGTGTCGCTCAACAACGCGCGCACCCTGCGGCTCACGCCGGCGTTGACCCTGCCGCGGCCGTTGCTCGACGAGCTGCTGGATCGCGTGGAGCGCGTGGCTTCCCGTCACCGCCGCGCCTGGACCATGCTGCCTCGGCTGCCGCTACCCCGCCTCGCCCGCCTGATGCGCCTGTCGGACTGAGCGCCGCCCGGCCGGTTACCGGCGCCGGCGCCGCGCACCAAAGAAAAACGGGCGCCCAAAGGCGCCCGTTCGTCGAACCAAGCCAATCCGGTTGCAAGACCTGTCTAGCCCGCGCCCGAAGGCGCGCGGCGTAACTCCTTAGAAAGGAGGTGATCCAACCGCACCTTCCGGTACAGTTACCTTGTTA
>CAZTTB010000157.1:0-4277 GCA_964616005.1 uncultured bacterium | reverse complement strand
GCCTTGACCTCGCTGCCGGTGAGCTCCATGCCGGCCTCGAAGCGCTCGAGGATCTCGAAATCGTGGGTGGCGCGCCGGTTTCTGAGCATGTTCCAGTCCGCTGCACATGATAGCCAGGGCGCGTGAGAAAGGCAAAGCGCGCCGCTCCCGCGCCGGCCCCCGGGGAGGGCACATGGTCACGAGCACTCACCAAGTGCGCGGGTTCACATGCAGCGATCTCGGCCCCCTCACTCCAACAGCTCGCCCACGTCCCGGGGATCGACATCGACACGCAACCGAGCCCGCCCCATCCTGGGCGGCAGGCCCGCCAGGATCTGCTCCATGCGGTCGCCGGCCGGAAGCCGCAGCAACACCTGGTAGGCGTAGCGACCCTTGAGGCGGGCGACCGGGGCCGGTGCCGGGCCGAGCACCTCGTCCTCCTTCGCCCCGCGCCTCCGCAACTCCTCGGCGAGCGCCGACGCCGCCTCGGAGGCCGCGCTGCGATCGCGAGCGGCGAGCTGGAGCTTGGCCAGAGCTCCGAACGGCGGGTAGGCGAACCGCCGGCGGCGTTCCAGCAGGCGTCCCACCAGCGCCTCCACGGCGGCATCGGGGGGATCGGCCGCGAGCGCTGTCAGCACCGGGTGCTCCGGCTGGTAGGTCTGCACCAGCACCAGCGGCCGACGCTGCCGCGACAGCTCCCCCAGCTCGAGCAGCATCCGCAACGCCTCCTCCTCGGCCCGGAAGTCGGCCAGCGCGAGATGGGTGTCGAACAGCGTCAGCGCCACCAACGACAACGCGGGCAGGGGCGGCAGTCGCAACACCGCGGTGGTACCCACCACCACGCCGGGCTCCCCCCGCAGCAGGGGCTCCGGGTCGTCGCGGCGATCGCGGTCGAACCGCAGCACCGGGAAGCCGTCCAGCATCCCGACGAGCCGCTCGGCCACCCACTGCGTGCCGGCGCCCCGCAGCGGCGCCAGGGCCGTTCCGCCGCAGGAGGGGCAGGCCGAGGGCGGCGCCTGCTCGTGGCCGCACTGGTGACAGCGCAGACGCCCGTCCTGGCGGTGGTAGCGCAGGCTCAAGTCGCAGTTCGGGCACTGCGCCGTCCAGCCGCACGCCTCGCAGCCCAGCGCCGCCGAGAAGCCGCGGCGCGGCGCGATCAGCACCGCCTGACGGCCGCGTTCCCGCACCTGCTTCAGCAATCGCAACAGGTCGGGATGGAGCGGCCAGTTGCCGCTTCCCCCCATGTCGGCGGCGTGCAGCCGGAGGCGCGGCAGCGGCAGCGTCCGGCGTGCTCCCTCCGGAAGCCGCACCAGCGTGTCCGGGCCGGCCACCACGTCGCTCAGCGTAAGCGCGGCGCCGCTCGCTTCAGCCAGCAGCGCCGCGGCGTCCGGCACGAACAGGCGCGCACCGGCCTGCAGCTTGTAGCTGCCACTGGCGGCCTCCGTCACCACCACCCGTCCCAGCCGCGGCAGCGGCGCCAGCAGCGCCAGGTAGGTTCCGAGCACCACCACCGGGCCCGACGACGGCAGCTCCTCGAACAGCCGCAAACGCTGCTCGTCGTCCAGCTCGCCCGAGAGCAGGAACAGCGGCAACGAGGCGAGCGCCTCGGCCGCCTCGTTGAGCCGCGCCTGCTCCGGCGCCAGCACCAGCACGCTGCGCCCGTCGTCGAGATCGTTGCGCAGGCGTGGCAGCAACGCGGCCAGACGCTGGCGGCGGAGCCCGCCAAGGATGCCGCCGTCGCCGGCCGGCGGCACCGCATCGACGGGCGCCGGCGCCGGCAACGGCGCGTCGGGCGAGGGGCGCGGCAGCCCCGGCGGCGGCGCCTCGACCTCCCGGTAGGCGACGTAGCCCTTGGCCACCAGCGCCCGCACGGCGCTCTCGGGCACATCGGCGTCGCGCGCGAGCGCGGCCGCGCTGTCGGCGCCCTCGAGCTGCCACAGCCGCTCGAGGGCCGTCCGCTGGTTCGCGCGACGGGCCCCGATCAATCCCTCGTCCACCTGCGCCACCGGCGCCAGCACCCGCACGGTGGGCCGGACCCGCACCACCTGCTCCTCGACCAGCCCCTGCGCACGCAACCAGTCGAGGTGCTCCAGCGAGATCGTCGACGCCTCGAGCCAGTCGGCGTCGCGCTCCAGGCCGGGCACGTCGGCACCCGCCAGCGGCCGCACCCGGTGACGCAGCGGGTCCCGGAACCCCCACGGCAGCAGGGTGGCGAGCGCCACCCCCGCCGGCACGGCGGCGCGACGCGCGATGCGGAGCAGGGCGTCCACCCCCTCCGGCGTCACGAAGGGAGCGCGGTCGAGCCCGTCGATCGCCTCCCGGAGCTCGATGCCGCGTCCCGCCGCCACCTCGCGCCGGCCCACCACCAGCCCGATGCGGGCGCCTCCCTGCCAGGGAACGGCCACCCGCGCCCCGATCGCCGGCGTCGGCCCGGCCGAGGGCGGCAGGTAGCTGAGCGGCTCCAGCGGCAGCGGTACGAGCACCTCGATGGCGGTGGGCACGGGTCAGTCTACCCAGCCGCCGGACCCCCGCCGGTGGCCGGCGGGCCCCACTCCGGGCGCGCCGGCAAGGGACGTATAGTGTCGGTCATGACGAGCGGCAAGGGCGGCTACCGTGAGGCAGGGGTGGATCTGGCGTCGGCGGACGACGCCCTGCGACGGGTCAAGGAACTCGTCGCGAGCACCTACACGCCGGGGGTGCTGAAGGGCCTCGGGGCCTTCGGCGGGCTGTTCGAGCTGCCCGGCGACATCGAGCATCCGGTGCTGGTGGCGTCGACCGACGGCGTCGGGACCAAGACCATGGTGGCCACACGGCAACGGGCCTACGCGGGCATCGGCCGGGACCTGGTCGATCACTGCGTGAACGACATCCTGGTCCAGGGCGCCCGACCGCTGTTCTTCCTGGACTACGTGGCCAGCTCCCGGCTCGAGCCGGCCGTGACGGCGGCGGTGGTGGAGGGCGTCGCCGCCGCCTGCCGGGCCAACGGCGCGGCACTGCTCGGCGGCGAGATGGCCGAGATGCCGGGCGTGTACCGGGAGGGCGAGCTCGATGTGGTCGGCACCGTCGTCGGCATCGTGGAGCGCCGCCACGTCGTGGACGGCGCGAGCGTGCGCGAAGGCGACGTCCTGCTGGGGCTGGCGTCGGGCGGGCTGCAGACCAACGGCTTCAGCCTGGCACGCCACGTGCTCGGCGACGCGCTCGACGAGCCCTTCGGCGACGGGACCGTGGCCGACGCCTTGCTGGCGCCGCACCGGAGCTTCCTTCCGGCCGTGGCGCCCCTGTTATTGGCGGGCGACCTGGTGAAGGGCATGGCCCACATCACCGGCGGCGGCCTGCCGGGGAACGTGCCGCGCTCCCTGCCCGACGGACTCGGCGCGGTGGTCCACCGCGGGAGCTGGCAAGAGCCCGCCATCTTCGCGCTGCTCCGCGAACGGGGCGCGCTCGACGAGGACGAGATGGCACGGGTGTTCAACCTGGGCGTGGGCTTCGTGCTGGTGGTCGCGCCGGAGCGGGTCGTTCAGGCGCGGGACCTGTGCCCCGAGCCGCTGGCGACGATCGGCCACGTGGAGGCCGGCTCGGGTGTGCGCTTCGGCTAGCGTCGCGGGCGAGCCGGGGAGCGAGGATCCGGGAACCCGATCGCTAGCTACCCAGCGGCCACAGGCCGGGCGCCACGGCGCCGAGCACGTCGATCAGCACCACCGCACCGACCAGCGCAGCGGCCTGCAGACGGGCGCCACGGCTGGGATGGATCGCCAGACGGACCGCCCACGCCAGACCCGCCACCTCGGTTGCAGCCTGCCAGCGCGCGACGCCGTGCAGCAGCACGGCTCCGGCTCCGACCAGCAGCCAGACCAGTGCCGTCGCACGCCAGGGCGGAACGGGTCTGCGCTCGAAGCGCCTCACCGCGGCCGGACCGTGGGCGATGGGGAGCGGGGGGTTGGAGGGGCTCGGTGCGGGCATGGGGCGCTCCGTCGCGCTTCGACCCCTCGGGGTCGCCTGCGGCGGGACCCTTAGCCTAGAGAAGTGTCCCCAACGGAACTCTCACCAAGCCGCCGTCGGGATCGGCCGCCACCGCGCAGGTCGCGTCAGCCGACGTCGCGGCGGTTGAAGACGCCGGCGCCATCGCTGAGCTCGCCTCGTGTCGCCGGAGGCGTCTCGCTGAGCTTGGGGTCGAGGGCGGGAAGGGTCACGGTGAACACCGTGCCCTCCCCCACGCGCGACTCGACCTTCACTCTGCCCCCGTGCTGCTGGACGATCCAGCGCACGATGGCCAGTCCCAGGCCCGAGCCGTTGCCGCG
>CAZTTB010000156.1:0-4299 GCA_964616005.1 uncultured bacterium | reverse complement strand
GAGCCCTTCGGCCCGTACACCATGGACGTGACGTTCATCCGCTACAACGACGTCGAGGAGCTGCGTGCCGCGGTCAGCGAGGATGTGGCGGCGGTGTTGCTCGAGCCGGTGCAGGGCGAAGGGGGCATCCATCCGGCCGACGAGGCCTTCCTGCACGCCGCCCGGGAGGCCGCCAGCGCCGCCGGAGCGGTGCTGGTGTTCGATGAGATCCAGTGCGGCGTGGGGCGCACCGGTACCTTCCTTGCCAGCGAAGCCTACGGCGTGGAGCCGGACATGGTCACGCTCGCCAAGGGACTGGCGGGCGGCGTGCCCATCGGCGCCTTGTTGATGACCGACGCGGTCGCGGCCAGCATGCCGAAGGGGGGGCACGGGACCACCTTCGGCGGCAACCCGCTGGCCAGCGCAGCGGGCCTGGCGGTGTTGCAGGAGATCGAGGAGCGCGGCTTGATGGAGCATGCACGGGCGATGGGGGAGCGCCTCATGGAAGGGCTGCGTCGCATCGGCGGCGAGCGCGTGCGGGAGGTCCGTGGGCGCGGGCTCATGGTCGGCGTCGAGCTCAAGGAGAAGGCGGCGCCGGTGATCGCCGCGCTCAAGCGCGAAGGCGTGCTCACCATCGCCGGAGGGGCGACGGTCGTCCGTTTCCTGCCTCCGCTGGTGATCGACCAGGCGCAGATCGACGAGGTCCTGCTCCGGACGGCGCGTGTGCTGGCATCGTGAGTGCCGCGCCGTTCGACCCCATCGCCTTGCTCGAGCGCGCGGTCGCGACGCCGAGCCCCTCGGGCGAGGAGGGGCCGGTGGCTGCGGTGCTGGTCGAGGCCATGGCGGGCTTCGCCGACGAGGCCTTCGTCGACGATGCCGGCAACGCGGTGGGTTTGTGGGGGCGCGGCGATCTGACGGTGACGGTGCTCGGCCATATCGATACCGTTCCTGGGGATATCCCCGTGCGCCGGGAGGACGGCGTGTTGCACGGCAGGGGCGCGGTCGATGCCAAGGGCAGCTTCTGCGCAGCCGTGGCCGCGGTCGCCGGGCTGCCCGCTTCGCTCAAGGACCATTTGCGGGTACGGCTCATCGGCGCCGTCGAGGAGGAGTCCGCCAGCAGCAAGGGCGCGCGCTTCGCCGTGCGCGCCTACGAGGCACCGGATCTGGTGATCATCGGGGAGCCCAGCGGATGGGACGCCTACACCCTGGGCTACAAGGGCCGACTGCTGGCGCGGTTGACGGCCGAACGGCCCAACGTCCACTCCTCGCGTGACGAGCCGAGCGCCGCCGAGCTGGCGGTGACGGCCTTCGCGGCGGTCCGGACCTTCGTTCAGGAGGACAATCGCGGCGTGGATCGACGCTTCGACGCTCTGCAGCTGTCGCTGCGATCGCTCGACTCGGACAACGACGGTCTCGTGCAGCGTTGCGATGCGGTGCTGGGCCTCCGGCTGCCGCCGCGCTGGCCGGCAGCGGCACTGAGCGAACGCCTCGGGGCCCTGGCGTTGCCGCACGGGGTGCGCCTGTCGCTGAGCGGGCAGGAGGAGGCCTATCGCGGACCGAAGGATTCGGTGCTGGCGCGCGCGTTCAGGGTGGCGATCCGGGGAACCGGGGCGCGCCCGCGTTCGGTCGTCAAGACGGGGACTTCGGACATGAACGTCGTGGCGCCCCATTGGGCGGTTCCGATGGTGGCCTACGGGCCCGGCGACGCCGCGCTGGATCACACGCCGGACGAGCGCTTGGAGTTGGCGGAGTACCTGCGGGCGGTAGAGGTATTGCGTGCGGTGTTCGGCCGGCTCGCCGACGGGCGGCGCGCGACATCCGCGCAGTGATCCGTGCCCGCGCGCATTCGTGCGTCCAGGACGGTTGGGCTGCGTGAGGTTTCCGCCAGTACCCGTCTTCGGCGCGGCCGTATACTGGAAGCCGTATGTTGAAATTGGAGAGCGTTGCCCTCGAACTGCTGGAATACAAGGTGTCGGAGTTCCGCGCCACCCGGCAGGTTCGCGGCGGCGTCTCCGGCATGTGGGAGCTATACGGGCACCTCGGCCGGCAGATGGCGGCGCTGAGCCAGGAGGAGCGCGAGCGGCTGTCGGCTGTGTCGCAGAGCCTCAAGCTCATCTCCGACGGCGCGCAAGGCTCGGCGAAGCGCGCGCCTGACATCGACGCGTTGGTCCTGGGTGACGAGTTCGGCGTCGAGCTCGACAGTCCGGAGGTGGTGTCCATCACCACGCCGCCTGCGCTGCCGGAGGAGCGTGACGAGCAGGCGGTCCTCCAGCGACTGGCGCAGCGCGTGTGGTGGGAGCAGCTCGACGAGTTCGTGCTGAAGGTCGCCGCGGGCTGGCGGGCGGAGCGCGAGCGGCAGACCGCACGCTTGGTGTACGCCACGCTGCAGAATCTGCAACGCAACAGCGCCAAGAAGACCTTCGCGCAGGACGTGAACCTTCGTGGTTTCCGGGTCCTGGAAGCGATCCCGGAGGTCAACGATCCGCTGGTGTCGCTCTCCGACCTCGACGCGCTGGCCGAGCTCGTGCGCGAGCTGGTCAACGCCATCATGACGCTCGGGAAGCGGGGCGGCACCTACGCCGATCTCGAGGTGCGCGAAGCGAATGCGCTGGGCTTCGTGCGCCAGGCAGCGGCGGCGGTCGCGGCCGATCCCTACGCCGGGAAGCTGTCGTTGGTCGAGCACCGGGGTCCGACCAGCAAGCAGCTCCGCCTCGCGATCCAGGAGATCGCCAAGGAGCGGCTCCCCGAGGGACAGCGTGGGACGCACCGTAGGGAGTTGGAGAAGCGGCTCGCCGAGACGCTCGCGTTCGAGCGTAACCAGCGGCAGCTCTTCCAGCACGACGTGCTGCAGTTCACCGACCTGGTCCACGCCTTCTTCGAGCGTCTCGCCGATTACCTGCCGACCTCGGTGGGTGGGCGCGCGAGTGGGCCGCAGCTCGAGGGCGGAGTGCTGTTCGCCGTGAACCCGGCGCTCCGCTGGGAGACCGTGCCTCCGGGCGCGACGGCACTGACGGTGCGGCTGGTCGGTCCGCTGCGGTTCGAGCTGGCGGGGCACGATATCGCGGTGATGGGAGCGGGCCCGTCGCGCTCGCTCTTCGTCGGTGAGCAGGAGGTACCGCTCCAGGCCCGCTTGGTGCTCGATCTCGGACGCAGCAAGCTGAGCGTCTTCAGTGAGAGCGACTACGTCCACTTCCGCTACCGGGACGAGGGGCGATCCCTGGCCGTGCGTCTGGCCGAGGCTCTGGTCGTGCTGTTCGTGCTGGCTGATCGCCGGCGCGAGGACCTGTTGACGGTGCTCAAGGTCGTCGCCAGCTCCGTGCAGGGCGACCCGCAAGATCTGGTCGCCAGGGCGGTCGCGCGTGCCGGCAGCGTCAGCGCTCGCGCCCCGAACCGGCGCCAGGCCGTGGAGGGCCTGTTGCGGGGCGCCGCCCGCGCGGCGGGCATCACGCTCGATGACAATTCGGTGCTGGGCCTGGTTCAGCGTTTCGTCGACGCCATGACGGTGGATGCCAACGATGTCTCCAACGTCCTCGAGCGGGTGCCCGGTGCGGAGTCCAACGTCTACCAGCTCACCGGCGAGCCGCTCACGGTCGATCTTGGGGGACAGAAGATCACCGTTCGGCAGTACCGCGGGCGCAGCCTCGAGTCGCAGGAGAGCCTGGTCGCCATGCTGCCGGGCCAGGTGCTGGGCTCGTTCACGGATTACCTGATCGCCCCGCTCGGCAACGGTACGGTGACGCTGGTGCGCGGTGAGCAGGAACTGGCCGTGGTCTACGTTCCCGAGCTGATGACCGGCAACGGGCAGGCCCTCTGAGTCGATCCTCCCGCCGCGAGACCAGGTCGGACCTACGACCCGAGAAGGGAGCAGCAGGATGGCGCACACGCTCGACGACTCCGCCATCGGCGAACGCCTGGCAGGGCTCGAGGGTTGGCGATTGCAGGGGGGCAAGCTCCGCCGGGAGTACCGCTTCGACGACTTCTCGGCGGCCTTCGGCTTCCTGAGCCGCGTGGCCTTGCTGGCCGAGAGACGCAACCACCACCCAGACATCTGGAACAGCTACCGACAGGTGGTCATCGAGCTGATGAGTCACGACGCCGGAGGCGTGACCGAGGTCGACCTGGAGATGGCGGCGGCCATCCAGGCGCTGTCCTGATCAGGGGGCGTTCCCACCCGAGGTGCCACCCGAAGTGCCGTCGGAGGTGCCGCCCGGGCTCGGCGCGGTGCCGTCCGTAGGGGCGCCCGTCGTACCCGTTCCAGGGGTCGTCGTTCCAGGTGCAGGCGTTCCCGTTGTGCTGGTTCCCGGCGTTCCGGCGTCGGTC
>CAZTTB010000155.1:0-4307 GCA_964616005.1 uncultured bacterium | reverse complement strand
GCGCTCGGGGGTACGTACAGGCAGGCGTCGAACCCCTCCCGACAGGGCGTGGGGCGGTCGCCCGGCGCCAGCTCCTCCGGTGTCCGCGCCAGGCCGAGATCTTCGGAGGGAACGATGGTGACGTGCCCGCCGGGTAGCGTGAACGTGGTGACGTCGCCGGCTGCCAGGGCGAACGAGGCCGGCGCAGACAGGAGGAGCAAGGCCACGACCTGCGCCGCCGCCAGCCTTCGGGCCACGGCACGCACAACCCTCGGCACGTCCGCCATCGTTCACCCCCTGCGAAGACTCCCCGGCACGACTACCTTCTCCCCTACTCTACGGAGGGCGACCCACCCCAAGGCGGCGTGGCGCACGGTGTCGGCGCTCGACCCGCCAGTGGGCCCGCTGGGCGATGCGCGGCGCGAAACGGCTCTCAGGCAATCCCGCGGGCGCCGGGGGTTGTGCCGGCCTCCGTCGCCTTGCCCGGCATCCAGGACGTCGTGTCAAGGCGTGCGGATCGGTACATCGGCTGGGGGCGGACTGAACGCCAAGCCCATGGCGTCAACGCCACCCACGCCGGTGACGGTGACAGCGGGCGTCGTCGCCACGCTGCCCGACAACGCATCAGGATTCATGAACTCCAGCAGTTCCGAGGGGTACGCGTTCCCAACCCACAGGTTGCCGCTGGCGTCGAAGGCCATCCCCGCAAGCTCGGCGCCGCTGGCGAACGAGCCGCTCGCGATGGTCGCCGCCGGCGTGGGGCTCCCGGACGCCCCGAGCAGGGCGGCGTCGAAGCGCACCACCGTGGCATTGCCGTTGTTCGCAACCCACAGGTTCCCGCTGGCGTCGAAGGCCATCCCCTCGGGCCCGGACAGGCTCAGGGTGGCATTCGCGCTGAGGGTCACCGTCGGCGTCGGGCTCCCGCTGGCGTTCAACTGCGACGGCGTGAACTCCACCACCGTGCTGCTGCCCAGATTGCCGATCCACAAGTCTCCGGACGCATCGAACGCCAGCGCGATCGGCGTCGACAGGCTCGGCGTGGCGTTGGCCCTGAGGACCACGGCCGGGGTTACCACTCCGCCCGTGCTGAGTTGCGCAGGTGTGAACTCCAACACCTGACCGGCATGCGGCGAGGTTGCCCACAGGTCGCCCGAGGCATCGAATGCCAGGCCTCCCAGGCAGACGTACGCCGTGGCGTCGATCGCCACCGCCGGCGTGGGCGTGCCCGAACTCGCCAGCTGCGCCGCGTTGTAGCGATAGGCGTACCCGCCACAGTCCGCGACCCACATGTTCCCAGCGTGATCGAAGGCGATAGCTTCACCACGAGGAGTGCCCCCCATCCCGAGCGTCACGTCAGGTGGGGGTGAGCCGGACCCCGCGAGGCTCCCGCTCGCGTAGGACTCTGCCTCGAGTGAACCGTTCCACTGCGGGAGCCACAGGTGCCCCGAACCGACCCGAACCGCGTAATTGACCGCCGACGACGCAGTGGCGTTCGACGTCACCGTGACGGCCGTTGACGACGCGGCGCCGTCGTAAGCCACCGGCACGATGGGGTTCCCTCCCGTGGTGGGCAACACCGTCACCGAGTACGCTCCTGGCGCCACGCTCAATGTGGTGGTGCTAGTGACGGTCTGCGCGTACCCGCCCGGGCCCGTCACGATCACCTTGCCCGCGACGCCCGACGGCAACCCGTTCAGCGTCACCTTCAGGCTCCCCTTCGGAGTCGAGGAAGAACAGGCGGCCAGCCCCACCACCAACAGCAACGCCAGAACCGACAGCGCGATGACACGAATGCGTCTCATGGCAACCCCCTTTCAGGTTGTGCTTACCAACCGCACTCTAGACCAGCGGCGCACACAAGCCAGCAAGGAACGTCAAGGGCTATCGGCGTGCCCGGGTGATCGCCTGGAGCCTTCAGCCACGACACGCCCAACCAGGTACCGGGTCGGTGATCCGAGCTCCAGGCCGTTGAATCGCCAGGATCTTCTGACTTAGGCCAGACAAGGATCGTGGCGCGCATCGGCCGCTACGGCCCCTACGCCTCCTGCCGCGACTGCGGAAAGTACACCTCTGTGCGACCGCGGTGCGCGGAGTGTGGAGACCGCATCCGAGTCAGCCGTGCTCCAGCCGGGTTCGGCGGGGCCTGCGAAGCGTGCGGGACCGCCGCGATGGTGCAGCTCGGCTGATGGGCCCGGCTCTCGGGGCCGCCCCCGCGACCGGGCGCACCGCTGCCGAGGAGTGCTGACGAGCGGGCGCTGAGCGCGGATCCGGACCTCGTACCGGCGCTACGCGAGCACGATGGCCTGGAGTTGGTCGCGATGAGCTTGCCGCCGGAATCCGGCAACCGGTCCAGAACCAAGGCCTGCAAGGGCCGCTCTGCCCTCCGTGCGGAAGCCTCGTCCCGCGTTCGGCGCACAGACCTGTAATCTCACAGCCTTGTAATTACGATTCCATGTACCTATACTTACAGGCATGAGCGATGGCCGATCCGCACCGCTGATCGATCGCCAACGGGAACTGCAAGAACTGCGACGCCTACTCGACGACGGTGAGCCCAGACTCGCTCTCCTCACGGGGCGGCGGCGCGTCGGCAAGACCTACCTGCTCACACACGCGTGGGGCGACCGAGATTACTTCCTCTTCACGGCCTCACGCGTCACCGCCGAGGCGAACCGCGCACAGCTCATCAACGACCTCGCCGACTGGTCCGGCGAAGACCTCCGCAGCGAGGATTTCCCGAACTGGCGTACGCTCTTCAACCTGCTTCTCGATCTCAAGCACCCCCAACCTATCGTCCTCATCCTCGACGAGTTCCAGTACCTGGCCGAGGACGGCGACCTCGCCGCCGTCGCCAGCGAGCTCAATGCCGCGTGGGAACGGAGGCGCCCGCCTCGGCCCCTCCTCATGGTGCTCTCCGGAAGCGCCGTAGGCACGATGGAAAGCCTCGCTGGCGGCGGCGCACCCCTCTACGGGCGCTTCGCCTGGCAGCACAAGCTCCAGCCCTTCACCTACTGGCATGCCACCGAACTCGCGCCCTTCGACGATCTCCGCGACCGCGCCGCCACCTACGGCGTCTTCGGCGGCACCCCGCGCTACCTCGCCGCCATCGACGTCGACCGCTCCCTGGTCGAGAACATCCAGACGCTCCTCCTAGCGCCCAGCGGCGAGGTGCGCACCCTCGTCGAAACCGCCCTCGACCAGGAGGAAGGCCTGCGCGACGTCGCCAAGTACCGGAGCATCCTCCGCGCCGTCGCCCAGGGACGCACCCTCCGCAACGAGATCGCGGACCTCACCGGGCTCGGGAACGATCGCGGCCTCCGCGCCAAGCTCGACAAGCTCATCGAGCTCGGCTACCTCGAGACGCACAGCAACATCGACGCGAAGGTCTCCGAGCCCATCCGCTATCACGTCGCCGACCCGGCCTTCCGCTTCTATCAACGCTTCGTCGAACCCAACAACAGCACCCTGGAACGCTACGAGCCGAGCCGTGTCTGGAGTGACGCCATCGAACCGCAGCTAGACACCTACATGGGCCACGCGTTCGAACGCATCGCGCGGCAAGCCTACGACCGGCTCGCCCCCGCTCTCGGCCTGCCACTCGTCCGCGAATGGGGCAGGTGGGAAGGCAAGGACCGCCACGGCGACTCCATCGAGATCGACATCGTCGCGCCCCTTCTCGACAAGCGCATGCTCACGGGCGCGGTCAAATGGAACCGCAAGCCCATCGGTCCCGACGTCCACTGGGCCCACCTCGACATGCTGGAGCGCAGCGCCAAGGCCGGACGCAAATGGGCGCACCAAGCCCAGGAACCCGACGCGCCCATCCTCTACGTCGTGGCTGGCGGCTTCACGCCCGCCTTCACCAAGGTCATCGAGGAAACGGACCGCTCCATCACCCTCTGGACCCTAGACGACATCTATCAACCCTGACCGGCTGTTGGTTCGGGGAACAGCGGCAATCGCCCGAGAGCGCCAGACGGCGTCGACTGAAGCGGCGGTCAACTACCTACCCGCGGCCGGTCGGCCGCCAGGCTGGTCGCTCCGCACCCTCCGCAATTCGCACACGGTTCGCACACACGTTCCTAGGGCGCAAGCTCCACTTCTGCTGTGCTGCAAGCACGCTTCCGTCTCCTGCTCGGCGCTTCGTGATCGTCCTCACGTAGCCAGAAATGAGCTCGGCGGCCCCCCGCACGTCACCAGCAGATGCTCCCGCGCCCGCGTACACGCGACATAGAACAGGTTCCGTTCCTGCTCCACGAACAACGCCCGTTCCACGTCGTCCACCTTGGTGCCGAGCACGTACTGGTTCGGCAGGTAGCGCTCTTCGC
>CAZTTB010000154.1:0-4317 GCA_964616005.1 uncultured bacterium | reverse complement strand
GCTCCTGGAGCAGGGCCTGCTGCTGGGCGAGCTGCCCCTCCTTGCTCTTCTGCAGATCGGCGATGACGGCCTCGAGTTGCGCCCGCTTGGCCTCTCGGTCGGCGGCGTTCTGGGCGATCTCGGCCTGCTTGGACTTGACCGCGGCCATCTGCTGGGCGAGCTGCGCCTGTGCGTCCTTGAGCTGCCCCAGCACGGTGTCGAGGCGGTTGATGACGTCGACGTCCTGCTTGGACAGCAACGACAGGTAGTAGTTGTTCACCTGGAACTGGTGCAGGGTCCGGCTGTTCGCCAGGCTGTTGGCATAACGCGCCACCCGCTGCTGGTAGAGGTTGAGAAGGAGCGCTTTGACGCGCTCCTTGAGGGCGTCGAGCTGCGTGTTGAGGTCGCCGATCTTGGCCTCGGTCTTGGCGCGCTTGTCGTCGAGCGCCGTGAGCTGATCCTGCAGCTCGGCCTGCTGCGCGCGCAGGTCGCTGAGCTCCTTGTTGACGGCGTCGCGCTGGCGGATCTTCGCCTGCAGTTCCTGGGCGGTGGCGCCGAGCTTGGCGGTGATGTCCTGGATCTGCTGCTTGCGCGCGGTGAGCTGGTCCGTCGCCTGTTGGATCTCGGACTCCAGGGTCTGTTTCTTGCTGCTGTCCACGGCCTGGGCGTTCGCCGGCGCGGGAGCCGTCAGGACGGCGCCGAGCAGCATGGCGAGGACGAGCGCGCGCTTCAGCACGGCGGTAGTCTAGCAACCCCTCACATGGACCGGATGATGGCAGGTCGGCGGGGGTCTCATGAAGGGGTGGCCCGGTAAGGCCGGTTCAGGTGGGCTCACGAAGGTGCTGCGACACCGAGATGGCGCTGCCGACAAGCCCGACCAGCACCGACAGGGCCGCGAGCAGGCCGGCGATCTGCCCCAGTGTGGCGGGGTCGTGGACGAAGGGGATGAACGCCAGCTGGCCCGACAGGCGCTGCACGATGAACTGGTAGCCGGGGACCGCCAGGGCGAGCGTGACGGCGGCGCTGATGAGACCCAGCAGGAAGCCCTCGATGAGGAAGGGCGACCGGATGAAGCTGCGTGTCGCGCCCACCAGGCGCATCACCTCGATCTCCTGGCGGCGCGCGGTGATGGCGGCCCGGATCGAGTTGACGATGGCGAACAGCGCCGCGGACAGCAGCACGACGATGAGGATGGAGCCGCCCACGCGCAGCGCGTCGTTGATCGCCAGGAAGGTCTGCACCGCGTTCGAGCCGTCCTCGATGTGCATCACGCCCGGCAGGCGCGCCAGCTTGGTCCGTACCAGCGGTGTCTGCGCCGGGTCGAGCAGGCGGATCTCGAGCGTGTTGGGCAGGGGGTTGGCGATGAGCGCGGCCGCCTGGTTCAACGACGGCAGCGATTGCAGCATGTTCGCCAGCGCCTGCTCCTTGGACACGAAGTCGACGCTGGCGACCTCCGGCCAGCTGCGGACGGTGTCCATCAGTTGCGGTACCTGTGCGTTGTCGTCGAGGAACGCCGAGATCTGTAGCTCGCTCTGAAGGTTGTGCAACACGGCGTTGAGGTTCACGCTCACCAGGCTGAAGGCCGCCAGGATGGTGAGCGACAGCGTCATGGTGGTGATGGTGGACACGCTCGCAACCCAGTTGGCGCGGATGGCGCGCATGGCCTGTGCGAGGGCGTAGCTCATGGCGTGATCACGGTTCGATCCAGTCCGGGCACCGGTTGCGGTGGGCTCGACGGCTCCGGTGGCCTCGGCGGGGAGACTGCTGGCGAGGCCGGGTGCGTCACGTCAGCACTATAACCAAGCACCGCCCGGCCGGAGACGGAGCGCCGCCTTGCCGGCGGTACGCTCCGGCGCTCGGGCGTGCGGCGGCGGCCGGAAGCGGTCTCAGGCCTCGAGGTAGGCGGCGATGACGGCGTCGGTGAAGCGCTCGGTGGAGGCGTCGCCGCCGAGGTCGGCGGTGCGCGGACCGTGCTGGAGCACCATGTCCACGGCGCGCTCGACGCGGGCCGCGGCGTCGCGCTCGTCGAGGTGTTCGAGCATCATCGCAGCGGTGAGCATGGTCGCCGTCGGGTTGGCGATGCCTCGTCCGGCGATGTCGGGCGCGCTGCCATGGACCGGCTCGAAGATCGCGTGCCGATCCCCGATGTTGGCGCTCGGTGCCACCCCCAGCCCGCCGACGAGCCCGGCCATCAGGTCGGACAGGATGTCGCCGAAGAGATTGGTCGAGACCAGCACGTCGAAGCTCTCCGGGTCGCGCACGAGCTTCAGGGCCGCGGCGTCCACGATGATGTCGGTGCTCTCGACGTCGGGATACAGCGCCGCCACCTCCAGCGCGGTCTGCAGGAACAGTCCCGAGGTGACGGGCAGGACGTTGGCCTTGTGCACGATGGCGACCCTGCCCCGCCGCAGCCTCGCCTGCTGCATGGCCATGTGGGCGATGCGCTCGCACGCACGCTTCGACACCATGGCGTCGGCGATGGCGATGTCGCCGTAGCGGCGTTCGTTCTCGACGTACAGGCCCTCGGTGTTCTCGCGGACCATGAGCATGTCGATCCCCTCCAGGCTGCCCGGCAGCGGCCGTGTCCTGGCGGGTCGCAGGTTCGCGAACAGGTCCAGCTCGCGGCGCATGCTGCGGATGGCGCCCTTGTGGCCCTCGACCTTGTGCTTGGGGCTGGTGAAGGCGCCGGCCAGCGTGGCGTCGGCGGCGCGGACCTTCTCGAGGGTCTCGGCCGGCACGCTGATGCCCTGCTTCTCGAAGGTTGCCCAGCCGGCCTCGGCGTCGACGAACGTGAACGGTACGCCGCTCGCTTCGAGCAAGCGGCGAGTGGCGGGAACGACCTCCTGGCCAATGCCGTCCCCGGGGATGAGGCAGATGGTGTGCATCGTCGGCTCCTTCGATCGCTGGGTTGCGGGCCCGGCCTCGCGCGCCGGCGCCGGAACGTCCAGACACTCTGAGCGGGGGCCGACGCGGGCTCCGCCCGCAAGCGCGTTCAAGCTACCACGCGCCTCCTGCAGGACGGCGCTCCTGGGAGGCATCGAGCGGGGGTGCAGCGCCGTTGCGTTGGTTAGAATGGCGGCGTTCGGGAGAGTCCCCACGGGAGACGCCTGCACGTGTCGCGACCGGTCCCTGCGCGGGTCCGGTGCCAGCGGGCGGGGGATGCGCAAAAATCGCTATGGGTACGCGGATCAAGGTCCGTAGGGTAGGGGAGGCGACGCCGTGAGCGCGTTGCACGGAGACATCGAGGAAGGGGTGCTGGCGAACCTGCTTCAGTACCTTGCGCTCAGTCAGGCCACGGGTCGGCTCTCCCTGCGTCATCCGGCGCGGGCGACGGGTGAGGTCTACCTGGAAGGTGGACGTGTGGTGTACGTGGATGCCGATCCGCATTTCGACGTGGCGGGGCTGATCGAGTTGATGCGCTGGCGGCGCGGCTCGTTCAGCTTCCGACCCGGGGTGGACGCGCCGCGCCGCACGCTGACCGATTCCACCGAGCGTCTGCTGCTCGAGGCCAGCCGTCGCTTCGACACCGAGCCGGCCGGGCGGGCGGACGAGCCGCTGGAGCCCGATACCGTCTTGCGGCCCCGGGCCTCGCCCGACGACGGGCGGACCCTGGTGTCCCTGTCGGCGTTGCACGTGTGGCGCGGGCTCGACGGTCAGCTCAGCCTGGCGGAGCTGGCCGGGGCCCTGGGGTTGCCGATCCATGTGGTGGTGGGGGGCGCAACTGAGTTGATGCGGCGCGGCCTGGCGGCGCCCGCCGACCGGGTGCTGGTCGACCGCGCCTTCGTCGAGGAGCTGACGCGCGAAGCCGTGGACATCCTCGGCCCGGTCGCCGAGATCTTCGTCGAGGACGCCGTCTTCGATCTTGGTCTGGAGCACGGCCCGCTCGCGCTGACCGCCCTCGACGAGCTCGTCACGGCCGTTGCCATGCAGTTCCGTCGGAGCGACTGGCAGGTCGAGTTCCTGCAGCGCATCGAACGCATCCGTCACGACTACGGCCTGAGCGCCTGATCCGGTACCGGGAGGTCCCATGAAGTACATCGTCGAGGTGCGCGAGCCCGTTCCGAGCAACCTGGACGAGATCGCGGGCAAGGTGGCCGCGTCGTTCCACATCAGCGACGACAAGGCGCTGGCGCTCTTGCGGCGCGCGCCGGGTGCCGTCACGCGCGCGGTGAGCGAGCGTGAGGCGGATGTCGTGTCGGGAATCTTCGAGCGCGCCGGGCTGACCGTGGTCAAGCGCCCGGTCGAGGAGGTGCCGAGCGCACCCCCTTCGTACCAGACGCAAGGCGAGGGAGCGGCCGCCGACACCGCGCCCGGCGCGGCGTCGGCAGGGTCGGACAT
>CAZTTB010000153.1:0-4348 GCA_964616005.1 uncultured bacterium | reverse complement strand
GCCACCAGCCAGGCCACCTTCCCCAACGGGATCAAGGGCGAGGTCCAGGTGACCCCCGCCAAGGGTATCGTCGGATCGCAGGCGACGCTGAGTGGCACGGGCTTCGAGCCGGGCGTCAGCCTCAGCGTCGTGTGGGCCGCCTTCGATGGCCAGTGGAAGCTGGAGATGAAGAACGGCGATTACACCGGCAACTTCCTGGGACGCACCTTCGACCAGCGGAGCGTCCCGCTCACCACGGTCACGGTCGGCTCCGACGGCACCTTCTCGGCCGCCTTCACGGTTCCCAAGGGCTTCGGCGGGAACCACGATATCTACGTCCAGGAGAACGGCGACAACGTCAACAAGGCCGGCTACTACGTGCAGATGCACGCCACCATGTCGCCGCAGAGCGGCCCCGTGGGCACCGACATCCACCTGAGCGTCACCGGCGTCGACGCCATCAACAACATCTCGTGGTACGCCCTCACCTACGACAACGCCATCACCGGCTTCGTCACCGCCGTCGAGACGCACGGCACCGCCAACTTCGTGATCCCGGCGACAGGACGGGTGGGCAAGCATCTCGTCGAGCTTCGCGACGCGCCCTTCGACGCGCCCTACCTGGCTCTGGCCTCCTCGCCCTACGGCTACCTGCCCGAGCCGCAGTTCATGTTCACGGTGACCGACGGCCCGGCGGTGATGCCCAAGCCCATCGAGCAGCAGAGCCAGGCGCCGATCGCCGGCTCGGAGCCCAGCGGCAGCGGGCCGAAGCTGTGGGTCGATCCCAAGGCCGCGGGGGTCTTCACGGACGCCCAGATCCACGGGCGCGACCTACCCGCCAACAGTGATGTGGCGCTCGCCTTCTCCACCATGAGCGGCTCGCGCGTGACGGAGTCGCTCTACTCGGCGGCCACCGTGCCCGTGAAGACGGTGAAGACGGACGCGAACGGTGCCTTCGACCTCCCGTTCCAGTACCCCGACGCCCTCGGCGGCGAGCACCGTCTCCAGGCCATGGTCGGCGACAAGGTGGTCGCCAGCACCCACTTCGACATCGGCGTCGTGGGGCTGCCGCTTCAGCCGACCGAAGGCCCGGTCGGGACCAAGATCACGATCCACGTCAAGGGCCTGGGCTGGACCCAGACCACCAACATCTTCGCCGTCGTGATCGACAACGTCTACCTGGGGTACGGCTGCGGCTTCAGCACCAACGGCGACGTGGTCGTCCCCGTCACCGCGAGCTGGGCGCCCGGCTGGCACTACATCGACCTGTACCCGTCGTTCTACCGCAACAAGGACTACAGCGCGGTCGACGAGCAGCCCTTCCTGTACCGGCAGGCCGTCCTCACCTGGCAGGATCACCCCCACAAGTTCCACTTCCGCTACGCGTTCAAGGTGACGAACTAGCGTAACGTTGCGGACACGAAAGTCCCCTGCCGGAGGCGGGGGCGAGAGAGAGGGGGGCGCCCACCGGGCGCCCCCCTCTCTCTCGTGTGCTTGGTTCCGTGAGTTGCGTTGCGTGATCAGCGTTGCGTGATCAGCGTGCCGTGGGCCGGGCCGGGCGGGCCCGGGTCCGGCCTTCCGAGTCCACCGGCGGCAGGCGGGCTCAGATGCCGCTGCCGGAGGCCGCCGTGTCGGCAGACGCGTTGGCCTCGGCGTCGGTGGACGCGCCGGTGGATGCGCCGGTGGGCGCATCGGTGGACACCCTCACCGTCACCGCAGCGCGGTACCGGCTGCAGCGCTCGGACCAGGCCACGTTGGCCCCCATGCGCGCCTCCAGCGCGCGCGCGATCGTGAGCAACTGCGCGCGCTCCGATCCGTCCAGGCCGTCGATCGACGAGCGCAAGCGCTGGTACTGGGCGACCTGCTCGTCGTGCATGCGGGCGGCCCGCCCCAGCGCGGCGTCGAGCCCGATGTGGTGGGTCGACTGCAACGCCATCACCAGGTTGTGCATGTCCTCCTCCTGGACCTCCTTGTTGAGCGAGTAGATATCGTTCGCCCAACACACGGCGAGGTCCGCCGACGCATAGAGCGCCTTCGCCAGCGGGTGGATGGACGTCGGTACGCCGTCCAGCGCTTGCAGCAGGGTGGTGTGTATCTGCAGGCCGCTGGTCAGCAGGCGCATGCGCTGGTAGGTCTCCAGGTCGGGCGGAGTGCCGTTGGCGCGGTTGGCGGCCTCCCAACGGGTGGCGGCGAAGTAGCGGTCGGTGGCTTCGGCGAAACGCCGGACGGCGTCCCCGTCGGCGGCCGCCTCCAAACGCGTGCGCAGGTCGGCCAGCAACGCCGCCAGCGCGCCGTCGCGCGGCTGCGGGTCGTCGCCGCCGAGCACGCCGAGCAGGCGCTGGTGCAGGTCGATCAGGTAGCGGGGGTGGCGCCCGGCGGCGCTGGTGTCGCAGTGGTCGTCGTGCAGGAACATCCAGAACGTCCAGTCGGACACGATCTGCAGGGCCTCGGCGTCATCGGTGTGGTGCATGTGGCCGACCAGCCAGCCGGGCTGGACCGCGGCCACCCAGCGGTAGAGCGTCTCGGGCGGCGCTACCTCGAAGGCCTTCAACCACGCCAGCGTGTTGCGCTGCAGTGCTTCGGTATCGCGCTCCACCGGCGGGAAGGGGCGGGCGAGCACCGGCAGGACGACGTGCTGCACCATCTCGCGCGCCAGGGCGTCGACCCGGTCCTTGCCGCTCTGCTTGGCGAGATAGAGGGCGTCGTCGGCGCGCCTCAGGAGCGTCTCGGTGGTGTCGCCGGGGTGGAAGGTCGTCGCGCCGAAGCTCGCCGTCACCGTCCCGACGTCCCCGAAGGGGTGGGAGGCGAGGGCCTCGCGAAGGCGCTCGCCCACGCGCATGGCGCCGGGCAGATCGATCCCGGGCGCGATCACCAGGAACTCCTCCCCGCCCCAGCGGCCCAAGGTATCGGGGCGCCGAAGCACGCTCTCGCCCCGCAGCGCCACGCCGCGCAGCACCTCGTCGCCGGCGTCGTGGCCGTGCTCGTCGTTGACGCGCTTGAAGTCGTCGAGGTCGAACAGGAGGACGGCCACGGCCTGGGTCCGGCGCTCCGCCAGAGCGATGGCCCTTTCGAGGATCTCCTCCAGCGCACGGCGGTTGGGCAGCCCGGTCAGCACGTCCTCGTGGGCGAGCTGCCGCATGCCCACGAGCTGGGTCTGTAGAAAAGTGACGTCTCGCCTCAGGCGCGAGAGCCCGTAGACCATGGAGACGAGCAGTCCGTTCGCGAGGTAGTACTCGAACAGACTGCGGGCCGGGATCGACGTCAGGAGCGCGCCGGTCACCGCCACGCCGAAGGAGGCGGCCAGCACGATGACAGAGGCGATGAGTCCGGGTCCTGGGTCGAACATCAGGAACGCCAGCACGTAGAGCAGCGGCGTCCACACGAAGATCTGGTAGAGGTTCCCGGCCGCGGAGAGGCTGATCGCCAGCTTGCTCAGGTACAGCAACGCGAAGAGACCGAAGACCGCCCTCTCGATGTAGCGCGGAGGGAGCCAGCGACCGTACACCGGCAGCAGCATCAGCAGCATCACGGCGCTGACGGCGGGAAGGACGACCTGATCGAAGGAGCCGGGCGCGCCGAGGATCCCGGTGACCAGCACCACGGTCGCCAGCAGCGGCAACAGGAACAGGTAGAAGCTCCGCTTGACGCGGACGACGGCGGGGGCGTCCCGCCCAACGGCCGGGGCGTCCGGTTCCCGGTCGGCGTAAGGACCCCCGCCCCCCATCTCGACTCCCGACTTCATACCCGCACTCTACCGTCTGGGTTGGAAGGTGACTGGGAACTATCCTGCCGTGGATCGAGCGCGCCTGGCCGGACGTGCACCCGGGCGCGTGACAGCAGGGGGCGAGACAGCCGGGCGCGAGGCATCGGAGCGCGCGGCGTGGGGGGACGCCGCGCGCTCCCATCCCCTGGAAGGGGGTGTGGGTGATGAACGCGGGGCAGCGCCACCGCGGCCATCGATTGGGGAGCCTCCCCGGAGGGAGGCAGCGAGCAAGGTACCGCATCGGACCGGGGGGTGCGGTTAGGTCCTTAACACGAAGGTCGACGACGCGACGCTCGACGGTCGCGGCGCGGCCAGGGCCCCGCCGATCCGGGGGGCAGGAGGACCGATGCGAGTTGAGTGGACCCCGTAGGCTGCGGGCATGCCTTCCCTTCGACGCCTTCCAGATCGACGGCGGAAGGCAGGTGGCGATCGGCGACGGTGACGCTGTGCGCGCGAGGCGCTGGCGGCCTGGCTCGACAGCGAACCGCGGATCGAGCGCCTCGAGGGGAACGTCTTCCGGGTGGACGGCCGGCGCGTCGTCTTCGAGGGGACCGGCGAGCGCTAGACGCCGGCGACGGCGTCCTCACGAGCGCGTCCTCACGACGG
>CAZTTB010000152.1:0-4397 GCA_964616005.1 uncultured bacterium | reverse complement strand
CGGGCCTCAAAGGCGCGTTGAGCTGCCTCAACCAGGCCCGCTTCGGGATCGCCTATGGCGTGCTAGGCGCCGCACAGGCCTGCTTCGACGAGGTCACCTCCTACGTCGCCGACCGCCCCAGCTTCGGCGAGCCGTTGGCCGCCAAGCAGATCGTGCAGGAGCGGCTGGCCGACATGCTGGCGGACATCACCAAGGGGAGTCTGCTGGCGTACCGGCTGGGGCGCCTCAAGGAACAGGGGGGCGACCGCCCATCGCGCGTCTCGCTCGCCAAGCGCGACAACGTCCGAGCCGCGCTTGCGGTAGCGCGTGCGGCGCGTGACCTGCTGGGCGGCAACGGGATCACCACCGAATATGCCAGCATCCGGCACATGCTGAACCTGGAGACGGTCGCGACCTACGAGGGCACCGACACCGTGCACACGCTGGTGCTGGGACGGGAGATCACCGGCACGAGCGCGTTCTGAGGCGCGCCGCCGACGCCCCTGCCGGACCGCCGCTCAGCGCAGCACGATGACCGCGAGCGCCAGCAGGGCGGCCATGGCGAGCGCCCGCAAGGCGTGGAAGCGCCACACCACCCGGCCGAGCACCCAGCGCGCGTTGAGGTAGGACGCGAGCCAGGTGAGCCCGAGCCCGGCGGCGAGGATCCAGGACGCGAAATGCAGGCCGTAGCCCAGGGCCACCGCCGCCACCACCAGGACCACGGCGCTCAGCAGGAACAGCCGCGACACCCGCGGCTTGCGACGGCTCACCGCCCACGCCCCGAAGGCGTTGACGGCTACCACGCCCAGCACCACCACCATGATCACGACCGGCACGGATCAGTCTACCGGCGTCACCAACAGGCTGTCGACGGGATCGGCGCTGCCCAGGACATCCTGCAGGTAGCGCACCTCGAGCGGCTTGCGCAGCAGCGCGCGCAGGCGGTCGGCCAGCCAGGCATCGGCGCCCGAGCCGCGATCGGCCAGGAACCGGATCTGGCTCACGCCGCCCCGGCGATCGAACAGCCGGGCCGCCCCCAGCACCTCCGCGTCGGTCGGCGCCAGCGCCTCGTCGAGCCGCAACGCCTCCTCCATCAGCTTCCCCGGATCGAATCGGTGCTGCGCCACGACATGGTCCCCTTCGTCTGCCGCGCGCCCGGCCAGCGCGTCGCTCAGGATCCAGGGCTGACCGAGCAGGCCGACGGTCCTCTGCTCACCGGGGAGCAGCGTCCAGCGGGGCGCCGTGATCCGGGGCGGTCTGGCCTCAGCGCGGCGCCGCGTCCAGATGCGCCGCACGGCATGGGCATCGTGCAGAAGGTTCTGCAGGGCGGTGACCACGGTCCCTTCGATGCCGGGCCCGAGCGAAGCGGGCACCGGCACCAGCGGCGGCAGGCCGGCCACGGCCGCGCGCAGCGCATCGGGGAAGTCCGCGATCCACGGGTCTGCGCCGCCGCCGCGGGCGAGCGGACCGGCGGCGGCCTCGTCGCCTCCGCCGGCGCGGGCGTGGAGGTCGGGAACCAGCAGCACGTCGGCGTCGCCCAGCGCCACGGCCTGCGCCGCCGCCAGCCGGAAGGCGATCGGCTCGATCGCCGCCACGCGGGCGTCGGTCAGCGCTTCTCGCACGCCGTCGGCATCGGCGACCCGGCCGTCGGCGCCGGCATCGCGCACCAGGTGCATCCACAACGCGCCGTAGCGCGACCACAACAACTGAGTGACGAAACCGACCCGCACGGCTGCGAAGTCTAGCACGCGCCGCGGCATCCGGGAGGCGGCCGGGTGCCGGTCCCTCGACGCAACCGGGCGCTCATGCCCGGACGGTCGCCGCCGCCGCCACCTCGAAGCGCCGCAGCAGGGCGTCGGCCAGCTTCCGCGCGGCCCGCTTGTCGAGGAACTGGTTGCCGTTCCCGCACTTCGGGGACAACACGCAACGAGGGCAGCCACTCTCACACGGGCAATCCCGGAGCAGGTCGCGGGCGGCGGTGAGCCACGTCCTGAACTGCGTGGCGCCGGCCCGGGCGTAGCCCACGCCGCCCGGATAGCCGTCGTAGATGAAGACCGTGCTCTCCCCGGTGGGCGGGTAGCTCGGGTACGACACCCCTCCGACATCGGCACGCTCGCACAGCACGAACGCCGGCAGCAGGCCGATGAGGGTGTGCTCGAGCGCGTGAAGCGCGCCCGGGAGCTCGTCGGGGCGTACGGCGTCCTCGACCTCCCGCGCGCTGAACCACAGCGCCTGGGTCGGATAGCTCAGTTCCGGCAGGTCGAGTGCGCGCTCGTCGAGGATCTGCCCGGACAGGTAGCGCTTCCGCACGTAGCTCGTGATCGCCGTGCTCACGCGCACGCGCCCCACCTGCACGCCGGCCGGGAGCGGGGTGCGCTCGGCCCCGCGCGCGGAGGCCGGCAGCACCTCGATATCGGTCTCGGAGCGGGGCTGTGTGTAGAAGTCTTCGATGTGCGGCAGGAGCTCCGCCAGGCCCCGGTCCAGGTCGAGCCGCACGACCAGGTAGGGCTCGCCCTGGTGCAGGTAGACGGCGCCGGGGTGGAGCTCGCGCAGCGCGGTCGCCAGGTCGGCCGTGCCCAACGAGTGCCCACCGGCGTCCTTGAGCCGGATCATGCGGTCGCCGCCGCCGCGGATACGGATCCGACGGTGCGGATAGCGCCCCAGGTGCGTCCATCCGCCCTCGATGCGGTGCAGCCCCGGCACGCCCGCCAGCGGCAGCGACGGGTCGACCACACCGCGCTCATCGTCGCGCAGCACCCGTTCCGCCGCCGCGCAGGCCACGTGCAGCGGGTGGAGCTCGCTGTTGAACGGATCGGCCACGGCATCCTCGACGCGCCCTTCGGTGAGCAGCTCGGGGTGGTGGAGGTAGTACTCGTCGAGCGGGTCGTTCCCCGGGATCAGGAGCGTCAGGGCACGGCGTCCCTCGCGCCCGGCACGTCCGGAGCGCTGCCACAGCGCCATCTTGGAGCCCGGGTAGCCCACCAGTACGACCGCATCCACGCCGCCGATGTCCATGCCGAGCTCGAGGGCGCTGGTGGCCGTCAGCACCCGGATGTCACCGCTCTTGAAGCCCTGCTCGATCAACCGCCGGTCCTCGACGCTGTAGCCGGCCCGGTAGCTCTGCAGCAGCGGCACCTCCTCGCCGCGGAGGTGCCCGCTGGCGTAGCGGCGCAGGAGCTCCGCCACCTTGCGTGAGTTGCAGAAGAAGATGCTCTTGACATCGCGCCGCACGAAGGCTGCCGCCAGCTCGGCCGCTTCGGTGGTGGCGCTGCGCCGCCGCGTGGCGGCGCCGGGGCCGCCGACCTGGGTCGGACGCCACAGGATGAACTCGCGGGCACCGCGCGGGGCGTCGTCCTCCTCCACCAGCTCGAAGGGCTCCCCGGTCAACGCCTCGGCGTGCTCGAGCGGGTTGCCGATGGTGGCGCTGGCGGCCACCAGGCGCGGCTCGGCCCCGTAGTGCCGGGCGATCCTCAGCAGCCGCCGGACGATATTGGCGACGTGGGTGCCGAGCACCCCTCGATAGCTGTGCAGCTCGTCCAGCACGATGGTGTCGAGCGCCGCCAGGAAGCGGGACCAGCGTGCGTGGTAGGGCAGCACCCCGTAGTGCAGCATGTCGGGGTTGGTCAGCGCGCAGCGCGCTTCCTCGCGCACCGCGGCGCGCAGCGACGACGGCGTGTCGCCGTCGTAGCTGGCGATGGCACCCTCGCCCAGCTCGAGCCCGAGCCGCCCGGCCATGGTCCGCAGGCGCCCGAGCTGGTCGTGCGCGAGCGCCTTCGTCGGGTACAGGTAGAGGCTGGTCCCGCCCTCCGCGGCGGCGTCCAGCGTCGGGAGCTGGTACACCAGCGACTTCCCCGACGCCGTGGGCGTCGCCACCACCACGTTGCGCCGCGCCTCGACCAGGGCCAGCGCGCGCGCCTGGTGGGCGTAGGCCACCAGCCCGAGCGCCGCCAGCCGGCCCTGGTAGCGACCGGCGTAGTCTTCGTCGGTGCTCCCGGTACGCGGTGGGAAGAAGGCGTACGAGGCGACCTGATCCTGGTAGCCGTCGAGCCCCGTCAGCAGGGCATGGAAGCTCTCATCACGGTCCCTCGCCACGTCCGTGAGCGTACCGCGTCGCGTGGCGACCGGGAGGACGCACGGGAACGACGCCGGGCCCGTACGAGTCGGGGCCGGTGGTACACTCCCAGGGACTCGCTGGCGCCGCCACCGGGGGCCGCCCGGCACGATCCGTGCCGTCGGCGACCGCCGGGTCGTGGCCGACCCGCGGCCCACGGTCGCCCGTGGCCCCGGGTCCGACACGGCGCCTCGCCGGGACGCCCCTCAGGCCAGCGACGGCCGAGCGCCCGTCCCGATGTTCGGAGGTACGCATGAAGGTCTTCGTTCTCGGTGGTGACGGCTTCTGCGGCTGGCCCACCAGTCTC
>CAZTTB010000151.1:0-4427 GCA_964616005.1 uncultured bacterium | reverse complement strand
AGCGCTACATTGACACTGTAGAGGTCGGCGGTTCAATCCCGCCCGCGCCTACCAAACGACGGGCGCCCCCTCCGAAGGTGGAGGGGGCGCCCGTTCGTAGGCCCACCGTAGCCCGCCGCCGGCCCGGACTCAGCCGCCGATCTCGGTGATGAAGCCGGGGAGCTGCACTCCCGGCAACCCCATCGACTCGAACACGCCCTGCGGCAGCCCGATGTCGCCGATGAACAGACGGCCCACCGTTCCGCCAGGCTTGACGCCCCGCTTGGGGAGCGCCACGGACAGCGTCATGGTGGCCTGAACGATGTCGCCCGGCACCTCGCCGTCGTCGACCATCATGCCGGTGGGGGCGTCCAGGGAGATCACGCAGCTGCCGTCGCCCATGTTGTTGAGCACGGTGATGACGTCCTGGGTACGGCCGCGCGGCGGTCCCTCCAGGTTGGTGCCGATGGCCGCGTCGATGACGCACGCGAACTTCATCTTGGGGAGGCTGGTGCGGACCCGCACCTTGTCGAAGTGGCGCAGGTGCTCGAGCTGCTCCTTGGGCGTTCCGGAGTAGTTCTCGGCCTCGTGCGTAGGGACCACCCACACCCGGTGGCCGCGCGCGCCCAGCAGGCGCGCGGCAGCCAGTCCGCCGCTGCCGTTGTTGCCGCGACCAGCGACCACCAGTACGGGACCGTCCCCGGCGAAGGTGTCGACCAGCGTGACGAGATTGCGAGCCGTGTGCTCTACGAGCACACGGTTGTCCAGACCGTACTTGCCGGTGGCGAGCATGATGAGCTGCTGCATCTGGGCAGCCGTGATCGCCGGGAGGTCATCCCAGGGCAGGACAGGAAAGCTCATACCCCTCCCTCGTGAGGTCAGCCGACGAGCTCAGCGTTCTCCAGGTTGGCCGTGGAGTAGACGTTCTGCACGTCGTCGAGGTCTTCGAGCGCTTCGATGAACCGGACCACCTTGTCGGCGTCGCCGCTGTCCAGCTCCGTCTCGGTCTGGGCGAACTTGCTGAGCTGCGATACCTCCGGAGCGTGCCCAGCCTTCTGGAGACCGTCCACCACGGCGTACAGCTCGGTGGGCGAGGTGTAGATGGTGAGGCTCCCGTCGGCCGGCTCGAGATCCTCGGCGCCGAGATCGATGGCGAGTTCTTGCAGCGTGTCGTTGGCCACGTCCAGTACGATCACACCCTTGGTCTCGAACTGCCAGGCCGTCGATCCCGACATGTTCCCGCCGTGCTTGGTGAACACATGACGGACTTCGGATGCCGTGCGGTTGCGGTTGTCGGTCAGGGCCTCGACCAGCACAGCCACTCCCGCCGGACCGTAACCTTCGTAGTGGACGGGCTCGAAGTCCCCGCCCTCGCTTCCGCCGAGGGCCCGTTCGATCGCACGGTCGATGTTGTCCTGCGGTACGTCGTCCGTCTTGGCAGCCGCCAGGGCATTCTTCAGGGGCAGGTTGGCCGACGGGTCACCGCCGCCGCCCTCACGCACGGCGGACTGGATGGCCCGGATGTGCTTGCTGATGATCTTCCCGCGCTGATGGTCGTTGACCGCCTTCTTGCGCTTGATCTGGGACCACTTGTTATGGCCTGACAAGGATGCTTCCTCCCGGTCTGCGTGCGGACTGCCTGACGATGTCGCCGGACGGCGTAGTTCCCATTGTATCGCACGGCCACGCCGGGAACGGGACCGCTACCGACCGAGTCGCCTGCGCCTGCCGCACGAGCCCCGTGCCGCAGCCACGAAATCCGCCGCCCCAGGTCGAGCAGGGCGGCGGATCGGTCGTCGCGGACCCATGTTCCGAGCTCAGCGAATGTACAGCGTGGTCAGCGCCACGTCCCGCACAGGGTACCCGCGGATGTCGATCTCGATGGCGCTGGTCCAGTCTCCCTCGCCGTGACGGCCGCTGTAGTGCACGTGCGTGGGATCGGTTCTCGCCGAGGTGAACGCCGCCCGGATCCGGTGCAGACCACGCGGAGGGGCCGCGCTGAAGCTCACGCGCATCTCCGGCGTGGGCAGGGTGACGGTCCGGTTGGCGGGCACGTAGATGTTACGCGCGAACACATACACGCGTCCGTCGGGGTCCATGGCCGAGAGCGTGACGTAGCCGCTGTCCCGCGTCCGGATGCGGAACTCGACACCCTCGCCCACGAAGTAGGTGGCCCCGGCACCGCGGGTGGGTTCGAAGAAGGTGATGACGTTGTCGAGCGGAACGCCGACACTGATGGGCCCGCCGGGCCGCACGTAGATACTGCAGGCGGACAAGGCCGCGCTCAGCACGAGCACGAAAGGGACCAGCCGAAGGAGTCTGTGGTGGCTCATGAGCGATTCTCCTCGCTTCCCATGGTACGCGCACCCGCCCTTCCGCCCGTGCGTGACACGTTCATGGGGGCTTCAGGGAATCGTAGCGCAGACCACAATCGCAGCGGCTCCGCGGCGCCGATCAGGGCGTCGTCGACGGTTGCTGCGCACCCGGCTTGTTGCGATCGTAGGTCGTGAGCAGGTACGGGAGATCGGACTGGTGGTAGCGACCGCGATCGTCGTACCAGTAGATGTAGTACCCCTGCGAGTTGCCGGCCGCGCCCCCCTCCGAGGCCGTACTGGACCGGGTCACCTTGCCATCCACAACGCCGTCGAAGACGACCTTGCCGTCGTAGGAGTAGAGGGTGATGTACATGCGCTGGTTGGTGAAGTCCTGGATGCTGCGGCGGATACGGTTCTGCGTCTCGTTGCGGCAGCCGGCGAGTCCGGCCAGCAGGGCGACCGCGAGCACCACCAGGACGAGCGTCCTCTTCAAGGCACACCTCCGTGCCCCGTGGCCACGAGGCACGGTCCCCAGGATAGCACCGGTGGCTCCGCCCTTCAGGTCTAGCCGTCGGAGGCGGCCAACGGGTTAACAACGTCAGACTCAAGTTATGTATTATACGCCGTAGTGAGTCCGGTCATGACCAACCCCTACGAGGTTCTCGGCGTCACGCCGGAGGCCGGCGCGGACGAGGTGAAGGCGGCCTTCCGCAAGCTGGCCATGCGCTACCATCCGGACCGCAACCCCGGGAACAAGGAAGCCGAGGAGCGATTCAAGCAGATCTCCGAGGCCTACGCCGTGCTGCGCGACCCCGACGCGCGTGCGCGGTTCGACCGCTACGGGACCACCGGGAACGGCGCGGCCGGCGCGCCCGATTTCAGCACCGTGGACTGGCGCACCATCTTCCGCGAGGCCGACATCCCCATCAACTGGGACGCGCGCCAGGGCGCTCCGCACACCGGGAACGCGGTGTTCGACGCGCTGTTCGGCATGATGACGGGGTTGTTCCGCAACGCCGGCCTGCTGCCGGGCGAGACGCGGGAGATCCGCGTCCAGGTGCCGCTCGCGCTGGCGCGTTCGGGCGGTCCCCGGCGCGTACACGTGCCGGGACCGAGCGTCTGCTCGACGTGTCACGGGCAGCGCACCGTGTCCGGCGCGACGTGTCCCGACTGCGCCGGCACCGGCGTGCGCAACGGTCGCGCCGAGGTCGACGTGCAGGTCCCCTCGGGCGTTCGCGACGGAACGCGCTTGCGGTTGCGCGGACTCGGCGGACCGGGCAACCCGCCCGGCGACCTGTTCGTGAAGATCGGCGTTACGCTCCCCGCCGGCGCGCACTTCGAGGGCGACGACGTGCACGCCGACATCCACCTGATGCCGGCGGAGGCCGCGCGCGGCATCACCGTCCGCTTCGCCGGGCAGACCGTGAACGTTCCGGCAGGCACGCCCGATGGCGGCAGCGTGACGGTTCCCGGTCGTGGGCTCGGGCAGGGGGACCTCATCGTCACGGTCCGCCACGACTTCTGGAGGGGCGTGGCCAGAGCGGCGTCGGAATGGCTGGGTAAGCTGACGGACGGAGGGACGGAGGCATGAGCGCGGAGCACAACCCCGAACCGAAGAAGACCGGGCCGGCGGACGCAGCCGAGGGTGAGACGCCCGAAGGGCGCGCCGAAGGTATCGACAAGGACAAGCCGCTGTACGTGATCAGCGTTGCCGCGGAGCTGGTCGACATGCACCCCCAGACGCTGCGGCTGTACGAGCGCAAGGGGCTCATCGAACCGAGTCGCAGCGCGGGGAAGACGCGCCTGTACTCGCAGCGCAACATCGAGCAGCTCCGCGAGATCCGGCGGCTGACCCAGGAGCTCGGCGTCAACCTGGCGGGCGTCGAGGAGATCATCAAGCTGCGGCGGCGCCTCGACGAGCTCCAGTTCAGCATGGAGAACCGCATCTCCAACCTGCAGGTCCGCCTCAAGGACCATCTCGACATCATGCGCCGGGAGGCGCTCCCCTCGGGCGAGTCGGAGCCGGACGGGCAAGAGGACTGAGCGCCCCCGGTATACTCGCCGGCATGGCGCTGACCGACTACCTGGAAAGCAACCGCGAGCGTCACCTCGACGAGCTCTTCGCGTTCCTGC
>CAZTTB010000150.1:0-4428 GCA_964616005.1 uncultured bacterium | reverse complement strand
GCGGCGCCCCAGGAGGGATCGGGCGCGAGGGCCTCGCGCCCGGCGAGCACCGCCCAGTTGAAGGGGTTGAAACGCTCGACGGCTTGGATCCAGCCGGGCGCCAGGCCCGCCGGCATGAACGCCGAGGCCAGGAAGGTGAGCGGCAGCGCCACGAACTGCGAGGCCGCGATGAGCGACTCGCCGCGCCGCAGCACGAGCGCCAGGGCGTTCGACAGCGCGGCGACCGCGCTCGCCAGAAGGGCGGCAGCGAGCACCAGCACGAGCATGCCGGCACCGCCGCCGGCGAGACGCGCACCGGCCAGGACGCCCAGCCCGATCATCAGCAGCGACTGCACGGCGACGACGAGCGCGTGGTAGCCGAGCTCGCCGGCGAGCAGGGCGGCCGGCCGTAACGGCGATGCCAGCAGGCGGTCCAGCACCCCGCCGTCCATCTCTTCGATCAGCGTCATGCCGGCCCAGGTCCCCGCGAACAGCGCGTTCATGACCACCACCCCGGGGGTGAGGAAGGTCACGTAGGAGGCGTCTCCGAAGCCGGGGATCTGCACGACCCGCTTGAAGAGCTGCCCGAAGAGGAGGAGCCATACCACGGGTTGCGCGAGCGAGATGGCGAGGTACCACGGTTGCCGCAGCAGCGCGCGCAGCCGCCGGCCCGTCATGGCGGCGCTCTGTCCCAGCACCGTCATGACGGTCCTCCCTGCGCGCCGGGGGCGTCGGCCCCTGCCCCGGTCCGCTCGGCCTGCGCGAAGGACCGCCCTGCGTAGCGGAGGTAGACGTCGTCGAGGGTGGGGCGCGCCACGGTCACCGCGGCGGCCTGGATGCCCGCGTCGCTCAGGCTCGCGAGGATGGCCGGCACGCGGCCGGCCCCGTCGCTCACGCGGGCTCGCAACGAGCGGCCCTCGGCGGCCACCTGGTGGATGCCGGGCAGGCGCGTCAGGACGGCCACGGCCGCGGCCGCGGCGGCCGGGTCGGCCAGCTCCACCGACACGGTGTCGCCGTGCTCGCCGCGCTTGAGTTCCTCGGGCGTGCCCTCGGCCACCACGCGGCCGGCATCGACGATGGCGAGGCGCTGCGCCAGGCGGTCGGCCTCCTCCAGGTAGTGCGTCGTGAGCAAGATGGTGAGGCTGCTCTCGCCCGCGAGGCGCGCCAGCTCCGTCCACATCTCGGCGCGCGCCTCCGGATCGAGGCCGGTGGTCGGCTCGTCCAGGAACAGCACCTGCGGCCGGTGGACCAGGCCCATCGCCACGTCGAGCTTGCGGCGCATGCCGCCGGAGTAGGTGCGCGCCGGCCGGTCGCCGGCGGCGATCAGGCCGAACCGCTGCAGCAGGTCTTCGACACGACGCGTGAGCGCGGCGCCACGAAGTCCGTACAGGCGCGCGTGCAGGAGCAGGTTCTCGCGGCCGGTGGCGTTCCCGTCGGTGCCGGAGCGTTGCGCCACGACCCCGATCGCGCGCCGCACCGCAGCGGGCTCCCGGAGCAGATCGAGGCCGGCCACCACGCCGCTTCCCCGGTCGGGCAGGGACAGCGTGGTGAGGATGCGCACCAGGGTGGACTTGCCGGCGCCGTTCGGCCCGAGCAGGCCGAAGACCGTGCCGGCAGGGACGGAGAAGCTCACGCCTCGCAGGGCCTGAACCCCGCCCGGGTAGCGCTTCTCGAGGCCTTCGGCGCGGATCGCCGGCGGGCGATGGGCGGCCTGCTCGGCCGCAGGGTTCGTGACGTTCGTCATGGATGAGCCTCCGGGCTGGTACACTTATCTCGGCATGTCTAATCTCTCGTCTATCCGAGATACTTACGAAGTATAGGGAAGGGATTTACAGATTGTCAAGGTCAGGTTTACAACGACACGAGCTGCTCGCCATGCTCAAGCAGGCGGGGCGCGAGCAGAGCGCTGCCGTCGTCATGTTCCACACGGGCATCGGCGAGCTTCTGGGGCTGAGCGCCAGCGATCACAAGGCGCTCGACATGGTGGCGGAGCGCGCGCCGGTGACCGCCGGCGAGCTGGCCGCGTACACCGGCCTCAGCAGCGGCACCGTCACGGGCGTGATCGACCGCCTCGAGCGGGCGGGCATGCTCGAGCGGCGCCGCGACCCTTCGGACCGGCGCAAGGTGCTACTGCACCCCTCGGATCGGTTCGGTCGCACCGTCGGTCGCCTCTTCGAGGGCTTCGCCGGCGCTTGGGCCGGCCTGCTGGCGGAGTACGACGACGCCACGCTCGCCCTGCTCCTCGACTTCATGGCCCGCTCCACCGAGCTGCTGCACCGCGAGACGCGCGCGCTCAGAGGCGAGCGCCCGGCCGAGCCCGCGGCCGACGCGCCGCAAGCAGCTGCCGAGCGGCCGTAGGCGGCCGCCCATGCCTCATGCTGGGGCAGGAGGAACCGCCATGGCACTCTACGACCTGCCCCTCACCGAGCTCGAGCGCTACCGCCCGCCGCTCACCGCTCCCGACGACTTCGACGCCTTCTGGCAGACCACCCTCGCCGACGCCGAGGCGCGCGCCTGGGAGCCCCTCATCGCGCCGGTCGACGCCGGGCTGGCCACCCTCGACGCCTTCGACGTCACCTTCGCCGGCTTCGGCGGCCAGCCGGTCCGCGCCTGGCTGCTGCTACCCAGGCAGCGCCGGGAGCCGCTGCCGGGCCTGGTGCAGTTCATCGGCTACGGCGGCGGCCGCGGCCACCCCGTCGACTGGCTGCTGTGGCCGAGCGCCGGCTACGCCACCCTGGTGATGGACACCCGCGGCCAGGGGAGCACCTGGCAGCAGGGCGACACCGCGGACCCCGGCGCCGCCGCCGGCGGGCCGCACCATCCCGGCTTCATGACGCTGGGCATCCTCGACCCGCAGAGCTACTACTACCGCCGCGTGTTCACCGATGCCGTGCGGGCGCTGACCACCCTGCGGCAGCACCCGGCCGTCGACGCGGACCGGGTGGCCGCCACCGGGGCCAGCCAGGGCGGCGGCATCACCCTGGCCCTGGCCGGGCTGGCGCCCGAGCTGGCCGCAGCGATGCCCGACGTGCCCTTCCTGTGCCACTTCGAGCACGCCGCGGAGATCGCCGAGGAGCTCCCGTACACCGAGATCGCCCGCTACTGCAAGGTGCACCGGAGCGACGTCGACACCGTGTTCGAGACGCTCGCCTACTTCGACGGCATGAACTTCGCGGCGCGCGCCGGCGCGCCGGCGCTCTTCTCCGCCGGCCTCATGGACCGGGTGGTGCCGCCGTCCACCGCCTATGCGGCCTACAACCACTACGCCGGCCCCAAGGAGCTGAGGCTCTACCGCTTCAACGAGCACGAGGGCGGCGAGAGCCACCACGCCCAGGCGCAGCTGGCGTTCGCGGCGGCACGTCTGGGCACCTCCTGAGCCCGGCTACCGGCGGAGCGGCGACCGTCAGCCGCGCCTGACGGCGTTCATGCGGCGCCCCGGGCGAGCGCCAGCCGGGCCGCCAACCGCACCGGCTCCTCGGCCACCACGCGCACCGGCACCCCGTCGGCCAGGCCGGCGCGGAAGCTCGCCTCCAGCGCGCCGCCGGCACGCGCCACGCCGCCGGCCAGGGCCACCGCGGTCGCGCCGCCACGGCGCGCCAGCAGCAAGCGCCCCAGCCGCGCCAGCTCGCTCCCGGCCCAGCCGAGGATGCGCTCCGCATCGCCGTCGCCCTGAGCGGCCGCGCGCGCCACTCCCGGCGCCAGCGCCGCCACGGCGGCGCGGCCGCCGCCATACACGTAGGCGCGCACGGCATCCCAGCCGCGCCCGCCGGCCGCATCCCAGAGCAACCGCGCCAGCGGCGTGTCGGGTGGCGCACCCGCCTCGTCGGTCCCCCTCAGCAGCCACCGCAGCGCGGCGCGGCCGATGGAGAAGGCGCCGCCGTCGTCGTCGATCAGGAAGCCGTGCCCGCCCGCCCGCAGCCGCCGCCCGTCCGGCCCGGAGGTCACGGCGACGGCGCCGGTCCCGGCGTAGACCAGCACCCCGTCGCGCTCGGGGAACGCCGCCCGGAACGCCAGCTCGATGTCGTCGAGCACGCTCACGGCAGCCTGGTCCAGGGCGAACCGCTCGGCCAGCCGGGCCCGCAGCCAGGCAGCCGGCTCGCCACCCGCAGTCAGGCCCGTCACCCCCGCCACCACCGCCGTCACACGCCCCCGTCCCGCCGCCGTCACCGCGGCCGCCAGCTCCTCCAGGCGGGCCTCGCCATCGCGCCGCCCGGCCGCGCCGTAGAGGTGGCCCGCGAGCGGCGCCAGCCGGCCGCCGGTGCCCGACCCGCCGGGACCCTCGAGCCACCAGCGTGTGCTCGACCCGCCCGCGTCCACGCCCAGACCCAGCCGCCTGCCGGCGGCCGCGTCGCGAGTGGCGGCGTGGGCCTCGGGCGCGCCCGCGCGCGCGGCGGACGGCGCCGCCGGCGCCGCGGCGCTCCTGGACGGCCCGTCGAGGGCGGGCTCGCC
>CAZTTB010000149.1:0-4548 GCA_964616005.1 uncultured bacterium | reverse complement strand
CCAGGCAGGCACGCGACCCCTCCCCGAGCTCCGTCCTCACCCTGGCCGGGTTCACCCTACGGTCGTGGCGCCGACAGCGCATCAGAATCAGTCAGGAACGTAATCGAACTGGTCGGGGTGCGGACCGGTACGGCCGGCCTCGCCGCGGTCCAGCCGGCTCAGCGCTTCCATGGCCGGGCCGTCCAGCTCGAAGTCGAACAGCGCGAAGTTCTCGCGCATCCGCGACGGCGTAGCGGTCTTGGGAAACACCACATCGCCCCGCTGGATGTGCCACCGGAGCACGACCTGCGCAGGTGTGCGTCCCACCTGACCAGCGACGTCACGAACGGTGGGGTCCCCCAGGACACCCCCCTGCGCGATGGGCGACCATGCCTCCGTCACGATGCCGTGCCCTCTCCCATAGGCTCTCACGTCGTCGTTGGCGAGGTACGGGTGGACTTCGATCTGGTTGACGGCGGGAACCGTGTCCGCCTCAACGGCCAGCCGTTCGAGGTGGGCCACCTCGAAGTTCGAGACTCCGATGGACCGTGCACGCCCATCCCGCTTGAACGCCTCCAGCGTTTGCCACGTGGACACGAAGTCACCGTCGTAGAGGCTCGGCAGAGGCCAGTGAATGAGAAACAGATCGACGTACTCGAAGCCGAGGTTGGCGAGCGTCCGATCGAACGCACGGCGGGCGTCGTCTGGACGATGGAAGCCGTTGTGCAGCTTGCTCGTGACGTAGACGTCGCCACGGGGCACGCCGGCCCCCCGGATGGCCTCACCAACCTGACGCTCGTTGCGATACATCTGCGCCGTATCGATGTGCCGGTAGCCGACCTCCAGAGCCTCCGAGACAGCTCGAACCGTCTCTTCCGCGCGGATCTGGAACACGCCGAAGCCAAGCTGCGGGATGGTGTAGCCGTCGTTGAGCTCGATCGACGGGATCATGGTGCTCCCTTCTCGGGTTAGGTCATCGCTTGCGGTGCGTCCTGATGGCAGCCACTGGAGTGCTTCAGCAAGCCCGGAACGCCTCCAGCCCGAACACCGGTTTCGGCTGTCAAGCTACCGTCGAGCGAGGATTGCGTCAAGCCCAGACACAGGTGTCGACGCACCCTTCAGCACCACCCCGGCAATCGACACCGAGGAGGAGGTCCGCGAAGCGCCGACGATCCCAGAGAGGCTAGAAGAGGATCGGGATCCTGATCGTCCCCCACAGGATGTGCCAGTAGGCGTAGTAGATCAGCCGGAACCCATACATCACGGCAAAGTCGAAGCGACGGAACACGTAGAGCTGCAGGCTCGCGAGAACGAACACGTGGACCCACGTGTACACGTCCAGCACCCCCGAGCCACCACCACCGACGAGCACCTGGAAGACAGGCTCCGAGACCGCCACCACGGCGAGCGCAAACCAAACGATGCGCTCACGCCCGACACGCGGCACAACCGCGTTGAGCGCCGTAAGCAGAACCGCCAACGGCACCAGGTGGAACGCGACCTCGGCAGTCAGGCCGATCGCCGGATAGAAGAGCAACGCTCGAGGCACCGGAACGTTGAGGTCCTCCGGATAGCGCAGGAGCACATCGGCGACCACGACGGCGATCGCTAGGACGGTCGCGAAGATCGCGGACAGGCGCAAGCCTCGAAGCGTCCGCAGCCCCTCGACGAAGACGAAGCCGAAGCGGGACAGAACCCAGAACGCCGCAGTCCCCACGACGCCCACACCGACCATCACCACCAACGGCCGGGCCGGACCATAGAAGCGCTCGAAGTACGAGCCCGACGAAGGCGCCACCAAGGCCGTGAACGCCACTGCCAGCAGCCAAAGGAGTCCGGCCAACAAGGACTGTCGACCCCATCCCAAGCGCATGGCTGGCCTACCACCCGTGGGCGCTCTTCCCACACGACACCTCCCCCGCAACGAACCAGCCGACGACGGCTATCGACCCGAGCGCGCACAGCCTTCCCCGGATGCAAGCCCACGCCACCCAGCCATCCGGAACGGGACGGACCGTCCACGCCTCGCCACAGGACCCCTTCCGCCATCCCATCCTTCACCGTCTCGGCGCCAAGGGCATTCGCGATCCTCCGACACCTCGGGTCGGAACATGCCCTACGACCCCTGGGGCACGACGATCCGGCACACGATGCGGACAACCCACGACCGCTCGTCGCGGCGAGGCACGACAACTCGAGAGCCGGGAAGGCGAACTCGCTTGACACACATGGTCGATACTGACTATCCTACGTAGTCAGCTCTGACTATCAATCTCGAGGGAGGCCCCATGGCTCTGACCGAAGAACGGAAGCTCCTTCTGCTCGGCCTGCTTCGGCAGAACGACATGCACGGCTACCTGCTCAACGCGCACCTCGACGCGTCGGTCCCGATCACGCTCAAGAAGCCGACGGCCTACAACCTCCTGGACCGGATGGAGCGGGACGGCTGGATCGCGCATCGGGACGAGCCGACCGGCGACCGCCCGCGCAAGGTCTACTCCGTCACCGACCGCGGCGAACGTGCGTTCCGGGACCTGCTTGCGGCGCAGCTCCGAACCTTCAGGCCGGCCGAGTTCCCTTCCGCCGTCGCACTCACCTTCCTCGACGCGCTTCCTCCGCGCGAAGCATTGGCGCACGCGCAGCAGCGACGTGCCGCGGTGGAGGCGTTCCGAGAGCAACTGGAACCTGGGACCGGCGACGCGCACGGACCGGGCGCCGCGCACGACGACGCGTCCGTGGGCGCTGCACACGTCGCCGTGACGTATGCGCTGCGGCTCGCGGAGCTGGAGATCGACGTGCTGGACGAGATCATCAAAGGTCTGAGCGCCCGAGTTGCCGAGGAGGCATCGACATGAACCCGATCCCCGACGCACGCGGGCGTACCGTTCCTGCGATCGAGGCACGTGGCCTCGGCAAGACCTACCGAGGCGGCGTGCAGGCCGTCACCTCGCTCGACCTGGTCGTCCCCCAGGGCTCGATCTACGCGCTGTTGGGGCCGAACGGCGCCGGCAAGACCACGGCGATCTCGATGCTCACGACCCTGACCGGACCCACCTCGGGTCGGGCCTGGATCGACGGTCTCGACGTCGTGAACGACGCCGCGGCGGTCCGCCGTGCGATCGGCGTGACGTTCCAGGAGACGGTGCTCGACGATGCGCTCACGGGTCGGCAAGTTCTGGAGTTCCACGGACGCCTCTACGGACTGTCTCCATCCGCACGCCGTCGCCGCGCCGACGAGCTCCTGGACCTCACCGAGCTGACGGACGCCGCACCGCGCAGGGCAAAGGCGTACTCGGGCGGGATGAAGCGCCGGCTGGAACTCGCCCGAGCGCTCATGACAGTCCCGCGGGTGCTGTTCCTGGACGAGCCGACGCTCGGCCTGGACCCGCAGGGAAGGGCCCGGATCTGGGACTACGTGCGCGCCCTCAAACGCCGGGCCGACCTCACCGTCATGCTCACGACGCACTACCTCGACGAGGCCCAGCAGCTCGCCGATCAGGTGGGCATCATGGATGGAGGACGCCTCGTCACCGAGGGCGCCCCCGACGCACTGATCGGCGCGCTCGGGTCCGAGACGATCCAGGTCCGGGGCAGGGGCGCGAGCCAGGATCTCGACCTGCGCTTCGCGGAGGCCGACTTCGTCGAGTCGTTCTCCAGCGTCGACGGCGGCTTCCTGCTGGGCGTCGACTCCGCCTCGCGTCGCCTGGCGGACGTGATCGCCTTGACCACCCGGGCTGGGTTCTCGATCGACGACGTGTCCGTCGCGAAGCCGGACCTCGGCGCCGTGTTCTTCCGGCACACCGGCCGCACCCTGCGCGACGGAGGACCCGCATGAAGAACGCCACGACCTTGACGAACCGAGAAGCCACGCGCTCCTTGCCGGTCGGACCGACCCTGATCGCCGCGTCGACATCCATCTGGCGCAAGCACATCGGCAAGTTCCTGGGCAACGCCGAGGAGCTCTTCGGGGTGATCGTGCAGCCCGTCCTGTGGGTCGTGCTGTTCGGCGTGGGCATGCGGAGCGCCGTCGCGGTCGGCGCTGGGGCGGGCGACGACTACGTCGGCTTCATGCTCCCCGGGATCGTCGCGCTCAGCGCCATGGGGGGCGCGATCGGGGGCGGCATGGTCTGGTTGGACGAGCGGGTCCGGGGCATCGTCCGGGAATACCTCGTCGCGCCGGTACCGCGCCTCAGCATCCTCCTGGGCAACGTCGGAAGCACGCTGACGAAGTCGTTACTGCAGGCCTTGATCATCTTCGGGGTCGGCATCCTCATGGGAGCCGCCGTAACGGGCGGCGCCCTCGGCTGGCTGGTCGCCGTGCTCCTGCTCGTCGGCTACGCCGCCGGCTTCTCCGGCCTGGCGCTCGCGGTGGCGTCGACGACCGACGATCTGATGGCGTACCACGCGATGATCATGCTGCTGAACCTGCCGGTACTGTTCCTCAGCAACGCCCTCTACCCGCTGACGGCGCTTCCGACTTGGATGAAGGTCGGCGCCCTGGCCAACCCGACGACCTACCTCGTCGACGGCATCCGCCGCACCGTCCTGGGCGGGTCCGGCGACCTGCCG
>CAZTTB010000148.1:0-4552 GCA_964616005.1 uncultured bacterium | reverse complement strand
CTCCAGGGCATGGAGCACACCAAGCAGTACGACTTCCGGCTCCCGGAGACGTACTTCTACCGGTCCGAGAAGGGTCTCGATCGACGCGTGGTCGAGAAGATCAGCTACTTCAAGCAGGAGCCGGAGTGGATGCTCCAGTTCCGCTTGAGGGCGCTGGAGATCGCCGAGAAGAAGGGGCCGCCCAAGTGGGGCCCCGACCTCAGCGGCCTGAGGTTCGAGAACATCTACTTCTACATCCGTCCGAACGAGCGCCAGGGCACCGTGGATTCCTGGGACGAGATCCCGGAGGAGGTGCGCGAGACCTACCGGCGCCTGGGCGTGCCCGAGGCGGAACAGCGCGTGCTGGCCGGCGTCGGTGCCCAGTACGAGTCGGAGATGGTCTACCACAAGCTCAAGGAGGAGTGGGAGAAGAAGGGCGTCATCTTCCTCGACACCGACACCGGCCTGAAGGAGCACCCCGAGCTGTTCAAGGAGTACTTCTCGACCGTGGTGCCCCCCGAGGACAACTACTACGCCGCGGTCAACAGTGCGGTGTGGTCGGGCGGTTCGCTCGTGTACGTGCCGGAGGGTGTCGAGGTCGGGGTGCCGCTGCAGGCGTACTTCCTGCTGAACGCGCAGAGCATCGGCCAGTTCGAGCGCACCCTGATCATCGGCGCGCCCGGCTCGAAGTTCCACTACATCGAGGGCTGCACGGCGCCCGCGTACACCACCGACGCCTTCCACTCCGGCGTGATCGAGATCATCGCTCAGGACAACAGCCAGGTGCGCTACTCGACCATCCAGAACTGGTCGCACAACGTCTACAACCTGGTGACGCAGCGCGCGCTGGTGCACGCCGGCGCCTCCATGGGCTGGCTCGACGGCAACCTCGGCTCCAAGGTCACCATGAAGTACCCCAGCTGCTACCTGGTGGGCGAGCACGCGCACGGCGAGGTGCTCTCCATCGCCTTCGCCGGCGACGGCCAGCACCAGGACGCCGGCTCGAAGATGATCCATGCCGCGCCGCACACGACCAGCAGTGTGGTGAGCAAGTCGATCTCGAAAGGCTCGGGGCGCAGCAGCTACCGGGGCCTGGTGCAGATCCACGATGGCGCCGTGGGTGCCCGCTCCAACGTGGAGTGCGACGCGCTGCTGCTCGACGACACCGCCAAGACCGACACCTACCCGTACATCGAGATCAACGAGAAGACCGCCCACGTCGGCCACGAGGCCACGGTCAGCAAGCTCGACGACGAGCAGATCTTCTATCTGATGTCGCGCGGCCTGGCCGAGGACGAGGCCATGGCCCTCATCGTGCGCGGCTTCCTGGACCCCGTGGCGAAGGAGCTCCCGCTGGAATACGCCGTCGAGCTCAACCGCCTCATCGAGTTGGAGATGGAAGGGAGCGTCGGCTGAGCAGCCGCCGACGGGCGCGGCCTGCGCACCGCGCGCGGGCCGCGCCGTGAAGGCTGCCGGCCTCGAGACATGGCAACACTGGCACAGAATCCCGCGCTGTCCCCCGAGGCGGTCGAGCAGATCGTCGAGCGCTACCAGGAGCCGGCGTGGCTGGCCGAGGAGCGCCGCGCTGCGATGCGCAGCTACCAGGCGCAGCCCTTCCCGACCTCGCGCGACGAGCGCTGGCGCTACACCCAGTTGCGCCGCTTCGCGCTCGACGGGCTCGAACGGGTGCAGCAGCCGGCCGACACCTCCGTCTCGGAACGCATCCGCATGCGCATCACCGACTCGGACGCCGAGGGCGTGCTGGTGCACAAGGGCAACGAGGTCGTCCACCGTGAGGCTGCGATCCATGAGCAGGGGGTCGTCTTCACCGACCTTCGAAGCGCCCTGCGCGACCATGAAGCGTTGGTGCGCGAGCACCTCTACAAGGTCGTCAACGCCACCCAGAGCAAGTACGCAGCCCTCAACGCGGCGTTGTGGGAGAACGGCACCTTCGTGTACGTGCCCCGGGACGTCGAGGTGGCGCTGCCGCTGGGCGCCTTCACCACCGCCGACCGCGGCGGCGTGGGGCTCGGGCGCACCCTGGTGGTGGTCGAGCCCAACGCCAAGCTCACCTACCTCGACGAGTTCACCTCCGATCCGTTCGACGAGCGCCTGTTCTACGACGCCGCCACCGAGATCGTGCTCAAGGACGGCGCCAAGCTGCGCTACGTGAGCCTGCAGAACTGGAGCCGCAACGTCGCGCACATCAACAAGCTGCGCGCGCACGTCGGGCGTGACGCCCGGCTCGAGTCGCTGACGGTGAGCCTGGGGGCCGATGCCGCCCGGGCCGAGGTGGAGTGCCGTCTCGACGGCCCGGGCGCCGAGAGCGAGATGCTGGGGCTGTATTTCGCCGACAAGGGGCAGCACTTCAACCAGTACACCTTGCAGCATCACGCAGCCGACCACGCCCACTCCGACCTGCTGTTCAAGGGCGCGGCACGCGATGCCAGCGCGTCCGTGTACTCCGGCATCATCGTGGTCGATCCCGGCGCCCAGAAGACCGACGCCTACCAGACCAACCGCAACTTGCTGCTCGACGCCGAGTCCGAGGCGGTCAGCATCCCTCAGCTCGAGATCGGCGCCAACGACGTGCGCTGCTCGCACGGCTCGACCACCGGCCCGGTGCCCGAGGACCAGCGCTTCTACCTGATGAGCCGGGGGCTCTCGCCCGAGGTGGCTGAGCACGTGCTGGTGACGGGCTTCCTGTATGAGGTGACGAGCCGCGTGACGCTGCCCAAGGTGGCGGAGTATGTCGAGCGCGTGGTGCAGGCCAAGCTCGGCGTTCCCGGCGTCAGGGAGAAGCTGTGAGCACCCTGACGCGGACCGACGTCGGCTCGGTCGACGACTTCCCGGAGGACGGTGTCACGGCGCTGGCGGTCGAGGGACGCGAGATCGTGCTGATCCGTCAGGGGGAGGAGTTCTTCGCGCTCCCCGACCGCTGCACGCATGCGCGCTTCCCGCTCTCCGACGGCGAGCTGCTCGAGGGCAAGATCAAGTGCGCTCACCACGGCGCCACCTTCGACCTGCGCACCGGTGCGCCGACGTTGCCGGCCGTGAAGAAGATCCGCCTCTACGAGGTGGAAGTGCACGACGGCCGCGTGCTGGTCTGCGTGCAGGAGGCCTGACCCGGTTCGTGCGGAGGCGCCCGCCTACTCGGTCTCGAGCAGCACCGTGGCGCGCGCCTGGATGAAGTCGGGCGCCATCCCCTCGCTGGTCTTGAAGGTCACGCCGACGCGCGACGCGTCGATCCCCAGCTCGCCGGCGAGCTGGCGCTGGATGTCGCGCCGGGTCGGGCCCAGCCGCGGTTGGTCGAGCACCACCACCGCCGACAGGTTCACGATGCGGTAGCGGCCCACCTGATCGGAAAGGCGTTGCAGCACGGTCTGGAGGATCACCCTGCTGTCGAGGCCGCGGTAGTTGGGGTTGGACGGCGGGAAGTACTGACCGATATCGCCCATGGCGTAGGCGGCCAGCAGGGCGTCCGAGAGCGCGTGGAGCAACACGTCGCCGTCACTGTGCGCCACCGTTCCGACGGGGCTGCCCTCGATCTTCACCGCGCCGATGACGAGGGAGCGACCCGGTGCGAGGGCGTGAGCGTCCTCGCCGTAGCCGATGCGCATTCCGTCCATCGGGCCATTGTATGACGCCGCGTGCGAGAATGGCGGCCATGCCTCCCGCCGTCGGAGCCGCTGCCCTGGTGGGCATCACGCTCATCTGGGGCACCACCTTCGTGGTCATCAAGGAGGTGCTCAATACCATCCCGGTGCCGCTGCTGCTGGCGTTGCGCTTCACGCTTGCGGGGTTGCTGCTGAGCTGGGCTCGCTTCGATCGACGCGCCGTGAAGCCGGCTCTGGTGCTGGGGCTGCTGGCGTTCATCGGCTTCGCCACCCAGACCATGGGACTGTCCCTCACCACCGCCTCCAGGGCGGCCTTCATCACCGGTCTGAGCGTGATCCTCACGCCACTGGTCGCGGCGGCGTGGCTGCGTCGCCGCGTGGCCGGACGCGCCTACCTGGCGGCGCTGGTGGCGCTCGCCGGTCTCGGGATGATGACCCTGCACGGCGGTGCGAAGGCCATCAACGGCGGCGACGTGTGGGTACTCGCCACGGCACTCGCCTACGCGCTGTTCATCGTCTATCTGGGGGAGGTCGCCGGGAGGGCCTCGGCCACCTCGCTCGCCGCACTGCAGCACGTGCCCATGGCGCTGCTCGCGTGGCTGTGGGCGCTGCCGCAGGTGGGGGAGTTGCGGCACGTGCCGCTGACCACCTACCTGGCGATCCTCTACCTGGCGGCGGTGGCGACCGCCCTGGTGGCGGTGGTGCAGACCTACGCCCAGCGCGTGGTGCCCGCGCAGGTGGCGGCGCTCATCTTCGTGCTGGAGCCGGTGGTCGCCTCGATCTTCGCGTTCTTCCTGCTGGGCGAGCGGCTGGGCCTGGTCGGTTGGATCGGCGGCGCCCTGGTGGTTGCGGCGATGTTCCTCAGCGAGCTACGGCCCCGGCGGCGCCCGGTGCCGTCGGGTCACCCGCTGGCGAGCGCGCGGAGCGCCTCCACACCCGGCGGCCCCGATGCCGGG
>CAZTTB010000147.1:0-4561 GCA_964616005.1 uncultured bacterium | reverse complement strand
ACATCAACGGGCAGACGCTGCCGGTTGACGGTGGCATGGTCATGCCGTAATGTTTCCGAGGCTCCGGCTCCGCGCCGGCGGGTCCGTGTCAGCGGCTCAGCGCATGCGCGCGGAACCGCACCCGCAGCCGGGAAGGCCGGATCGGCCGCGAGTCGGAGCGCCGGGAACCGCCCCGCAACCAGTTCCGAGAAGCCACTCCAGATGCCGCCGGGAACGGCGGCGTGGCCGCACGGACCGACGAAGGACACGCGCAGGTGCCGTGCTAGAATCACCAGGATTCAGCCGCGGTAACCCACGCCTGCGTGAGGAGGAGCGAACGATGGACGAGCAGGAGATTCTCGAGAAGATCAAGGAGGTCGTCGCCGACAAGCTGGACGCCGACCCCGGCGACGTGAACGAGAGCGCCTCCTTCGTGGACGACCTCGGCGCGGACTCGCTCGATGTGGTCGAGCTCATCATGGGGCTCGAAGACGAGTTCGGCATCGAGATCAGCGACGAGGAAGCGGAGAACATCCGTACCGTCGGCGACGCGGTCAGGTTCATCTCCAGCAAGCAGTGACCAGGGCGACGTCCTGCCGGTAAGGTCCCGGCAGGACGTCGCCCGGCACGCGGCATCGACTCCGTGCGTCCACCGGCCGCGCGGGGTATCGAACAGGCCGCTCACGGGCGGTCCGGTATCGTGGTGGAACCTATGAGACGAGTCGTGGTTACGGGCATCGGCCCGGTGACGCCGATCGGCATCGGTGCACAAGCCTTCCTCGAGGGGCAGCACGAGGCCCGCAACGGCATCCGTGCGATCACCCGCTTCGACGCTTCCGAGCTGAGCGTTCGCATCGCCGGCGAGGTCGACGTCGAGATCGAGGACTACCTCGAGCGCAAGGAGGCGAAGCGCCTCGATCGCTTCGTCCAGCTCGCGCTGGTCGCCTCCGACCTGGCCCTTCAGGACGCGGGGCTGAGCCCGGACGAGGTGGCCGGCGAGCAGACCGGCACCTGCATCGGCTCCGGCATCGGCGGGCTGATGACCTGGGAGAACCAGTCCCAGATCCGCTTCGAGCGCAGCCCCATGCGCATGAGCCCGTTCTTCATCCCGATGCTGATCGCCAACATGGCCAGCGGTCACGTGGCCATGCGCTACGGCCTGCTCGGCCCCAGCTCCACCGTGGTGACCGCCTGCGCCACCGGCTCGGGCAACATCGGCGACGCCTTCCACATCATCCAGCGCGGCGAGGCCGACGTCATGCTCACCGGCGGCACCGAGGCCCCCATCACGCCCATGGGGATCGGCGGCTTCGCGGTGATGAAGGCGCTGTCCACCCGCAACGACAGCCCCGAGACGGCCAGCCGGCCCTTCACCGCCTCGCGCGACGGCTTCGTGGCGGGCGAGTCCGCCGGCATCCTGGTGCTCGAGGAGTTCGAGCGCGCCCGCAAGCGGGGCGCTCGCATCTACGGCGAGGTCATCGGCTACGGCACCAGCGCCGACGCCTACCACGTGACCGCACCGGCGCCGGGCGGCGCGGGCGCGGTGCGCTGCCTGACGCGGGCGCTCAAGTCGGCGCGGCTCGACGCCTCGGACGTCGGCTACATCAACGCGCACGGCACCAGCACACCGGCCAACGACCTCAACGAGACGCTGGCCCTGAAGAGCGTGTGGGGCGACGCCGCGAGCGTGCCCCCGGTGTCCTCCACCAAGTCGATGACCGGTCACACGCTGGGTGCCGCCGGCGGCATCGAGGCCATCGCCACCCTGCAGGCGCTCCACTCCGGCGTGCTGCCCCCTACCCGCAACTACCTCGAGCCCGATCCCGAGCTCGACCTGGACTTCATCCCCAACGAAGCGCGCGAGAAGCGCGTCGACGTCGCGCTCAGCCAGAACTTCGCCTTCGGCGGTCAGAACGCGGCGCTGATCTTCCGCCGGGTGTAGCGGAGCTCCCTCTGAGCCTCTACGTGGGCGTCGACGGCGGCGGGAGCAAGACCCGCGTGGTGGCCGTCGACGGTCGCGGCGTGGTGCGCCTCGACGCGCTGGCCGACGGCTGCGACCTGCCGGCGCGCGGCGAGGCGCTCGTGCGCCGGGTGCTGACCGAGGTGCGCGGGTGGGTGGCGGAGGCCGCGAACGCAGCTGCCGCCGAGCCCGAGCTCGCGCTGGGGCTGCCGGCCTACGGCGAGACCGCGCGCTGGGACGAGGCGCTCGACGCGCTGGCGGCCCAGGCCTTCGCGCCCTGGCGTTACCGCACGTACAACGACGTCCGTCTCGCGCTGGAAGGGGCGCTCCCCGGCACGCCCGGGGTGCTGGTGCTGTCCGGCACCGGCTCCATGGCCTGGGGCAAGGACGGCGCGGGCCGCGAGGCGCGCTGCGGCGGCTGGGGGACGCTGCTCGGCGACGAGGGTAGCGGCTTCGACCTGGGCGTCGGCGCGCTGCGGTCCGCCTGCCGCGCCGCGGACGGCCGCGGGCCGGCCACGCGCCTGCAGACCGACGTCCCGGCGGCGCTGGGCGTTGCCGACATGCACGCCGCACTGGCGCTGCTGAGCACGGCGCCGCAGCCGCCGCGGGCCCGGGTGGCGGCGCTGGCGCTCGTCGTGGGGAGGGCGGCGCAGGACGGCGACGCCGTGGCCGGCGCGCTGGTGCGCGGCGCGGCGCGGGAGCTGGCCGAGCACGTCGAGGCGCTCACCGTCCGGCTCGAGCTCGGACCCGACGCGGCCGTGTCGACGGCGGGCGGGAGCTTCCGCGGCCCGGCGCTGGCGGCGGCGTTCGCGGCGGAGATGGCCGGGCGCGGCTACCCCGCCCCGCGGCCGCCGCGCTACCCGCCGGCGTTCGGCGGGGTGCTGCTGGCGGGGCTGCCGGCCGAGCGCCTGCAGACGTTCGGCACCGGCTGAGCCGAAGCACGGACGTGCCGGCACCGGCCGCACCGGCACCGGCCGCACCGGCACCGACCGCACCGGCACCGACGCCGGTCGCCCGTGCGAGCGCTGGCCATGCGTCGAACCGTTCCAAATCGACCCACCCCTTGAGCGAAACCATCCAACTTGGTCATTTGTCCGTTGTGGCGGCCGGACACGGCTCCTATGATGGAACCGCACGCTAATCGAATCGGGGCTCCGCCCCGCCCCTAGCACACCTCGACACGGAAGGATCAGGGGGTACGCATGAAACGCCGCCATTCACTCGTCCTGCTGCTCGGCCTAGCACTCTCGATGGTGCTCGGCCTCGCCAGCGCGACCACGGTCACGGTGGAGATCCCGAAGTACTCGGACGCCACCAAGCCCTTCTTCGAGGCCGCAGCCAAGGCCTTCATGCAGGATCACCCGGACATCAAGATCAACATCCAGGAGACCTCCTGGGACAACCTGCACCAGGTGCTGGTCACCGACATCGCCGCCAAGAAGGCGCCCGACATCTCCATCATCGGCACGCGCTGGCTCCCCGAGTACATCTCCTCGGACGTCGCCATGCCGCTCGCCCTGCCGTCGTCGTTCACCGACCGCTTCATCCCGGCCTTCCTGACCCCGTCGTCGATCCAGGGACAGCTCTACGGCCTGCCCTGGGCCGCGTCGGACCGCGCGCTGATCTACAACAAGGACCTGTTCAAGCAGGCCGGCATCACGGATCCGCCCAAGACCTGGGATGAGCTCCAGGCCGACGCCGCCAAGATCGCCAAGCTGCCCGGCCGTTACGGCTTCGGGCTGCAGGGCTCGCAGATCGAGACCGACGTCTACTACTACTACTTCCTGTGGGGCGCCGGCGGCGAGATCGTCGGAGCGGACGGCAAGAGCGGTCTCCACTCGCAGGCTGCCAGCGATGCGCTGACCTACCTCAAGGGCCTGGTCGACGCCAAGGTGGTCGAGCCCAACGTCACCAGCAACACGCGCGAGGACCTGCGCACGCTGTTCGGGCAGGGCCGCCTCGGCATGTTCATCTACCTGCCGCCGATCATCGGCTGGCTCAAGGACAACGCCCCGAACATCGACTACGGCATCGCGCCGCTGCCCTACAAGACCACGCCGGTCACCTACGCGGTCACCGACACGATCATGATGTACAAGCCGTCGGTCACGGGCGCTTCGGACCAGCAGGTGAAGGACGCCCAGGCCTTCCTGGAGTACATCTTCAGCAAGGACAACCGCGTCAACTACAACAAGCAGGAGGGCTTCCTGCCCGTGCTGCAGGACGTCGCGAAGGACCCCTTCTTCACCAACAACGAGAAGCTGAACGCCTTCGTGCAGCTCCTCCCCAACGCCAAGTTCGCGCCGATCATCCCCAACTGGGAGAAGATCGCGCAGCGCACCACCACCATGCTGCAGAACGTCTACCTCGGCAAGGAGCAGCCGCAGCCCGCGCTGGACGCGGCCGCCTCCGACATCGATGCGATCCTGCAGCAGTAGGCGCGCCGGCGTCGTAGCCTGATAGCAAGGGCCGGTTGTACCGGGGCGGAAACCCGCCCCGGTACAACCGGGTCATGAAAGGACCCCCGTTGGCCGCGCGTCGCAGCAGGCCCACCGCCACCGCCATCAACGAACAGGCGTTCGCCTACCTGCTGCTGGCGCCGGCCTTCCTGCTCGCCATCGC